>NZ_JBVVQB010000003.1:0-263278 GCF_055811775.1 Mesorhizobium sp. WSM4844 | reverse complement strand
CCCCCCAAGTGGGGGAGATGTCCGGCAGGACAGAGGGGGGCGCGAAGGATCGCTACCGAGCAGCTGAGTCCCTTCACTCCGCCAGCGTCTTCAAGAACGCCACCAGCGCCGCGCGCTCGCGGTCCGAAAGCTGCAGCGGGTGGATCTCGGATAAACCCTCGACACTGGCAGGCGCCTTCGAATAATGCGCCACAACCTCCTCGAGCGAGGAAAACTGCCCGGCATGCATGTAGGGCGGACGGGTGGCGGCGCCGCGCAGCGACGGCGTCTTGTAGGCGCGGACGAGTTCCGGCCCAGCCTTGACCATGAAGCGCAGCTCGCCGCAGGCGCTGGCGCCACCATCGCGAAACGCGCCGAAACAGTTGAACGGATCGGCCTCGACTTGGCGTACCGCGTCTATGCGGCCGCGATCCGGCGGCAGATTCGCCACCGACGGCACGCCGGTATTGTGAAAACCGCCGTCCGTAAAACGCGGCCCGTTATGGCAGGTCACGCAATTGGCCTTGCCGATGAACAGTTTTAGCCCGAGGATTTCTTCGGGCGACAAGGCATCGTCGCCTTGCGGCGCCTGTATACCGGTATCCAAAGCGGCGGCGAACCGGTCGAAGCGTGTCTGCGGTGGCGCGATCGATCGCTCGAAGGCGGCGATCGCCTTGCCGATATTGGCGAAGACGCGGTTGACGTCCTCGGCTTGTGCACCGGACATGGCATTCCAGGCAGCCTTCTCGGCATCGCCGCCGAGCGGACTGGCATTGGCCGGCACATTTGAAAGGTCGGGCAGCGGCCCGAAGATGCGCTCGTAGCGCTCGCCGAATCGCGCCTTGATGTAATGCGCGTAGGCGGCGCGGTTGCCGGCCTGCTCCAGCGGATTTTCCAGCGGCGCCAGCGCCTGCGCCCAGAGACTGTCGCGCCGCCCGTCCCAGAAGAACCATGCGTCATGCGCAACGCCGGCCAGCGGCATGGTGCGCCGGTTGGTGCGGCCGACACCGACCGCTCGCGGCAGATCGTCCTGGAACTGCCGGTCGATCTTGTGGCAGGTCGAGCAGGAAACCTTGCCGTCGCCGCTCATCCCGGCGTCGAAAAACAGCGTCGCGCCGAGCGCGGCGGCAGCCGGCACGTCGGCGAAGCGGTTGGTGGTGTCGGTTTTCAGCGGCGGCAGGGCTGACAGCGCCAGCGAGGCGATGGTCTTCTTTTCGGCATCGGAAAACTCAGGCTTGCCGCAGCCGGCAAGCACAGCCATCGCCAGCAGCGCGAAAAGTCGCGGAAAGCGGTTCATCTTGCTCCAACGCTCAGAGCAACACATTGAAGACCACCGTGTCGGATCCGGCCGCCGCGGAAATGGCGAAATGCAATTGCCACAATCCGCTCATTGTGAACTTTACCCCGCCGATGCGATAGCGGCCATCGCCCAGATAATCGGTCGCATGCGGGCTGGTCGGCAGACCGTGCCTGTGCTGCGGCATGCCGCCGGATATCGAGATCGCAGCGCCCTCCACCGGGGTTCCCGCATTTGTCTTCAGGGTCAGCAGCCAGGATTGCAGTTCGCCCTGCCTGACAACGCCCCGCTCCGGCTCGAAACTGGCCACAAACAGGCCGTTCGCCGTCTCTTTCGAACGGGCAATCTCGGAGCCGGCGAGCCGAGGCGCTTGCGGCGCGGTCAGAGAGACGGCGGCGAGAATGCCGGCCAGCAAGGCAGCCAGACCAACACCTGCCAGAACGTAGCGCCATAACGATGCCAAACCGGTTCCTCTTCCAGAAATAACGTCTCACTGAGCGGATCGCGTCCCGCCGCGCAGCTGAGAAAACGCCGCCGGCGCAAAAATCCGCTGCCGCCAAGCATGGCGCTGGCGCCCGCAAAAAGCTACAGCACCGGATCTTGGTTTGTGCATGTGTTTATCCCAAAACCGCTGCGCAAGCTGTGGGCGACATGCACCGGGAGAGAGATACATGGCAGGAAACGGCGTCGCCTCGATCGGTGAATGCATGCTCGAGCTTTCAGGCCAGGCCGGGCCGAACTGGCGCATGGGCTTTGCCGGCGACACGTTCAACACGCTGTGGGCGTTGCATGCGCTGAGCGGCGACCGGCGGGCAACCTATGTGTCGGCCTTCGGCGACGACCCGTTTTCGCGCGACCAGATCGATTTCTTCGCGCAAAACGGCATCGGCATCGGCGCCAGCCCGATCATAGCAGGCGCACGGCCCGGCCTCTATGCAATCACGCTGACCGGCGCCGAACGCTCCTTCACCTACTGGCGCGGCGACGCCGCCGCGAGGCAGCTTGCCTCCGACGCGGCCGCTTTGGCGAAAAGCCTTGAAAATCAGGCGCTTGTTTACTTTTCCGGAATCACTTTGGCAATTCTGGACGACGCCGCGCGCAAGACACTTTTGGCGGCGGTGGCCAAGGCGCGCGCCGCCGGCTCGCTTGTCGCCTTCGATCCCAATTATCGGCCGCGGCTGTGGCGCCAGCGCGAGGAAGCACAGACCGCGATCCTCGATGCGCTGGCAGTCACTGACATCGCGCTGCCGACCTTTCCCGACGAGCAGATGCTGTTCGGCGACGCAGCGCCGCAGAAAACCGCGGAACGGCTGGGAAAGCTGGTCGGCGAAGTCGTCGTCAAGAACGGCGAGGAGCCGGCGCTGATCGCCACAAGCGGGACCCTGCAACCCGTTCCGGCCGTGCATGTCGCCGCCCCGGTCGACACCACCGGCGCCGGCGATTCCTTCAATGGCACCTATCTCGCCGCCCGGCTTGCCGGCCATGTCCCGACCGCGGCGGTGCTGCGCGCGCATCGCGTCGCCGCGGCAGTCGTCCAGGTGCGCGGCGCGCTGGCGCCATTCGAGACGTTAAGGGCAGCGTTCGAAGATTAAACGCAATCGGACTGGCTTCCGCCAACCGCCGACAAGCTTGCAGCCCGGGCGGTCGCTATCCGCGCTTTTCGATGACACCGTAGAGGACGTTGCGGTTCTCGCCAAAGAACACCTGCGCCTCGACGGTGTTTCGGTCGACGCTGGCATTGACGATGTTCCACATATCGGCCTCCGACCGCAGCAGCAACACCCAGTTCATGAACGTCTCCCGGTAGCCGGCGTCAGGGTTGCCCTCTGCGTAGTTCGCGAAGAGGAATGTCCCGTTCGGCTTCAACATCTGCAGGCAGGTTTTCGTGAGCTTCACGGCGACGTTGTGCGCAAGGTAGTCGTAAAGGCCGGAGGCATAGATGAAGTCGAACTTGCCAAGCTTGTGGCCCCTCGTGAGCATGGTTCTCACCGAGCCGTCGATGGCCTCTACCGCAGTGCCCTGAAAGTCGCGCGTGATCAATCCAACGCTCTGAGGATCCTGATCGAGCGCAACCCAGCGCTTGAGACGGCCCTCCTGTAAGGCGGCCGAGCGATTGGCCTCCCTTAAATGGCCGGCCGCAATCGCCAGGACCTCGGTTTGAGGTCCATTCCTGGTCGCAATCTCATCGACATATCGGGTCAAAAGATCGCGTCGCTCGCGTGCCGCGACGCACGACGGCACATCCTTGGTATGCCTGTAGAGCGCCTTGCCGATGTCCGAGGCGTTTGCCACGCTCTCCGCCACGTGCGGATCACAATAGATGTAGTCGAGCAACTGCGCGTCGCCGGAATAACCTCTGGGCTTGTCGTGGGACCACCGCGTGAGCGGATCCTCAAGAAAGTACTCCAGGACCGGGTGGTTCCGCACCACCGGTATCAATGCTTGCCAAACGTCCGGATGGACCTTGGTACGCATTGCTTCGAGATGCGACATCAGACGGCGAATGACCTCCGCGGGGTCCTTCTGCTGCTCGATCTGCTGGTGCGTGATGTGGAGAATGAGTGCAAGCTCGACGCGAGCGGTTTCGAACGCTTCGCTATGAGGCTCGAGCTTTCTTCGAGGGAGACTGGCGGCGATCATCTCGGCAGTAATCAGACTTTTGCCATCGAGGATTGTTGCCACCGCAGAACTCCATAATCACATTTAACTAGATATAGTTAGATATTGCCTAAAATTTTATCTTTGCCAAGACACATCTCCGGCATTTTAGCGGTGTCGTTAAATTCCCGCCAACCATGCTGGTTTTTTGGACGCCTTGCGGGTCGGATTCCCGATACGAGTTAACGCAAACCTATCTGCGCGACTGCATATTGATTGCGAGGCGCCGCAATTCGCTGTCGCGCCTGAGGAGTCGGCCGGCGTGGGGGTAGAAGCTAGAAATGAGTTCGGCATACAAAGCCCCGTTCAAATGGGGCTTAGGGTGACGAACGAATACGCGTCATCCGCATTGGCCGATATGGCCCATGCGGAACCGCTTGAGCGGCGCTACGAGCCGCGCTCCGACGAGCTCCGCAAACTCTACCGGGAGGAAGGCCAGGCGAAGCGAAGAATGGACGCCAGGCCTGGGCTTTGGATCGCCGTGGCCATCTATCTGCTGTTTTCGGCAACGGATCTGCTGCTGATACCGGATGTCGCGCTCTATACGATCATGGCCCGCTTCGCGGTCGGAGTGACGGCGCTGTTGACCCTGGAAGCACAACTTCGCCGCGGGGTCGCCACGGAATGGATTGACGTGACTTGCGCTGCGGCCATCATCTTTGGCTATATCGGTTGGTTGTCCCCAGCGGTGTTGGGCACGGACAAGGAAAGCGTCTCTTACTATATGGTCTTCGGCACCATCTTTATGATGAGCGCCAATCTATTTTTCACGTTTAAATTCAGCCTGTCTATTGTGACTTCAAGTATAATTCTGGTAATATTGTATATTGTAAACTACTTCGTGCCTTCCACATTGACGTACAAAATGGTATTTGGAACTTTCTACATCTCATGCTTCACATTCACATCCTACGTAAACTGGAAGCTGAACGAGGAACGTTACAACGTCTTCCTGAACGCCCTCGAAGCCAAAATCCAGCACAAGGAAGCCACCGAGCGCGGCCAGGCGCTGTTGAGTCTGTCGAGAACCGATCCGCTTACCGGTCTGGAGAACCGGCGGGCTATCGACGAGAAGCTGCGCGACTACTGGAGCGACTGGCAAAGGCATGGCAGCGTCTTTGTGGCGATCCTCATCGACGTGGACTTCTTCAAAAGGTTCAACGACTACTACGGACATCAGGAAGGCGACCGCTGCCTGATACTTGTCGCCAATGCCCTTGCCGAGATGATCAAGCAGCACAATGGCTCAATCGGCCGCTACGGCGGGGAAGAATTCATCGTCCTGGCTCGCATGGAGAAAAGGGAACAGGTTGCAGGTCTCGCGGAAGCCATTCGAAGCACGGTGGAGAACCTCGCGCTTCCCCACCAGCAGCGCAGGGACGGCACCTCGGTGGTGACGGTGAGCGTTGGCGCTGCCTTCACCAGGCCGCAGACCGGCGCCAAGCTGGAGAAGATCATCCACGAGGCCGATCGTGCGCTCTATCTGGCAAAAGCAGGCGGTCGCAATTGTACCTGGCTGTTCGATCCAAACGATCCCCAGAGCAGCGACGAGAGCGAGAATATTGCGGCTTTGCTGAAGATCGCGATCGGCCAGGATCTCGTTTCACTCGTCTATCAGCCGATCCAGAATGTGGCGTCTGGCCGGGTTGAAGCCGTCGAGGCTCTGATGCGCCTCAAAATGCTGGACGGCACATCGGTTCCGC
The DNA here is from genome assembly GCF_055811775.1 of Mesorhizobium sp. WSM4844. Taxonomy (NCBI): domain Bacteria; kingdom Pseudomonadati; phylum Pseudomonadota; class Alphaproteobacteria; order Hyphomicrobiales; family Phyllobacteriaceae; genus Mesorhizobium; species Mesorhizobium sp. WSM4844. Next base: position 257,641 of record NZ_JBVVQB010000003.1, on the reverse strand, counting down.
CGAGTCTGTTCATTCCTGTTGCGGAACGAACCGGCGCGGTCCTGGAACTCGGGCGCTGGGCCATAAGGACAGTGTGCACTGAACTCCTGGCGGACGATCACGTCCGTGTCGTCAGCGTCAACGTCTCTCCAATTCAGCTCAAGACGCCCGGCTTCGCAGCTTCGGTTGCGACGATTTTGAGCGAGACCGGCGTCGCCGGCAGCAGGCTGGCCCTCGAAATCACCGAAGGGCTGGAGATGGAGATGCACTCCGACATTCTGCGCTGCATCAGCGACCTGAAGCTGCTGGGGGTCAGGGTATGGCTTGACGACTTCGGGACGGGCTTCGCGGGCCTCTCATGGCTTCGTCTCATCGATTTCGATACGGTGAAGATCGACCGCTCGTTCCTGCATGACTGCGGCACCCCAAGGGGCAAGGCGATGCTGCAGGACATTATTGCCCTGGTGCGAAATCGCGGCCATAAAATCCTGATCGAGGGGGTGGAAACCGACGAGCAGCTGGCCCTTATCCGCGAATTCGACATCGATAAGATCCAGGGCTTTCACGTCGGCCGACCTGCTCCCGCCGCGAATTTCCGCACGAAACCGGCCACCTACAAACGCACATTGTCGATCGTCAAGTCGGCATGAATGGCGGCGGAGCGATCTGAGCCCTGCAACCCACTGCATCGTCGGCCGCTTCTTCATCTCCTTGGGCGCCTCGCCGGCATGCTGGAGGCCCTTCCACAGCCGCTTCCAACTCAGTGAAGGCGGCGCGGCTCCCGCAAAAGGAAACGCCGAGGTCGAGGCGCAGCTCGCAATTGCACGCTCCATGATCCGCGCCGGCCGGCCACTCTAGAATCATAACTAGCGGACTTCGCGTCTTCTCACGCCAGACCATTTCCGGAACCTAGTCAGACATTCCAAGGCAGCCTGCAACAAATCGCCTCCCGTCGGCATCCGTTTGCGGCGGTCATGGTTCACCTGCGACCGAATCTGGACACGGCGCAGAGCCAGGACTACTGTCTACCCAATGAGCAGGTTCGTCCGCATCCTCGCAGTCGTCCTCCTCGCGGCCTTCGCCCTCGGCACGGCGGCGCATGCCGCGGCTTTGACGGACATGTCCCTGAAGATGTCGATGGCTGAGATGGACGGCGACATGCCCGACTGCCAGGACTGTCCCGGCGATGACGGCCAGACGTCGGCATGCGACCAGTTCTGCGTTACCTCGCTTGTCGCGATCTGCACGCCTGCCGCGGCCGAGCTGCCGCATTTCGCCGGTATCGTATCCTTGCCTCCCGGAGAACCGTCCGACGGCCGCACCGGTCCGCCTGAGCCCTATCCTCCCCGAACCACCTTCCTGAGCTGACACGGCCGCGGCATCCGCTCGCGACCGACCCGTCGACGCGCCCGGCTACGTCCGCGCGTCAAAAAAGCCTATTCCGGAATGGTTGATCCAATGCCCTATCCACGTGTGCCGGCGCTGACGCGTCGAACCTTCCTCGCATCGGCCGCCGCCGTTTCGGCGGGCGTGGTGCTTCCACCGCGATCCGACGCCGCAGGCCTTCGCGAGTTCCGGATCCGCGCCGGACCGGGACGCGCCCAGATCGCGCCAGAGCCGCATGGCGATACCCCCATCTGGTGCTATGACGGCAGCCTGCCCGGTCCGGAAATTCGCATCCGCCAGGGAGAACGCCTGCGGGTGGCGGTCGAGAACAAACTCAACGAAGAGACGACGGTACACTGGCACGGTTTGCGAGTCCCGAACGCGATGGACGGCGTGCCGCACCTCACGCAGGCGCCGATCTGGCCCGGCGAGACCTTTGCCTACGAGTTCGATGCCGTCGACGCAGGCACCTTCTGGTACCATCCGCATCATCGCAGTTTCGAGCAGGTCGGCAGAGGCCTCTACGGCCCACTGATCGTGGAGGAAGCCGATCCCATCCGGGTCGACCGCGAAGTCACATGGGTGCTGTCCGACTGGCGGCTGACCAAAACCGCCGAGATGCGGGAAGACTTCGGCAACCGCCATGACATGATGCACAACGGCCGGGTCGGAAACACGGTCACGATCAATGGCCGCGTGCCGGATGTCTTTCAGGTGCGAAAGGGAGAACGCATCCGGCTGCGGCTGATCAACGCCGCCAACGCCCGCATTTTCGGCCTCGACTTCGGGAACCATCAGCCTGCCGTCATTGCGCTGGACGGGCAGCCAGTGGAGCCGCATGCGCCGGAAGGCGGACTGGTCGTGCTGGGGCCCGCGATGCGCGCCGACCTCATCCTCGACATGACGGCTGACGCCGGAAGCCGGGTTTCCGTGGTCGACCGCTTCTACGAGGGCCTCGAATACCGCCTGGTCGACCTAGCCTATGCCGGTAATCCGCTCAGGCAGGCGGCTCCCGACTGGCCTGTCACCCTCCCGCCCAACCCGGTGCCGGAGCCGGACCTTGCATCGGCCGTCCGGCACGAGGTCACCTTCAACGGCGGCATGATGGGAGCCATGGTCATGCAGGAGATGGGCGGCAGCATGGGCGACACGCGCAAGCATTCCCCCGGCGCCGTTGGCGGCATGATGGGCAGCATGGGCGGCATGATGAACATGATGCACTCCGGCGGCATCTGGTTCATCAACGGCATCGCGGCGGAAGGGCACGTCATGGACCCGATGCTGACGCTTGCGCGGGACAAGAGCCATGCCATCGCGATGACCAACGCGACGGCCTGGCATCATCCGATCCACCTGCACGGCCATTCCTTCCGGGTGATCTCCCGGAACGGCAAGCCGAGCAAGCACCGCGAGTGGCAGGACACGGTGCTCATGTCTCCGCGCGAGCGGGTGGAGATCGCCCTCGTTGCCGACAATCCGGGCGACTGGATGCTCCATTGCCACATACTCGAACACCAGGCCGCCGGGATGATGGGCGTCTTCCGCGTCGCCTGACCAATCCCTCAAAAGGAGAACCGAAAATGCGTACTATCCTGAATGCCGTCGCCCTCGCTTCCTTCGTCTGGGCTGCCGTCCCGGCGCTCGCGGGCGAGAAGGACGTCACCCTCTACAAGAACCCGCAGTGCGGCTGCTGCGAAGGCTATGCCCAGTACCTGCGGGGGAACGGCTTCACCGTCACCAGCAAGGCCACCCACGACCTCGCCGAGATGAGCCGCGAGGCAGGCATCGCGGACGAATTCCAGGGCTGCCACCTGTCATTCGTGGACGGCTACGTCGTCAGCGGCCACGTCCCCGTCGGCACGGTCAAGAAGCTGCTCACGGAGCGGCCCGACATCAAGGGCGTGACGCTGCCCGGCATGCCAATGGGCTCGCCGGGAATGAGCGGCACCAAGGAAGCGCCGTTCGAGATGCTGGAGATCACCAAGTCTGGCAGCGTGGGCGGCGTATACGCGCGGGAATAGGCCTGCAACGAGACGCGGAAAAGGAGCCGACAACGATGGACGGCGGAATGATGGAAGGCATGGGCGGCATGATGCTGGGCATGGGTGTGGGCTGGCTCCTGCTCGCAGTTGCGCTCGTTCTCGCGGTCGCGACCTTGGTGAAGTACCTGTTCTTCAGCGGCCGCAAATGAGCAGGCAGGCTGTTATCCTCGGCTTCGCGGCGCTCTTGGGAGTTGCCGCCCTCGCCTTGATCTGGTCGTTCGGAGCAAGCGAGGCCGCGGCAATTGCGCGGGGACGGCAGCTCTATTCCGCGAACTGCGCCTCCTGCCACGGGGCCAGCCTCGAAGGCCAGCCTGACTGGAAGAGGCAGCTTCCCTCGGGAAGCATGCCCGCCCCGCCGCACGATGCGTCCGGTCACACCTGGCACCACCCGGACGGGGTGCTGTTCCGGATCACCAAAGAGGGTCCAGCCGCCGTGGTGGGCAACGGGTACGATAGCGACATGCCGGGATTCGAGGACATTTTGAACGACGAGGAAATCCGCGCCGTTCTCGCCTTCATCAAGAGCACATGGCCTGAGCGGGAGCGCTCCTACCAGTCGGAGATGAGCCGCCGCGAGCAGGAGAAGACGCAGTGAAGACGATCCTGTCGGCGCTGATACTTGTCGTCCTTGTGGCCGTGGGCAACGCGCACGCGCAGGAACCGACAGTGATGCCGCTGCACGAGGAGCCGCAGCCCTTGCCCGAGCTCATTTTCGCCGACGAGGCGGGAGAGCCGCAATCTCTCGAAGATTGGGGCGGCAAGATGGTGCTGCTCAACGTCTGGGCGACCTGGTGTGCGCCCTGCCGGGCCGAAATGCCCACGCTCGACCGCCTTCAGGAGCGGCTCGGCGGCGACGGATTCGATGTCGTCGCCCTTTCGGTGGACCGGGCTGGTGCCGGCGCAGTCCGGAAGTTCTTCGACGAGATCGGGGTCAAACTCCCCGTCTTCATCGACCAGGACGGGACTGCGATCCGCGCGTTGGGACTGTTCGGCCTGCCAGCCACGCTTCTGATCGGCCCGGACGGAAACGAGCTCGCGCGGCTCGCCGGACCCGCCGAATGGGACACCCCCGAGATGGTTTCCTTCTTCGAAGGGATCATCGTACGAGAACTCGACCAAACCGGAGAACGGAGATGAACAGAAAAACACTTCTCGCCGCGATGGCCGTCACGTCTGTCCTCGCGCTTCCCGCATTTGCCCATCATCCGGGCGCCGATCTCGACAGGCTTATGGGCAGCGAGGAGAAGTATTTCCAGGCGATCGACGCTCCCGCAGCGCCGGGATTCGATCTGGCCGACGACGAAGGCAATCCGGTCCGCCTCTCGGACTTCGCCGACAAGGTCGTTATACTCAATTTCGTGTTCGCGAGTTGCACCGACGTCTGCCCGCTGCACTCCGACCTGATCGCCCGCGTCCAGGCGATGGTCAACGAAACGCCCATGAAGGACCTGGTGCAGTTCCTGACGGTGACGACAGACCCGAAGTCAGACACGCCCGAGCTCATGAATGGATACGGCGAAGCGCACGGGCTCGACCCGCGCAACTGGACCTTGCTGACCACTCTCGAAGGGCAGGCGGAGGATGCGACGCGCAAGCTGTCCGAGCAATACAACGTCCGTTTCGATCCGCTCGAAGGCGGCCAGCAGATGCATGGCTTGGTGACGCACGTGATCGACCGAGGCGGGCGCTTCGCGGCCAAGTTCCACGGCCTCAGGTTCGATCCGCTGAACCTGGTCATGTACGTCAATGGGCTGACGAACAGGGTGAATCGGCCGTGATCAATTGACTTGATCCAGCACTACCGCCGGACGCCCTCCGAGGTTGTCCGGTTGGGGGAACAACACGGCAACAGCGCACGGATCGCTCATGAGCCGCCGCGCCAGCGCCGCTGGGAACAGGATTCCTGCGTTTCGACGCCGCCGCCGTCGATCTCAGCGGATCAGGCCTGGCTCATTGCTTCGCGCTCGCCTCCCGGAACGCCGCCTCTCCGGCCTCCGACACCTCGGCCCACTTCTTGTCGGCTGCCGGGTCCGCGGCGTAGCTGTCGTGCCAGTTCCACCATTTGTAGGCTGGGGTCTGGGGATAGCCCTCGGGCGAGTCCTCCCAGACCTCCTGCCGGCCCAGCGGCGTGATGTCGAGATAGTTCCAGGTGCCGCCCATCTGCTCGTCGCCGCGGTTGTTGATGAAGTAGGTGCGGAACACGCGGTCGCCGTCGCGGATGAACACGTTGTGGCCGTGCCACTCGTCGACACCGAAATCGGCGTCGAAGCTGTCGGTGAGGGTGAACCATGGTATCTCCCAGCCCATCCGCGCCTTCAACCGCGCGATATCCGCCTGCGGCGCACGCGAGACAAAGACGAGAGTGGTGTCACGGGCGTTCAGATGGGCGAGGTGGGCGACCTGGTCGGCCACCATGGAGCAGCCGCGGCAGGCATGGTCCGGCCAGCCGAACACTCCCGGCTCGAAGAAGGCGCGGTAGACGATCAGCTGACGCCGACCGTCGAACAGGTCGAGCAGGCTCACCTTCCCGTCGGGCCCCTCGAACGCATAATTCTTCTCCACCGCCATCCACGGCATCCGCCGCCGATCGGCGGCCAGCGCGTCACGGGCGCGGGTCTGGGCCTTTTCCTTCACGAGCAGCTGCTTGTGGGCCGCTTCCCACTCCTGCGGCGCCACCACCGGTGGTGTGCGCATGGCAGTCTGTCCGCTTTTCCGTTCGCTCTTGGCTGCTGAAGTCATGGCTTCCTCCTGATCTGGGCGAATTCCCGCGTCGCTGAAGCACGGCTCATTCGCTGCTCATCGCTGGTTGTTGGGCCTAAAATAGTTTGGCACCGGAAAACGACCAGTGGGAGTAACAAGTGTGACGCTATTCCCGCCGATCAATACCGCGGGTGCAGGAGCCCCCCCTCAGCCGCTGATCAATCACTTCAACCGGAGCGGCGAAGTGGGCGCGCTGCTGGACTATTGCGCCGCATCCTTAGCGCACGCCTTGCTTCTCGTCGCGCCGCTGGCCTTGCTCTGTCGCCAATGACCACACGCTGTCGGCATGGCGGCCGACGTTCGCCGAGTGGGACGCGAAGATGACGGTTTTGCCCAACGACTTCAAGTTTTCCAGTATCTGCCGCTCGACCGGTTCATTGAGGTTGGCGGTGGCTTCATCCAGCACCAGGATGGCCGAGTTCTTGTATAGCGCCCGGGCCAGCAGCAACCGTTGCTGTTGTCCTGTCGACAGGTTCGACCCCATGTCGCCGACCTCGCTCTGGTAGCCGAGCGGCAGCTCAACGATGTCGTCGTGGATGAGGCACAGCCTGCAACACTCCTCGGCGCGCGCGATGTCGAGACGCTCGTCGAAGAGCGCGATGTTCTCAAGTATGGTGCCTCTGAACAGCAGGTCCTCCTGCAGCACCACCCCAACGCTGTTGCGTAGGATCGACACGTTTCCGGAGGTGATCGGGATGCCGTCGATCAGTACCTGTCCTGAATGTGGGGTGATGATGTTGAGGATGATCTTGAGCATGGTCGTCTTGCCGGAACCTGTCGGCCCGGTGACATGAACGAACGAACCCTTCGGCGCCTTGGCGGAGAACCCGCCGAGCACCGTCTTCCGGTCGTTGTCGATACGATAGACGACCTCCTTGAGTTCTATCTCGCCCTCCAGGCGCATGAAGCGGCCGATATCCAGGTTGCGGGTAACGCGTCCGTCCGCATCGAAGGCTTCGACGACACGGTCCCGGTGGACCTTGAGATTAAGGATTTCGCCCATGGAGTCGACAAGGCTCGTCAGGCGCTGGTCGAGGAATTGGCGATAGGCGTAGAAGGCATACATGACTCCGATCGTCAGTCTCGCCTGCATGACGTCAAGCGCCAGAAGATAGAGGACAGCTATGACTTCAACAGCCTTGGTGACCTGCATGAAGAGGCTGTATTTCAGGCCGAAATAGGCAAGGTCGAACGAGGTATTGACCGACTTAACCGTCCTATCAAGGTTTCCGGCAACTCGGCTCAGCTCGATCGTATTGGCCTTGACCGAAGTGATGCCGCGCATGCTCTCAACAAAAAACGCTTCCTCATGCGCGCGGTCGATCACGTCCCGATCCTGAAGCTTCCTGGCCCGGTTCAGCAGCACAAGGCGAACGCACACGACGAGGCCGTTCAGGACCAGCACGATCAGCGCGACGCGGGGCTCGATCAGGAACAGGATCACCGAAACCACCGTCACGAAGAGAAGGTCGGAGATGAACGCCCCCACGTTCTTGACGATGAAGCTGACCAGGAAGTTCAGCGAATTGTATTGCGCGACAATGCTGCCAAGGTTCCTTCGCGCGAAGTAAGCCCATGACCGCGACAGGAGGCTGTCCAGGTACTTGTGGGTAACGGTCATGCGCGTGAGCGCTGTCTGCCGGATGACATGGTAGCCCTGTGCGTAGGAAGCGAGAGCGCCGATGAGGTTGGCAAACAGGAAAGCGCCGACGACGACAAGCAGAAGGTCGCGGTCGTCCTTTAGGATCACTTCGTCGATGACGATCTGGACCGCAAGCGGCGAAACCAGTGCGAAGGTGAGTACCAGGACCGACAGCGCAATGAACTGCGCGATCGGCCTCCGGTAGTCGCTGATCGGCAGGATGATTGCCGGCGTCTTGCCCTGCCCCTCGAAACGGGACTGGTGGAAAGCAGGAAGCGGGATGAGTTCCAGGGCGATGCCGGTGAACTGGCGCGAAAAGCTGTCGCGCATGAGCTTTCTTGCGCCGGCGGCCGGGTCGACGATGTGGACGAATTTCGGTCCGACCTTCTCCAGCACGACGAAGTGGTTGAAGTTCCAGTGGATGACACAGGGAAGCCGCAGGCCTTCAAGCGCCGACATCTCGGCCTTGACAGCGCGTGAACCAAGTTCCAGCCCGCGGGCAATTTCAATCATGTCCCTCAGGGTTCCCCCGCGGCCCAGCGCGGGGAACCTGGCACGCAAGTCGGCCAGCCTTGCGCCACCTCCGTGGAACCGGACAATCATCGCGAGGCAAGCAAGGATGCATTCGGGGCTTTCCCCCTGCCGAACGTGGACGATGCGCCTCGCCCACATCATCAAGCCGAAACCCGGGCCTCGAGGCGAAGCAGCGGCGCGAGCAGCAGCCGCCAGAAGGCAACCTTCTCTCTTCGGATATGCACCGTCGCGCTCATCCCGGGTGTCAAGGTTTTTCCGGCCCGGAACGCGTCAAGCGATGCTTTGTCGGGCCTGATGACGGCGCGGAAATTCGTGTCCTGCGGCAGGTCGCCGCTGAACTCGATCTGCTCATTTGGAACTCTCGAAAACAGCTCGATGCTGCCATCGATGAACCCGTATTCGAAGTAGGGGTAGGCGTGGATCGCGATCTTGACGGGCAGGCCCTCTCGCAGTTCACCGATCCTGTCTGCCGGGATGTCCGCTTCAAACAGCTGGCCTCCACCTTCCGCAGCTGTTCCGAACAGCGCGTCGCCGGCTTTGACCACTTCTCCCGCGGAAAAGCCGCGAGGGACCAGCGTGCCGTTATGAGGCATCCTGATCTCGATCGACAGCAGCTCCGTCTCGGCCTGCATCGCGATCGCGATGTCTGCGACGCCGTTGTCCAGCGTCAGCATCTCTTGGTCGTGGTCGTGCATGAGTTCGGCGCGGTCCTGCCGCACCTGCGACAGCTTGCCGTTGAGGTCGTCGAGCCGGATGCGGCTTTCGCGAACCTCGACTTCCCTGTCGGCCAGCAAGTTCCTGATCCTGTCGAGCTGTTCACGCGTAATCAGGCCCTTCGAGAGCGAAGAGAGGTTGCGCTCCAGTTCGTCTTGCTGCCGCCGAACTTCTCTCTCGTGGACTTGCAGCAGGTCCTGCGTCTGTTTCGAGAGCGAAATCGTCGCAGCCTCCATCCGCGCGTTTTCCTTCAGGCGGATCTCGTGATTTTTCCGCAGCTCGTCCTCGCGCTTCAGCAGGCGCTGCCGCTTCCGTTCGAGTTCAGCCTTGCTGACGTCGATGTTCGGAGCGTTCCGGAGTGTCACCAGGTCAAGGTTCCGGATCCGGGCGACCGTATCCCCTTCCCGCAGGTCGATTGGCGTGCGTTCCGAAACCACATAGGTCAGCAGTCCGCTGCGTTCGGCGATAACCGGCGGCAGTCCGCTATCCATGCGCATCACGCCTTCCGCGGTCACCCCCAGTGAAACCTTTATGAAAGTCATGCCGACAAAAGCCATGGCGCAGGCCACAACGACTGCCGTCACGCCGCGCGACCTATGGAGCCGCGCATCCGGGACGGCCGAGGAGATCGTGCTTTGAAGCGCAACCGCAGCCTCGCTGCGGAAAAGTGGTCTATCCATGCGCGGTGTACTTGTCCCAATGCTCCCACATGAACCAGTAGGCCGGATTTTCCGCCACCAATTCCCTCAGGCTGCGGCCGGCGGAACGCATGCAACTCCGGACGAAATCGTCGCGGCCGTCAAACATCCGGGAATCCAGCACGTCGAAAATCTGAACACTTTCCCGCTGAAGCGACACCGGAGCAAGCTGAACGACGACCGCCTGGCCCAAATGACAGAGCTTGGCCCATCCATGGGTCATCCGAAGGCCGGCCCCGAAAAACTCCAGCGGCTCGGTTTCGCCGAAATCGCTGAAAAGGTCGAACAGCACAAAAAGATGAGACCCGGCCCGCATTTCCCTGAGGACAGGCGCAAGGCTGCTTTTCTCGAACGTCCTGTGAACGACTATGGTCCGCTCTCGGCAAAGGGCGGCCCAGAGCAGGTCCTCCTGTTCGTTCCAGCGGTTGCCTCTGAGGGTGATGAACCGCGAAGTCTCCGGAAGGGCATGGGCAACCGCGCGGAAGGTGGAGATGTAGTCTCCCCAGTGCGGACAGACAAATGCAGCCGACCTGCGGCCGTGTACCAGGGGCTGAAGCGCCTGCTGCAAAGTCTCGTCAGGCCGGCCACGCGGCGGCGGCAGCCTGCCATTGACCATGCGCTTGATGAAGCGGTCGTTGGCGCGCAGCTGCCGCGCCATGTCGCGGCGGAACTCACGGATACCGATCCGCCGTGGCAGGAGCGACGAGAGATAGTCCGCGAAACGCTCCCCGCTATCCATAGCTGCTTATGAGCGTGTCTATCGCGTCCCGCGCATAAGGAAAGGCCAGCAGGCCGAGGTAGAGCGCTACCGCGCCGACCAGGAAGCCTCGCCGCCTGCGTTCCACCATCCGCGGGAATGTCAGATGCGTGGTCGGCATCGTGACAAAGGCCGCTCCAACGATGGCGAACGCACCGATGATCGCGAAGAAAATCTCAGGCAATGTGAAGGGTAGCATATGGCCTACCATCCCCTCCCCGCCTCGCCCCAACACGGCCCTCTCCTCGAATCGGGCCGTTCGGAGAGAGGGACCAGGGGTTTATTTTCCACCACCACCGCCGCTGCCGAAGCCGCCGGCCGCGGCTCCAGCCACACCAGCGCCCATCGATAAGCCATGCGAGCCGCGCTCACCCAAGCCCATCGCCCTTCCCGCGCTATAGCCAGCCGCCGCACCGACCCCGTAGCCGGCCGCAGCGCTGGCCACGTCAAAGCCGCCAGCGACCGCATCAATCTCTTCGTCGGTCAGTTCAACGATTTCACAATCCGCCGCAGTTGTAGTGTTCAGCATGCCGCTTCTCCCTGGAGGTCAATTAGCAAGCGTTGAAACGCTTGGTTGCAGGTCAGTGCATCCCCAGATTGCAGCATTTGGGCAGGGCTGCAAACCCACGAACTTCAACGCCGGAACACAAGACGTGAACGGGAGAGGCATTCTAGACGCCGGATGGGCGGCCTATTGATGTAGTCAGGATCTCCATAGATTGTGACCGAAAGCGAGGACAATGCCGTCACTTTGGCGGAAATGGCGCGGGCAGATCGAACCGGCGGACGTTGGTGGCCAGGTCGTTTTGATCCCGGCGGATGCAGCCGAGAACCTTCTCGTCTCCCACTGGATTCCCTCCGGAGGTGCTACGGACGCGGTACCGGGCACGGCGCACATGCTTGAGCACATCATTTTCGAACGCTGCCGCGCGGGCCGGTCGATGAGCCCCGGCGGCCTGGTCAACGCCGTCACCTCCAATTTTTGGACGCGGTTTGACTGGCGATCGGCGCCCGGGGACATAAAGCCGCTGCTCGACGGCGCGTCGTCGGTGCATGACCCCCTCGACGTCCCGCCCGGCCTGCTCGAGCGGCAGCGCGAAATCATCGTGCAGGAGATTCGCGAGCGCTTCGCGCTGCTGCCGGAACTGCAGTGCCTCGCCGAATTCGACGCCGAATTGCTGCAGGGCACGGGGCTGGAAACCTTCCCGACCGGCAGCGTCGACACCGTGGGGCAGATTTCGGCAGGCGATGTTGCGACCTTCCATCGGCTTCACTACGGCCGAAGCAGCGCACTCACCCTCATCGTCGGGGGGCCGACTGCCAACGAGGCCAAGCATGTGGCATCACAAGCACTGCCCGGCTCCAGCTTGCTAGCCGTCGATGAAGCAGGACCGGCCGACTTCCTGGAAACGCACGTGGAGGACAACTCGCCGTCGCAAACTGCTTCGACGGCAAAGCCTGCTTTGACAGCCAAGCCTCTTTTGACAAACAGGCCTCCGGTGAAACAAACGATCGTCTCGGATGCCGTCCGCCGCCAGCGGCTCTTCCGCAGATACGTGCTGGCTCCGGCCATCGGCGCCTTGGCGTTGCCGTTCACGGCCCTGCTGGGAGCATTCCTTGCCAGCCGCGGCCGGGCCAGCTTGCTCGCGGCGCTGGAAAACGTTGGTACCGACCCTGCAGCCGTTGCGGCGGCGTGCCAACTTACCCCGGCGGGGCTGACCGTCGTGAGCATCGCAGCCCCGATCGCCGACGGCGCCGACGCGGATCGAATTGACGATACGGTCGTCTCATACTTCGAAAGACTGTCAGCGAGCGGCATTGCGCCGGCTGATCTCGTGCGGCTGAAGCATCGGCTGGCTGTTGAGGATGAGCAGTTGCGGCCTTCCCAGAGGGCGGCAAGGCTGGGAGAGGACGCCGTGTTCAACGGCCTCAAAGCTGCCCTGGCACGCAATGCTGCCACCGCAATATTCGAGAAAAGTGATTTTGACGCTGGCTTGGCGTCATTCGCCGCGCCGCTAAGAGACGGCGCACTGATACTGAAATCGAAGGACGCAAGCCCATGAAGTCACTTACGTCGCGCCTCAAGGCTATGTTTGTCAGTGACGAAACCCGGCCCGAGGGATTGTCGCTCACCGAGGTCATATCTCCTGGCGGCATCCGTTTTTTGTACCAGTCGTCGAACAAGGGCAACGTCTCGATAGCGTTCGCGTTCAAGGGCGGCACCGCGGAGTCTGGTCTCGGATCGCCTCTGACCGCGATGCTCGCCGCGGGCGTGATCGGAGAAAGCGGAATGCGCAACAGCGGCGGCGAACTGGGTGAAAGGCTTGCCGATTTAGGTGGCGGGCTTCGTCTCGATCCGGCGCCTGAGGCCACGGTCGGCATGCTCACCGCACCAAAGGCAGCCATCCGGGAAGCGGCAAGCATATGCGCCTCCCTCTTGGCGGACTCGCCGCTCGACGAAACCGCATTGGAGAACACGAAGCGCTCGTCGCTGCGAACTCTCGACGAACAAAGCGACAATCCACACGCCATCGCGCACAAAGCGTTCCTGTCCCGACTGGTCCGGCCGCATCGGCTCTTCCAGCATCTCGTCCCGGACGTCGAAAGGATCAGTTCAGTCCGTCTGGAGGACGTGGCGGAGTGGCGCCAGCGCAATTTCGTGCGGAGCCGGCTCATTGCCTGCGTCATCGGCGATTTGGATGAGGCGACAGCCGCGGATTTGATCGACGCTCTCTTCCTGCGGCTCCAGGAGGGAGCGGCCGCGGCAGTCGTGGAAGCGCCGGAATTCCTGCCGGTTCCGGCCGAGCCGGTTCTGGTCCAGGCCAGCTGCGACGAGCAGGTCGTGGTTGGTATCGGCGGTAGATCCGTGTCCACGGATGAACCGAAGACCTGGCTCGCCGCGCGCGCCCTGGCTCATGTCCTTGCCGGAGACCAAAACTCACGGCTTTTTCGCGAGATACGCGACAGCACGGGGAAGACCTACGGTCTGCGGCATCGGTTCGATTTCTTTGCCCCGGCAAGCCTTTTTGTCGTCTTCGGGCTGATTGACGCCAATGGCGCAGGCAAAACCATTCAGTTGATCGAGCAGTCCATAAGCAGGTTCCTCGCTGACGGACCCACGGACGACGAACAGAACAACGCCAGACGCGACATGATGACGACCTACAGGCAGCTGCTGTCGGACAGTGTTTCAAGCTCAAGTGAGATCGTCGCGCTGCGGCTCTTCGGGTGGCCGACAGACGCAATTAACGACGTCGACGACATGATCGCGCGACTGGACCTGCGCGCGCCTGAATACCGGGCGGCGATGTTGAAGGGCCAGCCCCTGACGGTCATTTCCGGAAACGCGAACTAGCACAGTAGATTTGACAGGTCGGGGCCGATCGGCAGCGGGCGTGGATAGTTTAAGCTTGGATCTATCACCCATGTGTAACCCGATCCGCCGGCGAGTGCGGCGTGTTCCTCTCCGATAACACCGTCTTCAGGATATTGCGCCGCAAGCTCCCGGCGGATGAACGTCTCGACATTCCGGTCGGCCTCGTAGACCAGGTCCTGATGACCCTTGCTCTCGATTGTGAGTGTCTCCAGTTGTCGGAAAACCCATCACAAGTCCGGACCTTGCCAGCGCCGTCGGAAGGTCGAGGCTCGAGACGCTGGCCGAGGCACATGCCTAGCTGCGGTTGGTCGACGAGGTGAGCGCTGTAGGAGGCGACGATCCCTCCTACCCAGGCTTGTGACAAAGTCGATCGAGCACGTCTCGAAGCGCAGTCGCGGCTTGGTCACGCTCGTCAGCAGACATCAGCTCGGGCTCAGCTTCCAGTCTGAGATGCGGCAGTTCGGTTCGAACGGCGCGACGGGCAGCGACAAGATTGGCCTTCAAATCGATGACGCGATAAGTGGCGACCGGATAGGCGATCCCTTTGACGTGGATGCGCCCCAGCTCGTCGCAGTCAATCGTGTCCTTCACTTGCGCAAACGTCTCATAAGAAATGAGCACGGTCCCTGGCTGCGCCTCCTGCTCAAGACGTGAGGCGAGATTCACGGCGCCGCCGATTATCGTGTAGTCCATCCGGTCCTCGCTGCCGAAGTTGCCGACAGTGCAGTAGTCGGTGTGGATGCCGATGCGGCAGCGCAGTGGTGTTTCAATTCCAATGTCGCGCCAGACTTCGGCAAGTTCGCTCATCCGCTTCTGCATGGCGAGAGCCATCTGCACGCCGGCGAGCGCGTCCTCCTTGACGCCGCGAGTTTCCGGATCGCCGAAAAACATCAGAATCGCGTCGCCGACATACTTGTCGATCGTCGCGCCATGATCCGAAGCAATTTTCGACATTTCCGTCAGATAGTGATTGAGGATTTGGGTGAGGTCCTCCGACTCCATCTTGTCGGTGGTCTCGGTAAAGCCGGCGATATCCGAGAAGCATATTGTCAGCTTCTTCCGCTGGCTGGCGATCCTGACCTCCTGACGGCCGGTGAATATCGAGTTGTACACCTGGGGCGCCAGGTATTTCGCCAGCTTGCTGGAAAGCGCCTCGAGAGCCGCGGATTTCTCGGCGAGGTTCTCCTCCCGTAGCTTCAGCTCGGTGATGTCCGAGTAGACCGCGACCGTGCCGCCGCCGGTGATCCGCCGCTCGCTTATCATGATCCATCTTCCGTCGCCTCGCCGCTGCTCCCACGGTTCGCCAGGGTTGCGGTGCCGGGAGAGCCGCTCGGCGACCCATTCCTCGAATCGTCCCTCGGCATCCCTGATGTAGCCGCGCTCAGCGGATCGGCGGATGATGTGCTCGAATGTCGTACCGGGCGTCAATTCGATCGCAAGGTCGCTGTAGAGCAGTTCGCGGTAGCGGCTATTGCTAAGGATGAGCCGGTCCTCGCCGTCGTAGAGAGCGAATCCCTCGGAGATGCTCTCGATGGCATCGATGAGCCGCTGGCGCGCTTCGGCGACCTCGCGCAGGTTCTTTTCCTCGACCTCGACTGCAGTGTCCCGGAAGAGCCTGAGCGCCTCGGCCATGCGGCCGATTTCGTCGTGGCCCGCGGCAGGCAATGGCGCACGAAGATTGCCGCCGGCGATTGCGAGCATGCTTTGGCTCACCCCTCCCAGGCGGGCGAGGAGGCTGCGGTCGACATAGAGCCAAACAACCAGAACGGAACTCAAGAGGCTGAGAAAGGCGGAGCCAAGGACAACTCCGGTCCCGTAGCGCTGGACGACCGCGGCTTCGAGACCAGATGCGGTGATCTCGCGGTCTGCCGCAGCGACCAGGCGATCGACGGCAACGGTAAGACTGCGCGACAGCTGATTGTTTTCGGCCAGAAGCTCTTCGCCCTGCGCCAGGACGGCGAACTCGTCCTGCCGCGCCTTCGGGATGCTGTTTCCACCGTCGATCAGTGCCTTGAACTCGTTGACCCGCTGCTGGAAACGGGTTCGCAGCCTATCGTCGATCTCGTTGGAAATCGTGTCCAGAACGGCGAGTGACCGGCGCAGCGGAAACAGGATCAACGCCAGATCGCCTGGCGTCGGCGCGTCCGCCGTGTTGACCAGCGCGTCATTGACCGCCGAGATTTCCTGCTGCGCCTTCTGCTGCGGGATGTAGGCCGCTATCGACTGGACCAGGTCGGCCGTCGCCTCCGCGCCTCGATCGGACGCGAGCGGCGTGTCGGCCGTGACCGCCCGCCATTGCTGGAGTTTGGAATTCATCACGAGCATGCCGGGCGCCACAAGGCGCTGGCTTGCATTTGTCGTAGCCGACAGGCGACGTAACAGTTCCTCTTTGCGCGCCACCACGGTGAGGCGGGCGGCGACAAGGTCGTCGAGGGCGTTGAGATTGCGCCGCAGACCAAGCACCGCAGCCTCGATCTCAGCCACTACCGCCGTGCTAGGCTTGGCGCCTTTGAGAGCGGCAAGCAGTTCCTCGAGGCGCGTCATCTCTGCCGCGATCGCAGTCGAGACCTCGTTATGCTGAGCCTTGCTGGTCGAAGCAAGTGCGGCGGGCGCAGTGGCGGCGACCCGCTCGGCCTGGCGCGACAACTGGAGGGACGCGAGCGCCGACGGCACACGCTCCTTGGTGATGTGGTCGACGACCTCCCCCACCTCGAGGAAGGCATAAAGAGCGGCTGTTGTCGCGAGCACCGCGAAGGTGCTGATACCGAAAAAAGCGAGCAACAGGCGGCCGCGTATGCCGAGACGCTTAAGCATCGCGGCGACGCATTGATTCAGCTGGCGCGGCCGATAGGGTCTGCACAGATTGGCTCAAGGCGATTCGCCGGATCGGTGGTCCATTACTCCAACGGCACGTATTCGCCACCCTTCCAGACATACCATACCCAACTCTGAACAGTGAGGTCGCCCTTATTATCAAAGTCCATACGGCCCAACACAGTGTCAAATTGATTGCCGCGCAGTGATGCAATCACGGCTTGGAGTTCTAGTGAGCCTGCCTTCTCGACCGCCTGCGCCCAGGTCTGGGCGGCGCCGTAACTGTGCAGCGTCCAGGAATCGGGTTCGAAGTTCTCGGCTCGGAATCGTTCGACGACTTTGGCCGCTTCGGCATTTCGACGCGGGTCGGGGACAAAGGTGAAGAGCGTGCCCTCGGCGGCAGGGCCGGCAATCAGCCCAAATGCCTCGGTCGCTGTATCGTCACCCGAGATCAGCTGAACCGAGTAGCCCCGGTCGCGCGCCGCACGGACCATAAGCGCAGCCTCGGTATGATACCCGCCCATGTACAGCACGGCGATATCCGCCCCCTGTAACGTGCTGATCTCGGCCGAGTAGTCGTCTTTCCCGGGAGTGTAGCCTTCATAGATTGATTCGGTCACGCCCCGCTTGTTCAACTGCTTTCTTGTCTCATCGGCGAGACCCTTCCCATAGGTCGTATTGTCGTGAAGGATCGCGATCTTCTTGTCGCTCCAATGATCGGCCAAGTAGTTGCCGGCCTCGAAGCCCTGCGCATCGTCGCGACTGCAGACGCGGAAAACGTTGGCGCGGCCTTGTTCGGTCAACATCGGATTGGTCGAGGACGGCGAAATCTGCAGAATTCCCGCCGCCTCGTACACCTCCGATGCCGGAATCGAGGCTCCAGAGCAGTAGTGCCCGACGACGAAGACTACACCGTCAGCCACCAGCTTTTGGGCAGCAGCCACCGCTTGCTTGGGATCGCAGAAGTCGTCGACCGTGATGAGCCGCACCGGCTCGCCGAGGACGCCGCCCGCCGTATTGATGTCGGCCACAGCCACCTCTGCGCCGCGCTTCAATTGCGTGCCAGTCCATTCGAGCTTTCCGGTCATCGGGCCTGCGACCCCGATCAGCACCTCCGCCCGCGCAGGACAGCTAAGCGCGGCGGCCGCGAGCGCGACAATAGCTACGGTGGTGATACGGTGCATGGATGCACCCCAAAGGCCGTAGCTTACGCCAATCCCGTCAGCGCCGACAGTCCTTTTCCGCGAGCGTCGCATGCGCCCCGACAACCAGAGTCGAGGAAGATACTCGCGTCCCGTCCTGTGCCTCTGCGTGTGCGAGCAATCAGCGAGCAGCTGAGGGGGATCGTGGAACCGCGTTCGCCGCCGCTCGTTTCTTGGTCAAACCGAGGTGGGAGTATCCAATTGTCGGCACGTTGTTGAGCAGATGACCCAGGATTCAACTGGTTGTGAAACCAAGCAGCAGCAGAAGGAGTCGGATCGATGAAGCTTTATTCTGCACCCGGGTTCACCAGCCTGGCCGACCATATCGCGATGCTGGAGGCTGGAATTCAGTTCGACGTGGTCAAGGTCGATATCGAGACCAAGCAGACCGAATGGGGTGGCCGCTATATCGATATCAATCCGAAGGGCTATGTGCCCGCTCTCGTGTTCGACGACGGTGAGGTGCTGACTGAGAATGTCGCGATCCTGGCTTGGGTCGCGGATCGCGCGCCGGAGCTCGCGCCGCAGGGTCATCTGGGCCGCTATCGCCTGCTTGAGATGCTGAGCTTCATCGCGACCGAGATTCACAAGCGCTTTCCCACCTACCTAATGCTTCCTGAAGACGTCAGGGAGCCGATCGCCCAGGAAATACTGCGATGGTTCCGCTTCGCCGCAGGCCGGCTGGAGCGGGGGTATTTGTTCGGAAAGACTTTCACCGTCGCGGATCCCTATCTCTTCCAGCTGGCGCGCGGCGCGGCGGAGCTCGGATTTCAACTGCCCGAGCCGCTTCGCGATTACATCGCGCGCATCGAAGAGCGGCCTGCCGTACAAGCGGCTCTGCGCCGCGAAGGACTGGCATGAACGAGCTGGTGATCCGTGCCGATGGGGTCGAGCTCGCAACGCAGAGCTTCGGCAATCCGGCCCAGCCGCCGATACTTCTCATCATGGGCGGGATGGCCTCGATGCTCTGGTGGCCGGAGGAATTCTGCCGCCGACTCGCCGCACGGGGCCGCTTCGTCATCCGCTACGACCAGCGAGACTCCGGTCTTTCGACCAAATATCCGCCCGGTCGGCCGGGCTATGGCTTTGACGATGCGGTCGAAGACGTCCTTCGCGTGCTCGACGGCTACCGGATCACGGCGGCGCACGTCGCGGGCTTCTCCCAAGGCGGAATGGTCGGCCAAGGTGCGGCGCTCAAACATCCAGAGCGGGTGCGTTCACTGACGGCGATCAGCACCTCGCCGATCGGGGTGAACCGGCCCAGCCTCCCCAAGAGCGGTAAGGCCTGGTTGGAACATATGGCTGTGGACGTGGACTGGTCGAACCGGGCGGAAACCGTCGCATATTGCGTCGAGGACGCGCGCCTGATCGCAGGAACAGCACACCCGTTCGACGAAGCCGAGACCAGAGCCTTCATCGAGCGGGACTTCGACCGTTCTGGCGGCTATCTCAGCGCCACCAACCACAGTGTTCTCTTCGAGATCGGCAAGGCCTGGCAGGGCAGGCTCGCCGAGATCAAGGTACCGCTGCTCGTCATTCACGGCACCGCCGATCCAGTCTTTCCGGTTGAGCACGGCGCAGTACTGGCCGAGGCGGTCGCGGGCGCACGGCTCCTGAAGCTCGAAGGCGGTGGGCACGAGCTGCACCCCGGCCATTGGGACCGGATCATCGAGGCGATCGCCAAACACACGGGTTCGAAGCGAGCGGTCGACCGGCGCTGACAAGATTCTGCCATGCGGCGCGAAGCGGACATCCAACGCGAACGCAGGGAAGACGGCAATGGGTCATCATCGTTGGTTGCGCCCAATGATAGCTATCGGGGAAGGAAATCGGTCCGGACCGGAGTCAATCCTTCGCGTTCGGCAAGGACTCGGATGCGCGCCAGAAGGAGCCTTCAGTGGAAGGCAATCACGCTCAGGATGACGCACGCCTCCAGACTAGGTAGTCGGGCCACGTCGGGGTCAGGGCTACGAGACGACGTCATACGGGCAGGCCTGCCTTGCGGTAGCCCTCAAGCCAGCGTTCGCGGTCTTCTTGATGAGCGATCATGCGCATCTGCGAAGCAATCATGGTCTTTGGGTCCGGCTTGGGGGCTGGACTTCGATGGAAAGCCGCGACAGCCGCTTTCGACTCCTCGATGCGACCCAGCTGTGCGTGCGCTGCAGCTTCGATCAGGTGCATATAGGCCGGCACATCGTGCCTGTGCCTGAGGATCCCAATTACTGTCTCGTATTCTCCCAACATGAAGTGGCAGTCGCACAGCACCTCTGATCTGGCATCATCCGGCGCCAAAGGGTCGATCCTCTGCATTTGGGAGAAGATTTCGATCGCCTCGGATGGTCGACCCAGATGGGCGAGAACAAATCCGCGGCTGAAGAGAGCCGATGCATCATTCGGATTGCTCGCCGTTGCACGCGCGGAGTGAAGATCGGCAAGCTCATGCATGCCGCTCGTGATATAGGCGGAAGCGGCAGCCGCATTGACTTCGGTATCGCCGCCGTCGAGCGCCACTGCGCGCGCCGCATGATGGCACGCGCGTTCGATCGCAATCTCCGGTTCAAGGCCCAACGCATAGATGCCATAGGCAAAGGCGGTGGCGATCTGCGCGTGCGCGGCCGCATAGTTCGGATCGGCCTCGATCGCTTTCTCCAGATGAACCAAGGCACTTTGCAGACCATCAGTGGAGTGAAACAGAGCCCAACGTCCCCGCAGCAAATGGTCGAAGGCTGTGAGGTTCGCCGGCGGCCTCCGGCGCGCGTGCTCGACTGCGATTCGACCAAGATGCCCCGGTATTGTACCGACGATTGCTTGCACGACCTCGTCCTGGACCTCGAAAATGGAGTCGAGCGTGCGGTCATAGCGTTCCGCCCACACGTGCGCCCCAGTCGTTGCGTCGATTAGCTGGGCTGTTATGCGTACCCAGTTCCCGGCCTTGCGCACGCTGCCTTCGACGATCCAGCGCACGCCGAGTTCGCGCCCGACGTCCTGGATCCTCGGCGACCGCCCTTTGTAGTAAAATGAGGAATTGCGCGCGATGACCAAGAGGCTCTTGAAGCGCGAGAGTTCCGTGATGATGTCTTCGGTCATGCCGTCCGCGAAGTACTCCTGCTCGGGATCACTGCTCATGTTCACAAACGGCAAGACGGCGATGGCAGGCTTCTCGGCTGTGACTCTGGGCGTCACGACCGCAACAGCCGGTGTTCCGGCGACCCGATAGATCCGAACCGGCTCGGCGATGTTCTTCAGGTTCTGCGTACCGAGATCGTCGAAGCCTACTTGGACTTTGTTCCTGATGTGGTCATGCGCGGTCCCGGAGACCAGGATGGAACCCGGTTCGGCGATGCTTTCGAGCCTCGCGGCGATGTTGACGCCGTCGCCATAGAGATCACTGCCTTCGACAATGACGTCACCCAGATTGACGCCGATGCGCAGCACGATCCGCCGCTCCTCAGGCTGATCGCTGTTTGCGGCGGCCATGCCCTCCTGGAGCTCGACCGCGCATTGCACGGCGTTAACAGCGCTGGCGAACTCCACCAGCACGCCATCGCCGGCGACCTTGAAGATGCGTCCGCGATGCTTGGCAACCAGGGGCCTCAGCACCTCCTTGCGGCGGATCTTGAGGGCAGCCAGCGTGCCGGCTTCGTCGACCTCCATCAGGCGGCTAAAACCGACTACATCCACTGCCAGAATCGCGGCCAAACGGCGTTCCATGCTTATCCCTGGAAAGGCTGACCAGACGGGCACCATACCACCTAACCGTCGTGCTGTGTGCACCGATGCGGTGGGCTCTCATTCTGTTTCGATCGCCACGCCCGCCTCAGGTCACGGCCTGCCGTCGGGCGGCCGCGAAGGAACGTAGAGAAGCGTCATATCTTCTCTTGGGACTGGTTGTGATGGATGGCGACCCGGCACCCCGGGGCGGCAGCCGATCCAGCGGGTGCTATCCGGCGACAGTCCCCCGCCAGGCACGATAATGTGAACCTGCGGGTGATGCGTCAGCGCCGATCCCCAGGTGTGCAGCACGCTGGTCATGCCGATGCGTGCGCCGAGGCGCTTGTGATCGGCCGCGATCGTGGTCAGCGTCTCGGCCGACGCCCGAAACAGCAGGTCATAGACAGCCTTCTTGTTCCAATAAGTGATCTGCGCGATCTCGGCAGGCAGGGTGAAAACCACGTGGAAATACTCCACGGGCAGCAGGTCTTCGGCACCGGCGGCCATCCAGTCCCGCGCCGCAAAGGACGTTCTTTGAACTTTGTGCACGGTCCTGTCCGGACCGAAGGTAAGCGCAGCAAAAGCCGGTACCGGCTTCCGGCGTCAAGCGCCAGGCAGTCGGAACCGGTATTCCGTCACATGATGGTAGATCTGGCCCGGCCATAGCGTGGCCTGTGGGAAATACGGCCGGTTCGGCGCATCCGGCCAGACCTGCGGCTCCAGGCAAAAGCCCGAATAAGCCTTGTAATGAACTCCCCCGAGCCCCGGCGAAGCTGGCGCCAGATACTGGCCGGTATAGAGCTGGACGCCCGGTTCCGTGGTCCACAGCTCCATCTCGACGCCGGAATTCGCGCCTTGCGCCCATGATGCCAGCTTGAGCGACCCGCGCGTCGAGGCAAGGCAGAAATTCTGGTCGTAGGGGAGCTGCCTGCCCTCGCTCTCCATGCGCAGCGGCCGCGCCTGACGGAAATCGAACGGCGTGCCGTCGACCGGCTTCACGACGCCGGTCGGGATCAGGTCGCCATCGACCGGAAGATACGCGCCGGCGTTCAGCATCAGCCGGTGATCGAGGACATCGCCGGCGCCGCCGTCATCCAGGTTGAAATAGGAATGCTGGGTGAGATTGCACAGCGTCGGCTCCTCGCAGGTGGCGGTCAGCTCGACGCTGAGCGTGCCTGGGATCTTCAACCTGTAGGTGCAGGTCACGTCGAGCGCGCCGGAAAAGCCCATCGTGCCGTCGGGATCATGCAGCGTCAGGGTGACAAAATCCCTGCCATGCAGCGAAACCTCCCATGGCCGGTGCGAAAAACCTTGCGAGCCGCCATGCAGCGTGTGCTTGTCGAGGAAGTTGCGCTCGGTCTGGTAGCGCTGGCCGGCGATGGTGAAGCGGCCATCGCGGATACGGTTGGCATAGCGTCCGACGACGGCGCCGAAGAAGGCCGTATCCGTTTCATAGGGCTCAAAACTGTCATAGCCGAGCACCAGCGGCGCATCGTGGCCGGCCAGGCGCAGATCCTGAATGATGGCGCCAAGCCCGATGATGTTGGCGGTGAGGCCGCCGCCGCGGATGCTGAAGCGGCGGATGGCCTCGCCCGCTGGCGTCGTACCAAAAACCTCGCCGTCCTTCATCGCCATGCCCGAAACGCCAGTTGGTTGATCGATCCCCGCCCGGCCTCTCGGGCCGGTTTGGATCCATTGGCAGTCAATTGACCCCTGCCCAATCAGAGGCCGAGGCCGCCGATGCAGACATATTTGGTGTCGAGATAATCCTCGATGCCCTGATGTCCGCCTTCCTTGCCGAGGCCCGATTCCTTGACGCCGCCGAACGGCGCCTCGGGCGTGGTGATCAGCCCTTCATTGACGCCGACCATGCCGTATTTCAGCCCTTCCATGACCCGGAAGGCGCGGCCGAGATCGCCGGTGTAGAAATAGCAGGCGAGGCCGAACTCGGTATCGTTGGCGAGCGCGATCGCCTCCTCTTCGGTTTCGAACTTGAACACGGGCGCTACCGGGCCAAAGATCTCTTCCTTCATGAAGCGCATCTTCGGTGTGGCATTGGCGATCACCGTCGGCTGGAAGAACGAACCGCCGAGCGCATGGCGCTTGCCGCCGGCGACGATCTTGCCGCCCTTGGCGGTGGCGTCGGCGATCAGTTCCTCGACCTTCTCGACCGCCTTCTCGTCGATCAGCGGCCCCTGCTGCACGCCGTCATCGAGGCCGGAACCGACCTTCAGCCCGTCGCTGGCGGCGGCGAGCTTTTCGACGAACTTGTCGTAGACACCAGCCTGGACCAGGAAGCGGTTGGTGCAGACGCAGGTCTGGCCGGAATTGCGGTATTTGGCGGTGATCGCGCCGGCGACGGCGCGCTCGATATCGGCGTCGTCGAAGACCAGGAACGGCGCGTTGCCGCCGAGTTCCATCGACACCTTCTTGACGGTGACGGACGACTTCTGGATCAGGATCTTGCCGACCTCGGTCGAGCCGGTGAAGGTGATCTTCTTGACCAGCGGGTTGGCGCAGATCTCGTCGCCGATCTCGCCGGCGGCGCCGGTCAGGATGTTGATGACGCCCTTGGGGAAGCCGACTTCCTCGGCGAGCGCGCCCCAGGCAAGGCCGGAATAAGGCGTCTGCGACGCCGGTTTGACGACCGCGGTGCAGCCAGCGGCAAGTGCTGGGCCGAGCTTGCGGGCCAGCATCGAGGACGGGAAATTCCACGGCGTGATGGCGGCGATGACGCCGACCGGCTCCTTGGTCACCAGGATGCGGCGATCCGCCCAGGGCGACGGCACGACATCGCCATAGGTGCGGCGGCCTTCTTCGGCGAACCACAATATGTAGGAGGCTGCCGAACCGATCTCGCCCTTCGATTCGAACAGCGACTTGCCCTGCTCGATGGTCAGCAGCTCGGCCAGCACATCCTGGTTGTCCATCATGGCGTCATGCAGCTTGCGCAACAGCTTCGAGCGCTCGAGCGCGGTGGTCTTGCGCCATGTCTGGAAGGCGGCGTCGGCAGCTTCGATGGCGCGGCGCGTCTCGACCTTGCCCGACTTCGGCACGGTGCCGATCTTGAGGCCGGTGGCCGGATTGTTGACGTCGACCGTCTGGCCGCTGTCGGCCTGCACCCACTCGCCGTTGATGAGATTGGCCTGGCGCATGAAATGGCTGGTTTTCTGAAGCATGGTCTAGCCTCCGTTCGGCGCGCTGACGGGCCGCTATCTGGATTTCCTTGACGGGCGTGCGCACTGGCATCGATGCCGGCACGCCTGGAGCCACTGCTCTTTACCTAGGGCAAGCCCCGCAATCAATCGCAAGATGGCATATAGGGTTTGGGCCAGCACATGGCGAGGCCGATTTGCGCTCCCGTTGTTGCTTGAGGGTGTGTGAGGAAACGACCGGACCGGCGGCTCCCGAGAACCGGAACGGAGCGTAACGTTTGGGTGTATGAGCACCTGAAGCGCCAGGAACCCGCCCTTCGCAGGCATCAATATCGATCATACCTATCCAAACACGTGGACCACCACCGTCAGCCAAAAGGCCGTGGTGACGACCGCGCAGGCGGTGGCGATGGTCATCTGGTTCGATGCCAGCGCCTGGCCGGTGTTGAACTGCGTCGCAATCAGGTAGGAATTCACCCCGGATGGCAGCGCGGCCGCCACGACCGCGACTTTCGCCGACAGCGGCGGCAGGCCAAGCAGCCAGACCAGGCCGAGCGCGACGGCCGGCATCAGCATCAGCTTCAGCGCCGACAGCGCCAGCGCCGGCCGCACATTGCCGGAGATGCCGAAACGGCATAGGCCCAGCCCCATGGCAAACAGCGCGACCGGTCCGGCGATGTTGGCCAGCGCGTCGACCAGCCGGACCGCCAGCGCCGGCAATGGCAGGCCGGTGATGCGCCACACCCATCCGGCCAGGATGCCGATGATCAGCGGATTGGAGAGCAACTTTCGAAAGAAGCGCCGGATGATGCGCAGCGGATGCACATGCTCGTCGCCGCGGCCAAAGATCTCAAACAGGATGATCGATGCCATGATCATCGTCGGCAGATGCACGGAAATCAGCAGCGACAGCACTTCGAATCCACTTGGCCCGAATGTGCCGAGGAAGAACGGGATGCCGAGCAGGACGAGGTTGGAAAAAGCCGACGACACGCCGCCGACGACCCCGGCACGCGAGTCGCGCCCGAACACCCGGGTGATGACCAGGTGGCCTGCGGCCCACGTCACTGCGGCAGCCGTAAAATAGGCTCCCCAGAACAACCAGGGCGCGGTGCCATGGAAATCGGCGTTGACCATGGTGCGGAACAGAAGCAGCGGCATCGCCACCCCGACGGCGAATTCGGCGATGGCCCCACCCGCCTCGGCCTTCAGATAGCCGGTGAGCCCGGCCAGATAGCCGAGCGCGACAAGGCCGAAGACAAAAAGGACGGTTTCGATGAGTGGGGACATTTTTCCCCTGATAGGCGAGCCGGGATTTGAGCGCAACCGCCCCGCCTGGCAAAGCGGTCGGTTCTTGCAAACAGCCGGGATAGGTGATGCCTTGTTTTTCAGCCGGCTTTGCCGTCCCTATATGCGGTCACCGGAACCCACCTCCGGTGACCGGAAAAGGACGCCTGATGCTTCGATCTGTGCTGGCTCTATTGCTGCTCGTCATTCCCGCCGCGGCCCACGCGACCGAAGCCGGCTGGGCGCTGTTGCGCGACGGCGGACATGTCGTGCTGCTTCGCCATGCCATGGTCACCGGCACCACCGATCCGGCGAATTTCGACATCGAGAAATGCGCCACCCAGGTCAATCTCTCGGTGCGCGGCAAGCAGCAGGCACGCAAGATCGGCGCGCTTTTCGACGCCCGCGCGGCGCCGGTCGAGCGCGTGCTGTCCAGCCGCTATTGCCGCGCCCTCGACACGGCTCGCACCGCTTTCAGGGAAGAGCCCGAACCCTTCGCTCCGCTTGACCTGCTGAAGACCGACGCGAGCGAGAAAGCCGCCCAGCTCGAGGCGATCATGAACGAGATCAGCGCCTATTCCGGCTCCGACAATGTGGTCATGGTCACCCATCTGGAGAACATCATGGCGCTCACCGGCATCTCGCCGCGCGAAGGCGAAGCCGTGATCGTCGAGCCGCAAGGCGACGGCCTGCGCGTGCTCGGCCGCGTCACTTTCTAATCTGGGCTGGAGCCAGTTGAAGCGTTCGCCAGTGGTGAAATCTAACGCTTGGGTCCCTAAACGGAATACCGCCTACGGCTCGTCCGCGATCCATTCGAGCGAGGCGCCATGCGGGTCGGTCCAAGCGACAGGGGAGCCGTTCACAGATAGGAGGAAGCGGCCTGGCGGCCAGCTTTTTCCGGCGCGTGTGGCGATGGACGGGAATACGCGAGGGAATTCGTTCGATACCCAATACGGAGAAAGACGCATCACCTGTTCTGCGAAGGCCTCTCTGTCTGCCGGATCGGAGACATAGTCGAGGACGGCTGTGTGAAAGACAACGAGGGTAGCGTCCTTTGGCGCTTCGCTGCAGAGCCGCACGAGGTCGCTCCCGCGCAGGTCGCCCTTCACCATCCGAGGCTTGACTGTGGCAGCGATCATTAGGGCCGCCCGCAGATTGGCAAGCCGCGCCGTCTGCTCCGGCCAGACCAGCGTCTCAAGCCATGCGACTTGCGAGGGGTTTGAAACATCGATCGGGCTCAGGTCCAATCCCGCTCGCCAGACGACATGCGGCGGGGCCGTCGGGAATGGCGTTGTCTCGCTGGCCGAGCATCGGAAGACAGGCGGTTCCCAGGCCATGACGGGTGCGCGGAGCACCGTGCGCCCGTAGTCGTAGCTATAGAGGTCGGGCATAAGGCAGAGCCCTGCGGAAGTCCCGACCTCCAGGAGGGCCAGCGGCTGCGGCAGGCGCGCCAGGACGGGCAGCAGTGTGGCGCACCTTGCCGGCTCGTTGGTTTGCGTCGAGCGCTCGAGCATGAGCGAGCGGACAAGCTCGGGATGCGCCAGAAGCGCCTGGCGAAACTCGGTCCACCCTGTCGGTGTGCCGAACAGGTGACGCACCACGGCAAGCAGAAGATTCGGTTGCCGCTTGATGTCCGGGAGGGTCGACAGGAAGCCGAGTATTTCGCGGTCGCCAGCGACCGCACGAGCCAGATCCTCGTAGAGCGGTGAGCGACTGCGAGCTTCCGTGTCGGCGAAGCGAAGATACCGGGCTGAGATCTCTGCCAAGCCCTCCTCGCCCATGTCCGCTGATCCCCGATCCCGACGTCTCGTCGCAGTACACGATCCACGGATCAGATTGGAGCCAGGCGCGGGTCCCGTCGTCAAGATGGCGGGTGTTACGCTTTTGCGGTAGCCCAATGCCTCGTCACTTCCGGCTGCCCCTCGAAAGAGGCCTCGAAGGTTGGCGCGGCCAGTATGGCCTGCATGTGCAATGTCGCGCTTCCGGTATTGCGAAAGCCATGCCAGCGGCCGGCCGGCACGATGACTGATTGTCCCGTCGATACTGTTTCTCGTTCATCATCCAACCACAGCTCGGCTTGGCCTTCCAGCACGGTCAAGACTTCCTCGACGGGATGGGTGTGAGTACGTGTGCCACTTCCTGGTGCGACCCACTGTTCGAATATGCAGAGCGTGGCTGCCTCGGTGACCGCAGAAACGCGCATTCTGGTCGACACGCCGGGACGCCACTCTTCTGTCGGCTGAAGGTTATGATCGATAATCTGCATGATCCCCTCTGTTGGCAGAGTAGCACGCCGCGTCAGCATGAAGCCGGCAACCGGTGGTTCATCAAGTTAGTAGAGCCGGTCGTGATTACCCGTGTCGATGATCGTTTGCATCTCCTCAACCGTCTCCGCGAGTTTGCCGTGGGCGACCAACATCTCCGCAAACGAGGGAAGGTTGCTGGTATCAGGCCACGCATCCGGCTGCCACAAGCCCGAGCGGACCATGCACTTCGGGCAATGAGAAAGTACGTGCGAGATCTCGATGACGAGTATGTGCTCAGGGAGCTTACGGTTGACAGCCATGGCCTCACGCAGCTCAGCATCGCGGACGATGAGCGCCTTGCCGGCCACGCGAAGCGTGTAGGTCACACCGGGGATTACGAAAATCAGGCCGACATTCGGGTTGCTCAGGACGTTACGGAAAGTATCGAGTCGACGATTGCCGGGGCGGTCTGGAATGGCGAGAGTTCTCTCGTCCAGCACCTTGACGAAGCCGGCGGGATCACCCTTTGGCGAGACGTCGAGCATGCCATCGGCGCCGGCGGACGCTACGAACACAAAAGGCGCATGAGCAATGAAGCGGCGAGCATGTTCGTCAATTACTCGAACGACCTTGGCAACTGCTCGGTCTGTGGGGGCCCCCAAAACCGCTCGCAATTGCTCTTCGCTCGTGATGACATCGCGGAAACGGCGCCGAGGACTGCTCTCGTCGTCTTGCATGATGCCGGCCCCTTCTCCGCGTGCCTACGCAGTATGACGCAAAGAATCGCGCGTGCGCAACTCCATTGACGAGCCATTCCCTGCCGGCGTCGCGTTCTGGCATTGAGCCGTTCAGCCGTGCGACTGAAAGTCGGCTCACCACCCCAGCCAGTCGTTCGACGCTCATCTCGGGCGTTCTGCGGCTCAGGTATTTGAACCACGGGACGCGCCATTTGCTGACATCTGTGGCGCTTCTCAAAAGCTGCCCTTTGCGCAAGAGCTCAGGTCGACCCTTCTTTGCGCTTCCCATTGAGATGACCTTCGGCAAGTCTGACCCAATGAGATGTTCCCAATAGGGAACAGGATATCCCTGAACTTCTGTGTTCATTTGAAATTCAATCCGCTACGTTCTAGCCGACCATCAACCCCTCCGTCCGAAAGCAGGCCGCATGGCGTGTATCTGGCTGATTACCACCGGAGGTACCATAGCTTCGCGGCATGTTGATGCTGAAGATCATGTCGTATCGACCATCGACGGCGAAAAACTTCGGGGCACGATTCAAGACATTCCTCCCGGCGTCGACATTAGACTTGACGACTTCATGAATATCGTCAGTTGCGCAATGACGCTGCCAATGGCGTTTGGTCTGGCTCAGCGGATCAACTTGCACCTTGTTGAAGACGATTGCATCGGCGTGGTGGTCACCCACGGTACCGATACGATGGAGGAAAGCGCCTACCTCGCGGATTTGCTTTTAGCGAATGAAAAGCCAGTGGTGTTTACTGGCGCACAGCGCAGCGCCGATGATTCAGCCAGCGACGGACCGCGCAATGTCACCGACGCCGTCCGGCTTGCGGCATCGCCGTTGGCGAGGGCTCTCGGTGCGGTTGTGCTTCTGGAACAACACTTCCACGCCGCGCGTGACGTCACAAAGGCACATACGTCCCGGGTCGACGCATTTGTCTCGCGAAACCACGGCAAGCTCGGCGAAATCGACGGCGCCGCTGTAAGCGTATCGCGCCGACCTATCCTTCGGAAAACTTTTGCGGCGAGCGCGATCGAACCGAGGGTGGATCTCATACGCATGGTGCTTGGCTCCGATGACCGCGTGATCCGCCATGCGGCGGCAAGCGGCTCGCGGGCGATCGTGCTCGAAGGCTTCGGCAGGGGAAACGCGACGCCCGCCGTCGCAGCGGCCGTTGGAGACATCATCGCCGACGGCGTTCCGGTATTCGTGGCGTCGCGATGTGGCGAAGGTCGCGTCTCGCCGATTTATGGCAATGGCGGTGGCAAGGATCTGGAGAAAGCCGGGGCAGTCTTTGCCGGCGATCTCACCGGACCCAAGCTGCGGATCCTGGTTTCCGTGTTGTTGGGGATGGGAATGACCCTAGAGGAAATGCGCCCCGAGCTTGCTGCAATAGGTGGGTGAATGTGCTTCCTGCCAGAGGCTCTTCCTTATCGTCGGACCCGAAAGGAAACACGCTATGCAGCTCGTAAACAATCCGTTGGCAGTTGTCAGATCGGTGCGATCGTCGATCGCCGGGCTTAGGCTTCTTGACATCGGCTGCGGTACCGGCGGCTTTGCAGGGCAGCTTGTTGCCGAGGGCGCTGACCTGAGCGGCATCGATCCGGCGGCAGATGCCATTAGGGAAGCGGCGGCGGCGGTTCCGCAGGCGAGCTTCGTTGAAGGTGGGGTGGAGGCATTGCCTTTTGACGACGCAGGTTTCGACATTGCCGTTATGGTGGCGCGGCGCTGTTCCGGGAGACGAAGCGAAGGGTAAAGTTCCACCCTTAGCGGCAGTTAGTTTAAGGCACCTGGCGTTAGATTTCACACTTGCAGCCGCGCATCAATACGGAGCTTCCATCCCTCGATCATGTGCGCGAATGCCTCCTCCGTCAGTTCGGACAGATACGATATTCCTGCCGCGTTCAGGGCAGTGAACGTGTAGGCAATCGACGCCTCCGTGCCTCCGTCAGCGGTCGGACGGCAGGCCACCTCGACAAATCCGAAACGCGTATCCGGCGTCACCCGGACATAGCGGATGCGATGCGCCACGGGGTCCCAGTCCGTGCAGGCCCAGAGCGTGGTCTCATCACCGTGAGCGGTCCTGAAGACCATGCCCTGGCGCGTCTCCCCGTCTTGTGGATGCAGAAACTCCGGATCCCAGCCGTCCACCCACAGGGTCTCCCCAGTCGGCGTGAACAGCGGAAAGACGCGGTCGATCGGCCCCGAAAGCACGATGCTGTGGCTGCGCTCAAGATGGTTGGTCATCCCCCTCCCCGGCGATTTCCACCAGACGGTGGCTGTCCGCTGCGCCAAGCTCCATTCCGTAGATGCGCTTCAATTGGCCGATTGTTTCCAGGGTCGTCGGGGAAAACGGCGTCTGGCCTTCGAAGGCATGCAGCACGATGCCCTCGATGAGTTCACCCAGGCTCATGTCGCGATGCTCGGCCAAGGCCTTGAGCACCTTCACCAATCGTTTTTCCAGGCGAACCCCGGTCTGCACGCGTTCGACGGTGGTCATAGGATTTCCGTACCATGGTACACTGGTACATGCAATGACCAGAGATGGGATGGTTGCGGCATATCGCCTGGAGGGTCGCCAACGGCTCTTCTTGCGTTTACGGAGTGGGTATCCCATCTGCGCCCGGCGTTCAGGCCTTTTCCTGCCCGGAAAAACCGATTAGACAGCGCGCAAACACCAGCGGACAGATTCCGCCCGCAACCGAAGGAAAAGCCCTTGTCCACCACGTTCGACAAAGTCGCCAAGATCATCGCCGACACCAGTGAGATCGATATCGACACGATCACCCCTGAAAGCCACACCATCGACGATCTCGGCATCGACAGCCTCGACTTCCTCGACATCGTCTTTGCCATCGACAAGGAATTCGGCATCAAGGTGCCGCTGGAAAAGTGGACGCAGGAGGTCAATGACGGCAAGGCCTCGACCGACGATTACTTCGTCATGAAGAACCTGTGCGCCAAGATTGACGCGCTTGTCATGGCAAAGAACGCCTGAAATGGCTTGTCTTCTAGCCTGACCCACAACAGCCGCCCCATGAACCCTCGCCCATGAGCCCCCACGACGTCGTCATATCAGGCATCGGCCTTGTCTCTTCGCTGGGAGAAGGTCCGGATGCGCATTGGCGCAAGCTCGTCCAGCCCGGCCTGGAGCCGGTGCTCGAAGCCGTGCGCTTCTCGCCCTACACCGTCCACCCGCTGCCGGAGATCGACTGGAACCTGCAGATCGCCAAGCGCGGCGACCAGCGGCAGATGGAAACCTGGCAGCGGCTCGGCACCTATGCCGCCGGCATGGCGCTGGACGACGCCGGCATCAAGGGCAATGACGATCTCTGCACGACGATGGACATGGTGGTGGCTGCCGGCGGCGGCGAGCGCGACGAGGCGGTCGACGCCGACATTCTCGCCGCTTCGGAAAGCCGCAACGACCGCGACGTGCTGCTCAACGAGAAACTGACCACCGAATTGCGGCCGACGCTGTTTCTGGCACAGCTTTCCAACCTGCTCGCCGGCAACATCTCAATCGTCCACAAGGTGACCGGCTCGTCGCGCACTTTCATGGGCGAGGAAGGTGCCGGCGTCGCCGCTGTCGAGACAGCCGCCGCGCGCATCCGCTCCGGCCAATCGACGCATATCCTGGTCGGCGGCGCATTCCAGACCGAACATTCCGACATGCTGCTTGGCTATGAGCTGGCCGGCTACCTGCATCGCGGCCCCTGGAGACCGGTCTGGCAGAGACAGGGCCTGGACGGCGGCGGCGTGGTGACTGGATCGGGCGGTGCGTTTCTCGTCCTGGAACAGCGCGAGCACGCGATCAGCCGCGGGCGAAAGATCTATGCCGAACTCGGCCCGGTCGTATCCGGACGCGCCATACGCCGGCAGGGCGAGCTCGATGCCGAGATTGCCGCGCTGCTCAGCCAGGCGGCACTGCCGAACGGCGAGCTGCTGACGATTTCAGGCGCTTCGGGTGCCCATGCCGCGACTGCTGCCGAGAAATCGGCGCTCGACGCCAATCCGGCGATTGCCGCACGCGGTTTTTCGACGCTGACCGGCCACATGAAGGAAGCGCAGTTTCCCTTCGCCGTGGCGCTGGCTGCATTGGCTGTCGAACGCAAGGCCGCCTACCCGGCTTTTGACGCCGCCAGCGAGAAGCCGTTCAACGGCATTCCCAGGACCGTGCTTGCAACGGCGATCGGCTATCACCAATTCGAGGGCATGGCGTTGGTCAACGCCGCCTAGAGGGTTTTGGGACAAAAACATGGCCAATCTGAACGACCACATGGGCAGGCCGATCGTTGCCGTCACCGGCATCGGCGTGGTGACGTCGCTGGGCGTCGGCAAGGCCGACAATTGGGCAGCGCTCACCGCGGGCACGTCCGGCATCCATCCGATCACCCGCTTTCCGGTCGACCATCTGAACACCCGCATCTCCGGCACGGTCGATTTCCTGCCGTCGAGCTCCAAGGGCGCTTCCCTTCTTACCTACGACCTCGCCGAGATCGCCGCGCAGGAAGCCGTGGCCGAAGCCGGCCTTGATTGGGGCGATTTCGGCGGACCGCTTTTCCTCGCCTCGCCGCCGGTCGAGCTCGACTGGAGCGAGCGCTTTTCGCTGTACAATTCCGACAAGCACGACATCGGCGCCGAACGGCTGCTTCGGGTGGCGCGCGGCTTGAAGGGGCTCGATGTTTTCGAGACCACCCAGTTCGGTTCGATCGCCGACCGGCTCGCCGACCGTTTTGGCACGCGCGGCCTGCCGATCACGCTGTCGACAGCCTGCGCCTCGGGCGCCACCTCGATCCAGCTCGGCGTCGAGGCGATCCGCCGCGGCGAATGCGACCGGGCGCTGTCGATCGGCGCCGACGGCTCGGCGACCGCCGAGGCGCTGATCCGTTTCTCGCTGCTTTCGGCGCTCTCCACGCACAACGACATCCCCGAAAAGGCGTCAAAACCGTTTTCCAGGGATCGCGACGGTTTTGTCCTTGCCGAGGGTTCCGGCGCGCTTGTGCTGGAATCGCTGGAGGCGGCACTCGCCCGCGGCGCGACGATTCTCGGCATCCTGCGCGGCTGCGGCGAGAAGGCCGACGATTTCCACCGCACCCGCTCGAAGCCGGACGGCTCGCCGGCGATCGCGGCGGTTCGCGCGGCGCTGGCCGATGCCGGCTTGGGCGAAGACGAGATCGATTATGTCAACGCCCATGGCACCTCGACGCCGGAAAACGACAAGATGGAGCATTTGTCGCTGTCGACCGTGTTCGGCGAGCGGATCGGCTCGATGCCGATCTCGTCGAACAAGTCGATGATCGGCCACACGCTGTCGGCGGCCGGCGCCGTCGAGGCGGCGTTTTCGCTGATGACCATGCGCGAAAGCGTCATCCCGCCGACCATCAATTACGACAATCCCGATCCGGCGATCGTGCTCGACGTGGTGCCGAACCAGAAGCGCAACGCCGAGGTCGGCACGGTGCTGTCGAACTCCTTCGGCTTCGGCGGCCAGAACACCTGCCTTGTCATGGCGCGGGAACCAGTCTAAGCGACCGTTCTTCGCCAACAGAACCGACAGGCCCAATGCGCGCTTTGCAACTTATCGAGGACCGCCGCCTTGAAACGGTGGACCTGCCGCTTCCGCCGCAGCCTGCGCTGGGCGAAGTGACGCTGCGCATCAAGGCCGTGGCGCTCAACCATATCGACGTCTGGGGCTGGCGCGGCATGGCCTTCGCCAAGCGCAAGCTGCCGCTGGTCGTCGGCGCCGAAGCCTCGGGCGAGGTCGAGGCGGTCGGCGCCGGCGTCTCCATGCTTGTCCCCGGGCAGCTTGTATCGATCTACGGTGCGCGCACCTGCGGGCTTTGCCGCGCCTGCCGCGAAGGCCGCGACAATCTCTGCGAGCATGTTTCGGGCGTGCACGGCTTCCATCTCGACGGCTTTGCGCAAGAGAAGATAAACCTGCCAGCGCGCCTGCTGGTCCCTGCCCCGCCCGGCGTGACCGACGTCGGCGCCGCCGTCGCGCCCGTCACCTTCGGCACGGTCGAGCACATGCTGTTCGACAACGCCAGGCTGCAGCCCGGCGAAACCATCCTGATCCATGCCGGCGGCTCGGGCATCGGCTCCGCCGCGATCCAGCTGGCGAAGAAAATGGGCTGCACCGTGATCACCACGGTCGGCTCGAACGACAAGATCGACAAGGCGAAGGCGCTTGGCGCCGATCACGTCATCAACTATCGCGACGACCGTTTCGAAGGCGTCGTGCGCAAGCTGACGAAGAAGAAGGGCGTCGACATCGTCTTCGAGCATGTCGGCGCCGACACCTTTGCCGCCTCGATGCTGTGCCTGAAACGCGGCGGCCGCCTGGTGACCTGCGGCTCGACCTCGGGCGTGTCGACGCAGATCAACCTGATGCAATTGTTCCAGCAGCAGCTGAAGCTGCTCGGCTCGTTCGGCTGTCGCATGCAAAACATGGCCGACGCCATGCAGAAAATGGCGGCGGGGCTGGTTTCTCCGGTTATCGACACCGAAGTCGGCTTCGACGGCATCGAGACCGCACTGAAGCGCATGGAAGGCCGCGACGTGTTCGGCAAGATCATCCTGCGCGTCGGCTAGACCATGATGCTGCTGTCTGAAAACATCATGGTCTAGGAATGGTCGGCAACGCCTTCAAGAAGCTCCGCCGGGACCTGGCGTTCCGCCACGGCAGGCGGCTGCGCCAGTTCAATTACTGGCTGCTGGCGCGCCTCGCTATGACGATGATTTGGCTGCTGCGTCTGCTGCCGGTCGACAGCGCGCTCAATTTCGCCGACCGCGCCGCCCGCCGCATTGGTCCGTGGGTGGGGCGCCACAACGTCGCCATCGCCAATCTGCGCAAGGCTTATCCGGAAAAGAGCGACAAGGAGATCCAGGCCATCGCCTCCGACATGTGGGGCAACATGGCTCGCCTTGCCGCGGAATACGTCTTTCTCGATGCCCTGTTCGACTACGATCCCGCCGCGACAAAACCGGGCCGCATCGAGGTCAAGGGGGTCGAGCACTTCGTGCAAATCGCCGGCGAGCAAAAACCGCATATCATCTTCACCGGGCATCTCGGCAATTTCGAGCTGCTTCCGGTGGCGGCAGCCACTTTCGGCATGAACATCACGGCGCTGTTTCGTCCGCCCAACAACCCCTACCTTGCCGACTACATCCTCTCGACTCGCCGCTCGACCATGGGCTCGCTGCTGCCCTCCGCGACCGGCGCTTCGTTCGCGCTGGCGGCCATCCTGGAGAAAAGCGGCAATATCGGCGTGCTCGTCGACCAGAAATTCTCGAGCGGGCTCGAAACGACTTTTTTCGGCCGCCCATGCGAAAGCAACCGGGTCCTGGGCACCCTGGCGCGGCACTATGACTGCGATGTCTATCCGGCGCGCTGCGTGCGCCTGCCGGGCAACCGCTTCCGGCTCGAGATCGAGGACAAACTGATCTTGCCGCGCACCGCCGGCGGCAGTGTCGACGTCCATGGCACCACCCAGCTGCTCAACGACGTGGTCGAGCGCTGGGTGCGCGAGGATCCCGGCCAATGGATGTGGTTCCACAAAAGATGGGAAATCAGCGGCCCGCGCGGGAAGCACAAGCGGGCGAGGAACCGCGGCGAAGCCGCCTGAGTAGAAGTGAGTGACAGCAATTATTGTTGGCAATGTTCTAATTGCGCCACCGACCCCGCCCGGTTGCCGAGGCGGGTTTTTGTTTGGTCACCGATCACTCGGTGGCCTGTCCTGGCAAGACCAATCAGCCAACCGAAGGGGCGCCATAGCGAAGCCCATCCACCAGCAAGCCAACCATGCGTCGTGCCTGGTCGGGGCCGCCACCATAGCGATCTGGTGAGCAGAGCCTGGCAACAGCGAACAATAATTCTTTGGCATCAACGCCCGAGCGAACATCGCCCGCTTCGGTCGCGGCATCCAGCAAGGTCTGCAGCGCGGGCCGAAGTTTCTCAAGAAAATACAGCGGCAAGGACTCATATGCCGGATCACCTGAGGAAAAGGCCGCGGCGAGTCCACGCTTGGCAGCGATAAAGTCCACGTAACGCTGCATCCATCGGGCGAGCGCTTCGCCGGGTTCATATTCGGCGGCAATGGCAGGTGCAGCATTTGCGCAGGCATCCACTTCGTTACGGAAGACCGCCACGATCAGGTCAGAACGCTGCGGAAAATGCCGATAGAGCGTACCCACGCCAACGCCGGCCTTATCGGCGATCTCTCGCACCGGAGCATCGACCCCCGAAGCCGCAAACACTGCCATTGCTGCTTCGAGCAGCGCCTTGGAGTTGCGTTGCGCGTCCGCACGCACGCGCCGATCCGTCGAGTTTACCGGCTCCAAGCCACCGCCCCGCTGCTCCGATTTGTCGTCCATGATTTTTCCACTTGATAAACGGAACAATGTTCCGTATAAAACGGAATGCGGTTCCGATTGGGAAAATTAGCACAGCATGGCGCCGTTGCCTACACGTCAATGCAAAAAGAGGAGATCACCATGCGGGTCAAACCTATTGCCCTGGTCACTGCGGCCAACAAGGGGATCGGCCTCCAGATCGCCAGGGACCTGGCCACGCACGGCCTCACCGTGCTCGTGGGGTCGCGTATGCTCGAGCACGCGGAGACGGCTGCAAAGAGCGTCGGAGCGGATGCCCGCGCCCTCCAACTCGATGTCACGAACCAGGCCTCGATCGCCGCCGCGGCAAAGCGCATCCGTAACGAGTTCGGTCGCCTCGACGTCCTGGTGAACAATGCAGGCACTTCCGATGCGGGAAAGCAGGGCATCTCGCATGCGGCGTCCCTCGACGAGGGACGCGCAGTGTTCGAGACCAACGTGTTCGGCGTCGTCGCCGTCACGCAGGCGATGTTGCGGCTGCTTGGTGAAGCGCCGGCGGCACGCATCGCCAGCGTCGACCCGTCCAGTCCACAGCGCGCATTGTTCGGCCCTGTTTACAGCCCCTCGGAGACTGCCCTCGATGCGCCGACGCTCGCCTTCGCCATCGAATTTGAGGACGCCGGCGCCGACGCTGCCTGCCCCGGCTTCACTTCGACGAACCTCAACAAATTCGAGGGCACGGCCGAACGGGCCGCGTGAGCCCTTCGTCCCACGCTCCTCGACGCGAACGGTCCGATGGGCACGTTCCCGAGCCAGGACGGGCCGTTCCCGCGGCGGTCTCGTCCCGATTGCGTGAAGATTGACCCGGCAGCGCACTGACCGCATTCAAGGGCCAAAGCGCCGGGAGAGTGGCGGCGCACCCTGGCTCCGGTGCCGATCGAGCCAGCACCCTGATCTGCGATCTTGGGGCGGGTCGAGAGGTCTATCGAGATTGGTACCGGAAAGCCGCGACAAAGGCTGCAAAGGCGGGCGATTGATTGCGTCGGCTGGGGTAGTAAAGATGATAGCCCTGGAAGGTCGGGCACCAGTCGGCAAGGACTTCCTCGAGCCGACCATTCTCAACATAGGGTTGAACAAGATCCTTCGGTGCATAGGCCAAACCAATGCCGTCG
Source organism: Mesorhizobium sp. WSM4844 (assembly GCF_055811775.1). Taxonomy (NCBI): domain Bacteria; kingdom Pseudomonadati; phylum Pseudomonadota; class Alphaproteobacteria; order Hyphomicrobiales; family Phyllobacteriaceae; genus Mesorhizobium; species Mesorhizobium sp. WSM4844. Next base: position 219,090 of record NZ_JBVVQB010000003.1, on the reverse strand, counting down.
AGGGCCGCGTCAAGCGCCGGCGCGATATTGTTCAGGGTCAGCTGGCCGTCCACACGGACGCTGAACTCGCGTCCGTTCTTCCCGAATTCCCAGGCATATAACACGCCTGAGCTGGGAAGCCGCAGGTTGATGCAGTTGTGGTCGGTCAAGTCCTGAGGGCTTTTCGGCGCAGCCCGACGAGCGAAATAATCGGGTGAGCCGGCGACGCAATAGCCGACATCGGGACCAATGCGAACGGCCACCATGTCGCGGGCGATTGCCTCGCCAAGTCGAACACCGGCATCGAACTGACTCTCGACGATGTTGGTGAAGCCGTTGTCGACAATGAGCTCCACGTTGATGTCCGGGTAGTCTCGCAGGAACGCTGGCAGCCTGGGGCGAAAGACCAGATTGACGGCATCATCGGGGCACACGATACGGATCTGGCCCGAGGGCTGGCCGCGCAGGGCGCTGATCGCGCTGATCCCGGCGGCAATGCTTTCGAAATGCGGCTCGATGCTTTCGACGAGGCGTTCTCCGGTCGCCGTGGGCGCCACATCGCGGGTCGTGCGAGAGAGCAGACGGACGCCAAGCCGTTCCTCCATTGCCCTGATCGTATGGCTGAGGGCCGATCGGGTAACACCCAATTTGGTCGCCGCTCGTGTAAAACTGCGCTGCCGAGCGACTTCAAGGAAGGCTCGCATCTCACTGAACTCGTCACGCGGCATTGGTGAGCTCCGTTCACTACGACATGCAGATTATAGCCGCTAGTCTGACAAGACCAGCCCGGCTACCTAGTCTGTCGACGGACAGGAGCGCACGAATGGCTATCGAACTGACACTGGATGACACGCTGGCGGTTGAAGGGGCGGTAACGCCATGGGCCGCCGTCACCTGCCTCTCGCTTTTGACCTTTCTCCTCGTCGGCCTGGAGTTCATGCCGGTGAGCCTGTTGACTCCGATTGCGCAGGACCTGGCCATCTCGGAAGGCCAGGCCGGACAGGCAATCGCCGTGTCGGGGCTCTTTGCCGTGATCACCAGCCTGTTCGGCAACGCACTCCTGGCCAGGTTCGACCGGAGAACGGTCGTCCTGCTGTACACGGCAGTGCTGGTCGCATCGAGTTTGGCTGTTGTCCTCGCCCCCAACTTCCTGGTGTTTCTGGCCGGACGGGCCCTGGTCGGGATTGCGATCGGCGGCTTCTGGTCGCTCTCCACGGCCATTTTGGCGCGTCTGGCCTCAGGCTCCGACCTGCCCAAGGCGATCGCCCTGCTGCAGGGCGGAACTGCATTGGCGATCGTCATCGCCGCACCGCTCGGAAGCTTCCTCGGCGAATTGATCGGGTGGCGGGGCACCTTCCTCGTCACAGTCCCGGTCGGTCTCGCGGCGCTCATCTGGCAGTTCGCCGTTCTGCCGAAGATGCCGCCAATGGAGGCCGTTTCGGTATCCAGCATGTTCCGTCTGCTGCGCAATCGGACATTCACCATCGGCATGGCCGCAACTGGACTCGCATTCATGGGGATGAATTCGCTGTCGATCTATCTGCGCCCATTCCTTGAAAGCGTCACCGGCCTCGACGTGAACGTCCTGTCGCTGGTGCTCCTGGGCCTCGGCCTAGGAGGCCTGGCGGGACTGTCCATCGCCGGCTTTGTTCTCCGGCGAAACCTCACTGCCGTGCTGATCGGGCTGCCGAGCGCGCTTGCGCTCCTCGCCCCGCTCCTGATCGCAGTGGGACCGGTGCTTTGGGCCACGGCTTCGCTTCTGGTTCTTTGGGGGCTGTTCAACACCCCGATTCCGGCGGCGTGGGGTACATGGATGGCTCAGATCATTCCCGACGATCTTGAAGCTGGAGGCGGGCTGCAGGTCGCTTTGATCCAGTTCGCCATCGCCGGCGGCGCTTCCGCGGGCGGCATGCTGTTCGACACTGCCGGCTGGTGGAGCGCCTTCCTGCTCGCCGCCGCCCTGCTGGCGGGCTCAGCCCTGCTCGCCGCTGCCGCCAGCCCTCGCGCTGCTGCGGTGCAGAACCTTTGATCGCGGAGGGACAGCGCCCGGACAGCGCCCCCCTCTGTCCGGCAGGACAGAGGGGGGCGCGATGGATCACTACAGAGCGCTTTTATTCTGAACCGCCGCATTCTTGGCTGGGCTGGGCATTGCTGCGCTGCCCGACTTCCTTACCGACGTGCCGATCGCGGAGGGTACATTGAGACAAGTGATGGCGGATTATCCCTCGCCAGAGGCGGGGATCTATGTGGTGCGGCCACCTGGCGGGATTGCGCCCAGAAAGGTGCGTGCGCTGATTGACATCCTCATCGAATGGTTCGGCGCCCGTTGAGCGCAATCATTGCGACCTTCGGGTGGTGATCGCGGCGCAACGGCGAGAAAGCGCAGCCAACACCGGTCCCTTCGCCATCTCGGGCACAATCTCGATGGACTTAGAACGGGTGGTTTTAGCCGCATTTCTGCGACGCCAGGAGAAAAGTGATCCTGATCGGTCAAAGCATTGCCTCATCGGCCGTAAGTGCATGCTCTCGCGTGCCGGACACGATGATCTCCAGGACCTCATGCTCGTCGGTGTTTTTGATGTAGCGATCGCCGACGTTCTCGCCGCGCTTAAGCACCATCACGCGGTCGCCCACAGCGAAGATGTCAACGAGGCGGTGGGAGATGATGATCTGGGCAACGCCCTGTTTTTTCAGTTCCAGCATGGTTTCGAGCAGCCGCTCGGTCGCCATCACCGAGAGATTGGCGGTCGGCTCGTCGAGTATCACCACGCGCGGCTGAAAGGAGATAGCGCGGGCAATCGCCACCGATTGCTGGCGGCCGCCCGAAAGGCTCTCGACCTTTTGATAGACGGAGTTCACGTCGACCTTGAGCCGCTTCAGCACACTGTCGGCTTCCGCGTACATTTTCCGCCGATTGACGAAAAGGCCCCTGCGCGGCCAACGGCCAAGAAAGATATTCTGACCGACATCCATATTCCCGCAAAGCGCGAAATCCTGGTAGATCATCTCGATGCCGGCGTCGCGGCTTTCGTGCGGGCTCTTGAAGTGCACCGGCTGCCCGGCGACGAAGATCTCGCCGCCCGCGTCGCGCTGGTAGGCGCCGGTCAGGATCTTCATCAGCGTCGACTTGCCGGCCGAGTTGTCGCCGACGAGGCCCAGGATCTCGCCGGGATAGAGCACGAGGTCGACGTTGCGGAGCGCCTGCACCGCACCAAAGGCTTTTTCGATGCCCCGCATTTCTACGATCGGTGCGGGCCTGGTCGCGTCACGCATGGGTCGTTTCCGCCGTTCTTGTGCGCCGCGCGAGGCGCGCCCGCAGGCGGCCGAAGATGTTGGCCTGGCGCACCCAGATGTCGATCAGCACCGCCACGATCAGGATGCCACCGATGAAGACGTTGATCCAGTGCTGCGGCATGGTAAAGCCTTGGACGTTGAGCTGCAGCAGCGCCCGGATCAGGGTGATCACCGCCGCCCCGGCGAGCGCCCCGATCACGGTGCCGTAGCCGCCGAAGATCGAACCGCCGCCGATGATCACCGAAGCGATGGCGTCGAGCTCGCGGAACTGGCCGGCTACCGGGTTGAAGCTGCGGAAGTAGGCGACGTTGATGATCCCGGCCATTGTCGCGCAGAGCGCCGCCAGCATGAGCGCGAAGAACCGCACCCGGTTGGTGTTGATCCCGGCATAAGCGGCGGCGCGAATGTTGCCGCCGGTCGCATAGACCTTCTGCCCGAACGGCATGTAGGCGAGCACGACGCCGGCAATGAGGGCGACCAACAGCATCCAGATGGTCTGGACGCTCACCACCTCGGCGATCGAGCGCAGCAGCCCGTCCGGCAGCGAGATGCGGTAGTGCAGCAGGATGTCGTTCACCTTGCGGCCAAGCAGGTTGTAGCCCTCGGGCCAGCCGGTGAGCTGCTGCCCGGCGACGAACCAGGCGGCGAGGCCGCGGGCGATGTAGAACATGCCGAGCGTGGCGATGAAGGCCGGCAGCTTGAAGCCGACGGTGACGATCGCGTTGACGAGGCCGGCGCACATGCCCGCCAGCAGGCCCATCGCCACGGCGGTCACGGGGTCGGCGCCGAGGACCTTGAGGAAATAGGCGGCTGTGCTACCGGCGAGGGCAAGCACCGCCCCGACGGAGAGGTCGATATCGCCGGCGGCGATGACGTAGGTGAGCCCGATGGTGATCAGCGCAAGCTCGGTGTAGTTGAGCAAGATAGCGAAGCTGTTGGACAGGTTCCACCAGTAGTCCGGCCGGAGCGCGAGGCCGGTCAGCCACAGGAGCGCGGTCAGGATGATGGCGAGCGCGTCGCGCCGGGCGAGGAACTTGCCGAACCCGGTGGCCGACAACGCCATGTCGGTCGCCATCGCGCCCTTGGTCTGCACCCCCTCGATCGCGATGCCGCCGATCTCGTAGGCCGGTGGCGGCGGCCGGCCGCGGAGCCAGGCCCAGAGGCGCCCTGCCACCTGGCGGCGGATGAGATAGGGCTCGATGAGCACAGCGACGACGAGTAGCAGCCCGAGGAACACCGGCACCGCGCCGACCGGTAGCGAGAAAACGGCGTTGACCGTGATCTCCTCGTCGCCGATCTTGATGATGCGCGTGATCGGCCAGCCCTCGCGCAATACCTTGTCGAGCAGCACCACCAGAAGGGCGCCAAGGCAGGATCCGGCGACCCGGCCGCGGCCGCCGAGGATCGAGGCGCCGCCGATGATCACGGCGGCAATGACGGTCAGCTCACCGCTGACGCCGTAGAGCGGCGTCACGCCCTTGTCCTGCGCAGCTGACATCAAGCCGGCCAGCGCGGCGCAGAGCGAGGAGATCAGGAAGGCTCGGATGCGCACCCAGTTGGTCGGGATGCCGGCATAGGACGCCGCCTGCTCGTTGCCGCCGGTGGCGAAGGTCTCGTAGCCCCAGCGCGTCTTGGCAAGCACATAGGCGCCGATCACGGCGACAACGAGGAAGATCACGATCTGGTTGTTGAAGCCGAGGAGGTTGGTCTCGCCGAGGTGAAAAAAACCCGGATAGCCGGTCGCCTTGGCAGGGTAGTAGATCGCCTGGCCGTGAGTGAGCGCCAGCACGAAGCCGCGGCCGATGAAGAGGACGGTCAGCGTGGCGATGAACGCCGGCACCTTCAGGATGGTGACGAGCACGCCGTTGATCAGCCCGATCAGCGTGCCGAGCAGCAGGCAGAGGATCGCCGACGTGACGACGCCGAGGTCAAGGAAGTTCGGCGCGAACAGCCTGGCAAAGACGACGGCGACCAGGCCGTAAGTTGAACCGACCGAAAGATCGAGGTCCTTGTTGACGATGACGAAGGTCACTCCGACCGCGATGATGGCAACCCGCGAGGTGTCGCGGAGCAGCGAGTGAAACGCTCCTGTTGACCCGAAGAACGCGGGATTGACGAGAGCGCCGCCGAGATAGAGCAGCAAAAGCAAGGCAACGAGCCCCACCTCCCAGCCGCCGACAATCTGGGACGGCGCACGGCCGAGCGATGTGGTCGCGGTAAGCGCCATGGTCTCTTCTGGTCGATTTCCTGCTGCCGCATTGCGGGAGAGCCTGCGCTCTCCCGCAAAGATTTCAGACGTTCCGAGTGGACTCAGTTCTCGAAGCGCTTGCCGACATCCTCGACAGTCTCCTTCGTCACCAGTTGGGCGCGTGTGTCGAGGTTGGCCGCCGCGATGCCGCGGTCGATCTCCAGATAGAGCTGCATGACCGGCCAGAAGCCCTGCAAGAAGGGCTGCTGCCCGAGCGCGCCGGTCAGATCGCCGCTCTTCATCGCGTCCTGCTGGGCCGGGCCGAGGTCGAAACCGTAGGCGCAGATCTTGCCGGTCATTCCGGTCTGAGCGACGGCCTTCGCAAGCGCCGGCGTGAACACGTTGTTGCCGGCGAACGCGCCTACGACATCGCCGCGCGATTCGAACAGCGTCACGATGCCGTTCACCGGGTCATTCGGATTGGTGTCTATACCGGTGTTCTCCGGACCCGCGTCGACCTTGAAGGCATCAAGCTTGCCGGCATCCTTCAAGCCCTTGACGATGGCGTTGAAAGCCGAAGTGACGCGGTTGTTCACCTCGATGTTGCCCATTGCGGTCGACGACGGCAGGACGATCGAACCCTTCTCTATACCCTTGTCCGCGAGGCACTTGACGAGCGCCTCGCCGGCGATTGCGGCAGCGGAGGCGTCCTGGCCGGTGTGGCCGATGCCGCTGCGGTTGAGGATCGTGCCGTCAAAGGAATTGGTCGTAGCGACCGGTATGCCCTTCGCCTCGGCGGCCTTGACGATGTCGTTATAGGCGCCGACCTGCGGCGTTGTCATGATCAGCCCGTCGATCGTCGGATCCTGCACGATCTGGTTCAGGATTTCGATCTCGCGGGCAGGGTCGTCAGTCGGCGATTCCGAGCCGAGCAGCAGGACCTTGGCGCCGATCAGGTTGCCGGCGACGGTCGCGCCGACGTAGACCGGATCGAAGAAGCCATTGCCGGCAGTGTGTGTCACGATAGCGAATGTGAGGTGACCATCGGCCGAATGGAAGTCCTTGGTACCGGGGGCCTCCTTTGCGGCTTCTTCGAAGCTGTAGCCGCCGACCGCCTTGTCGACGCCGCCCGATTGTGCGTAGGCGTTCGATACGCCGAGCGATAACGCCGCGGCACATGCCGCGAGCGAGAAAATACGTTTCATGATTATCCTCCCTTGCAACCAACGGTCGGAAGCCGTTCGGGCGCATTTATTCAGGATTCCGAATGCTCCCTCCCACCCCGTATATTCTGCCCAAAGTCTGCCCACGTAAATAGTGCCAGCGCGACGCGGTGTCAGACAGACGAGGAGACTTGGTGTATTGTGATCCCTACCTGGGCCGCATTTCAAAAGGGAGCGACACGGAGAGCACCAAAAAAAGTTTCACAAACGCGTAGGGAGGATACCGCGATGAATCTGCGACCAGACCCCACATTCTATCCGTCACCTAGGCTGGCTATGGAAGGGCCGCCGGAAACTCTGGCCTACACGTTGATGCTTAGCCCGGACTTCTCGCAACCCGACGGTTTGGCTGTGGTGAATGTCGATCCAAATTCGCCGGATTTCGGCAAGATCGTCCACACTGTGATCATGCCAAACAAGGGCGATGAGTTTCATCACTTCGGCTGGAATGCGTGTTCTTCGGCGCTATCACCACTGACTGGCCACGCCTTTTTGGAGCGTCGTTATCTGATCATTCCGGGCATTCGTTCGTCGCGCATCTACATAATTGATGTGAAGGGCGGGCCGACAGCCGCCAAGATTCACAAGATCATCGAACCCGCAGAAGTCTTTGCCAAGACGGGCTATTCCCGCCCGCATACGATCCACTGCGGACCCGAGGGCATCTATGTCTCGACCCTCGGCGGCGGTGGCAAAGACGGTACCGACGGTCCTCCGGGCATTTTCATCATGGATTGCCAGACCTTCGATGTCATTGGCCGCTATGAGATAGATCGTGGCGCCCAGGACAAGCACTACGATTTCTGGTGGAACCTGCCGCGCGACTACATGGTCAGTTCCGAATGGGCCCTGCCGCCGCAGTTCGAAAACGGCATCGTCCCTGAGGATCTACTGTCCAACAAGTACGGCCACCGCATGCATTTCTGGGATCTGCGTGCGCGTAAGAACATTCAGACGATCGATCTGGGCGCCAATCACCAAATGGCGCTCGAAATCCGCCCGGCGCATGATCCAGTCCAGCAATACGGCTTCTGCGGCGTTGTGGTCGATACCACCAATCTCGAAGGCTCGATCTGGACTTGGTGGCGCGACGCGGATGGCAAGTTCCAGGCCAAGAAGACGGCGGTCATCCCACCTCAACCGGCCAATGCCGACGATCTGCCGGATCTTTTGAAGGGTTTCTCGGCGGTGCCCCCGCTGGTCACCGACATCGACCTCAGCCTCGACGACAAATATCTCTATGTGGCTTGTTGGGGTACGGGTGAAATGCATCAATACGATGTCAGCGACCCGATGAAGCCGGTTCTGGCGGGCAAGGTCGAACTGGGTGGGATCGTCAAGAAGACCAAGCACCCCTGTGGCAAGGTCTTCGGCTATGGGCCACAGATGGTCGAGATTAGCCGCGACGGCAAGCGTGTCTATTGGACCAATTCGCTCTATTCGACCTGGGACGATCAGTTCTATCCCGGTGAGCGCGGCGGGGCGATGGTGAAGGCCGATGTTGGCGCCAATGGTGGCCTGACGCTCGACACCAACTTCTTCGTCGAGTTCCCCAAAGGCTATCGAACGCACCAGATCCGACTTGAAGGCGGCGACTGCTCTACCGACAGTTTCTGCTACCCATCGGCCTAGGTGTCGCCCGAACTCCTTTCGACCACAGCCGGCCTCTGGTTTGCTGTGGTCGCCAGCGGGATTTACCATGGCGTAAACCCGGGTATGGGCTGGCCGCTTGCTGTTTCGGCCGCCCTGATGGAACGGCGAGCCTATGCGCTGCCGGGCGCACTTCTGGCGCTGGCGTTCGGGCATCTTGTGGCCATGACGGTGGTCCTCTTGCCCTTCGCGCTGATGACCATGCTGGTTGATTGGCAAACCGAGATCCGCGTTGGCGCAGGTCTAATTGTCGTCGCGCTCGGAGTCTGGCTGCTCTTCAACCGGCGGCATCCTAGATTTCTGGCGCGCGTGCCGCCGTCGCGACTGGCGCTCTGGTCCTTTCTCGTCGCCGTCGCGCATGGCGCCGGCCTGATGCTGGTGCCGATCTACCTCGGCCTGTGCGGCGTCGTTGAAACGGATGCCGGGCACCGTGCCGCGACCGCCCTCATTGCACGAACTGCAGCGCTCTCGATCGGCGTGGCAGCGGTCCACACCGGCGCGATGATCACTGCGGGCGGCGCTTTGGCCTTCGGCGTCTATCGGTGGCTGGGATTAAGGTTTCTTTCGAAAAGCTGGTTTGATCTGGATGTGATCTGGGCGCTAAGCCTGGTTCTGGTCGGGGCGATCGGCGTGTTTTCCGCGCTCTAGTTGGTCACGACGATCCGCGTGTTGCGAAAGCCGGCCTGCCGCACCATCGAATAGAAGGCGGCGGCATTGGACGGGTGCAGTCGCACGCAGCCATGCGACGCTGGGCGCCCGAGAGATTTTACTGCGCCTGTGCCATGGATGGCATAGCCGCCGCGGTAGAACACCGAATGAGGCATCGGCGACATGTCGTATTTGCGCGAATACCACATCCGTGCCGTTCGTTGCGGCCGGTAGCTGCCGCGCGGCGTGATATAGCCTTTGCGCGCCGTGGATACGCGCCATCGGTAGACCGCCCGGCCGTACCTTACAGTCATCGTCTGCGATGACACGTCGATCCTTGCAACCAGCTTGGCTGCCCAGCCCTCGACCGAAGAACCGAACAGCATCGTTGCCAGTGCCGCTGCCATGAGAACGGTCTTTTTCATGCGATCAAACCCCTTTGATTGCCCTTGCCTGCCTGCCTTCACGCTATTCTTCATCCTTTAATCGCAAGTGAATGAGGTAACCACACACCTCTGACGAATTCACCAATCCAAAGCAGCGAATTTGAACGATTTCCCGCGATAGTTGCCGTGGCGACATGTAACCACATAACTAGGGCGCAACCCGCCAACAGGCTTGCCAAAACGCACCGTTGGCTGCTCAATCGTCGAATGAACGAACTCCTGCTGAAAGCGGTCGATGATCGGGTCGACGACCTGGTCGCGCTGACCGCGGACCTGATCCGCTTTCCGACCATCAACCCGCCCGGCGAGGCCTATCGGCCATGCGCCGAATACGTCGGAGCGCGGCTGAAAAAGCGCGGTTTCGAAGTCGAATTCATCCGCGCCGAAGGCACGCCCGGCGACACCGACCGCTACCCGCGCGTCAACGTCGTCGCCCGCTTCGATGGCCGCTCGCCCGGCGCCTGCGTGCATTTCAACTCGCATATCGACGTGGTCGAAGCCGGCGACGGCTGGAGCCTCGATCCCTTCGCCGGCATCGTCAGGGATGGCAAGGTCCATGGCCGCGGCGCCTGCGACATGAAGGGCGGCCTGGCCTCCTCGATCATCGCCGCCGAGGCCTTCATGGAGGTTTTCCCCGACTTCCCGGGCGCCATCGAGATTTCGGGCACGGTCGACGAGGAGTCCGGCGGCTTCGGCGGCGTCGCCCATCTGGCAAAGCTCGGCTATTTCTCCAAGCCGAAGGTCGACCACGTCATCATCCCCGAGCCGTTGAACAAGGATCGCATCTGCCTTGGCCATCGCGGCGTCTGGTGGGCGGAGATCGAGACCAAGGGCGAGATCGCGCACGGCTCGATGCCGTTCCTCGGCGACAATGCGGTGCGCCATATGGGCGCCCTGCTAAGGGCTTTCGAGGACGATCTGTTCCCGGCGCTCGACCGCAAGGTGACGCGCATGCCGGTCGTGCCCGACGGGGCCAAGCGCTCGACCATGAACATCAACTCGATCCATGGCGGCCAGACCGAGGATTTCCGGCCTGGCCTGCCCTCGCCCAGTGTCCCCGATTCCTGCCGGCTGACCATCGACCGCCGCTTCCTGCTCGAAGAGGATCTTGGCACGGTCAAGCGCGAGGTGACCGATATCCTCGACCGGCTGAAGCGCGAGCGCAAGAAATTCGACTACGAGATCCGCGATCTCATGGAGGTGCTGCCGCTGATGACCGAGCGCGATGCGCCGGTGGTCAAGGCGGTGGCGCGGGGCATCATGGAGGTATTCGACCGCGAGCCCGACTACGTGATCTCGCCCGGCACCTACGACCAGAAGCACATTGCCCGCATCGGCCACATCTACGACTGCATCGCCTATGGCCCGGGCATTCTCGACCTCGCCCACAGGCCCGACGAATGGGTGGGGATATCAGACATGGTCGAATCGGCCAAGGTGATGGCGATCGGGCTCAACGTGCTGCTGAGCGGCGCGGGCGCTCGGTAGCCGGTGATGGGCGGAAAAACATTCCTGCCGGCGCCGCCGGAAAGCACGAAACGCAATTTACTCCTTGGTGAAATCACGCTTCTATCCACCGGGTTTCGAGCATGTTTTTGAGCATATCGGGAGTTGCACGATGAAATTGTGGAAAACCATTCTCACCGCTGCGGCCCTGGTGCTGTCTGCCGAAACATCGGCATTTGCCGCGCGCGATCTGGTCATCGGCATCACGCTCGAACCTCCGCATCTCGATCCGACCGCAGGTGCTGCGGCGGCGATCGACGAGGTGCTTTACGCCAATGTGTTCGAGGGGCTGACCCGCATTGGCCCGAACGGCGAGGTGCTGCCGGCTCTCGCCGAAAGCTGGACCGTTTCCGACGACGGCAAGGTCTACACCTTCAAGCTGCATAGCGGTGTGAAATTCCATGACGGCACCGACTTCAATGCCGACGACGTCAAATTCTCGCTCGATCGCGCCCGTGCCGACAACTCCGTGAACGCACAAAAGGGCCTGTTCGCCGCCATCGATACGGTCGAAATGGTCGATCCGGCGACGGTCAGGATCACGCTGAAGAACCCGCAAAGTTCGTTCCTCTACAATATGGGCTGGGGCGACGCGGTCATCGTCGCGCCGGAGACAGCCGACACCAACAAGGAAACCCCTGTCGGCACCGGCCCGTTCAAGTTCCAGAACTGGGCCAAGGGCTCGTCGATCACGCTGATCAGGTCCGACGCTTACTGGGGTGCCCCGGTCTCCCTCGACAAGGCCGAGTTCCGCATCGTCACGGATGCCGCAGCCGCCGTTCCGGCGCTGCTTTCCGGCGATGTTCAGGCCTTCCCGTTCTTCGATCCCGACAGCGTCGCCCAGATCCAGAGCGACCCGCGCTTCAAGATGGTGATCGGCGCGACCGAGGGTGAGACCATCCTTTCGATGAACAACAAGAAGCCGCCTTTCGACCGGCTGCAGGTCAGGCAGGCGATTTCGTTTGCGCTCGACCGCAAAGCGATCATCGACGGCGCCTCGGCCGGCCTTGGCGTGCCGATCGGCTCGCACATGTCGCCCGCCAACAAGGCCTATGTCGACCTCACCGGTCTCTATCCGCACAATGTCGAGAAGGCCAGGGAACTCTTGAAGGAAGCCGGCCTGGAGAACGGCTTCAAGGCGACGCTGAAACTGCCACCACCCCCCTATGCGCGACTTGGCGGCGAGATCATCGCGTCGCAGCTTCGCGATGTCGGCATCGATCTGCAGATCGTGCCGGTGGAATGGGCGCAGTGGCTGGACCAGGTCTTCACCAGGAAGGACTACGACCTGACCATCGTTTCACATACCGAACCCAACGACATCGATATCTATTCGCGCAAGGATTATTACTTCAACTACGACAACCCGACCTTCGACAAGATCATCGCCGATCTGAACCTCACCTCCGATGAGGCCAAGCGCATGACGCTGCTCGGCGAGGCGCAGAAGATACTGGCCGACGATGCCGTGGTCGGCTTCCTCTACGAACTGCCGAAAGTCGGCGTCTGGGACGCCAAGCTCGAGGGTTTTTGGGCAAATGCGCCGATCCAGGCCAATGATTTGACCAAGGTGAAGTGGACGGAGTGAGGGGCTGCTGGCCAAAGGGGCGAAGCTTGCAGCCGGTGGCACCCCCCTCTGTCCTGCCGGACATCTCCCCCTCAAGGGGGGAGATTGGCAGTTGCCATGCCGGTGCTAGCCCTGCAACGCTGATGATTAGCGAAAGCATCAATGAGGGCTTAATCTCCCCCCTTGAGGGGGAGATGTCCGGCAGGACAGAGGGGGGTTGGCGGGAACGCAACCTTCATCCAGTTGCCGTGCTGAACGGACCTGCGGTCCTCCCCCCATGACCGCCTATCTCCTCAAGCGTCTTGCCATCGCGCTCATCACGCTGGTCCTGGCCTCGATGGTGGTCTTCGCCGTGCTGGAGATCATTCCCGGCGACCCGGCGCGGCTGATGCTGGGCATGAATGCCAGCGCCGACCAGGTCGAGTTGCTGCGCAACCAGATGGGCCTCAACGTGCCGCTCGCCGCGCGCTATCTGCACTGGGCCGGCGGCTTGCTGAGCCTCGATTTCGGCCGTTCCTACACCTATTCGGTGCCGGTCATCGACCTGGTCCGCGAGCGCATCGTGGTCTCGCTGCCGCTGGCCCTGATCGCGCTGGCGCTGTCGACCATCATCGCCATTCCGGTCGGGCTGTTTTCCGCCGGCCGGCACGGACGGGCCGGCGACACGATCGCGATGGGCGCCGCCCAGCTTGGTGTTGCCGTGCCGAACTTCTGGTTTGCGCTGATGCTGATCTACCTGTTTGCCGTCTGGCTGCGGCTGGTGCCGGCCGGCGGCTTTCCGGGATGGAGCGCCGGCGTCTGGCCGGCGCTGAAATCGCTGGTCCTGCCGGCGATCGCGCTCGCTCTGCCGCAAGCGGCGATCCTCGCCCGAGTCACCCGCTCGGCGCTGATCGAAGTGCTGAACGAGGACTATATCCGCACTGCCCGCGCCAAGGGTCTGCCCTATCGCGCGGTGCTGTGGCGGCACGCGCTGCGCAACGCAATGATCCCGGTGCTGACCATTCTCGGCCTGCAGTTCGCCTTCCTGCTCGCCGGCACCATCATCATCGAGAACGTCTTTTATCTCCCCGGCCTCGGCCGGCTGGTGTTCCAGGCGATCACCCAGCGCGACCTGATCGTCGTCGAAAGCGTCGTCATGCTGCTGGTCGCCGCCGTCATCGCCGTCAACCTGCTTGTCGATCTCTCCTATGCGGTCGTCGATCCGCGGCTGAGAAGCCGCCAATGACGCTGCGCTTCGACATCCCGGAGGAAAATTTTGCCGACATCCTCGTCAAGGCTTTCACCAACCGCTCGTTCCTCACCGGCTTCGTCATCACTGCACTTGTGGCGGCGGTCGCCATCGTCTCGTTCTTCTGGACGCCTTTTGACGTCACCAGGCTGATCATCGCCGACAAGACCCAGGCACCCTCGCCGGCGCACTGGTTCGGCACCGATCATTTCGGCCGCGACATTTTTTCCATGATCATGGTCGGCGCCCGCAATTCGATCGCGGTGGCGCTGGTGGCGGTCGGTATCGGCATGGGCGTTGGCGTGCCGCTCGGCGCCCTTGCCGCGGCGCGCGGCGGCGTCGTCGACGAGGCGGTGATGCGGCTGAACGATCTCGTCTTCGCCTTCCCTGCCCTGCTGTCGGCGATCATGATCACCGCCATCTTCGGCCCGGGCGCGCTCAACGCCATCGTCGCCATCGGCATTTTCAACATCCCGGTCTTCGCCCGCGTCGCCCGGGCCGGCGCGCTGGCGATCTGGCCGCGCGAATTCATCCTCGCCGCGCGTGCCGCCGGAAAAGGCAAAGCACTGATCACCATTGAACACGTGCTGCCCAACATCGTTACTTTGCTCCTGGTGCAAGGCACCATCCAGTTCGCGCTCGGCATCCTGGCCGAAGCCGGGCTTTCCTATGTCGGGCTCGGCACACAGCCGCCGATGCCGAGCTGGGGGCGGATGCTGTTCGATGCCCAGACGCGCATGGGGATGGCGCCGTGGATGGCGATCTTTCCAGGCATGGCGATCGTCGTCACCGTGCTTGGACTGAACCTGCTTGGTGACGGTATTGCCGACATCCTCGACCCAAAATCGCGGCGGCAGCGATGAGCCTGCTCGAAATCGAGAAATTGTCGCTGACGATCGGCGACACGCCGATCCTGAGGGATGTCGAGCTCGCCGTCGCGCCCGGCGAGGTGATGGGGCTGGTCGGCGAATCCGGCTCGGGCAAGTCGATCACGGCATTGACGGTGATGCGGCTTCTGCCCTGGGCGGCGCGCGCCAGCGGGCGCGTCGTCTTCGACGGCATCGACATCCTCGCTGCCAGCGAAGACCAGATGTGCGCGCTGCGCGGCGATGATATCGGCATGGTTTTCCAGGAACCGATGACGGCGCTAAATCCGGTCAAGACCATTGGCGAGCAGGTCGCCGAAGGCATCCGCTGGCACACCAGGGCAAGCCGCGCCGACGCCGAGGACCGCGCTCGAAAAATGCTCGACCGGGTCGGCTTGCCCGCAGCGCAATTTCCGCTGTCGCGCTATCCGCACGAGCTTTCTGGCGGCCAGCGCCAGCGCGTCGTCATCGCCATTGCCTGCGCGCTGAAACCAAAACTGCTGATCGCCGACGAGCCGACGACGGCGCTCGACGTCGTGCTGCAGGCGCAGATCCTCGACCTGTTGCGTGACCTGGTTTCAGAAAACCGCATGGGTCTGCTGTTGATCTCGCATGACCTCGCGGTGGTGACCGAAATGGCGGAGCGCATCACCATCCTGCGCAACGGCGAAGTGATGGAGGCCGGCGACACGGCCCGCACCCTGTCCGAGCAGCTACATCCCTACACAAGACAACTGGCGCAGGCCTCGATGCATGTGCCGGCGCGTGCCAGGACAAACGAGGTCGGCCAAGACAACCCCATGCTCCAGGCCAAACCTCTTCTTCAGGTAGAAAGCGTGACGCGGGACTATCCGGGACGGCGCAAATCGCTGCTGAAGCGCGCGGTTCCGACCCGCGCCGTCGACGATGTCTCGTTCTCGATCGATCCCGGGCAGTCTGTGGCGCTGGTCGGGCGTTCCGGTTGCGGCAAGTCCACGCTTGCCCGCATGGTCCTGGCGCTGGACGGGCCGACATCGGGAACGATCCGGTTTCGCGGCGAAGTCATCACCGGCAAGAGCGAGGCGGAGCTCAAGCCGGCGCGCCGCGACATGCAGGTGGTGTTCCAGGACCCATACGGCTCCTTCGATCCGCGCCAGAAGGTGGAAAAACTGATCGCCGAGCCACTGCATGTCCTGGAGAAAAGGCCGACGAATGCAGAGCGGCGCGAGATGGTGGCAAAGGCCTTGCACGAGGTCGGCCTTGGTCCACGCGACATGGACAAATATCCGCACGAATTTTCAGGCGGCCAGCGCCAGCGCCTGTCGATCGCCCGCGCCATCATCACCCGCCCCAAGCTGGTCGTCGCCGACGAGCCGGTCTCGGCGCTCGACGTCTCGATCCGCGCCCAGATTCTCGATCTGTTCGCCGAGCTCAACCAGAAGCTCGGCGTTGCCTATCTGTTCATCACCCACGATCTGACCGTTGCCCGCGCCATTACCGACCAGGTGATGATCATGCATGCCGGCAAGATCGTCGAGCGCGGCAGGACGAGCGCGGTTCTCGACCATCCGCAGTCCGAAGCCGCCAAGGCGCTGGTCGCTGCGGCCCCGGACCTGCACCGCGCGATTGCCCGGCGGTTACAGGAACAGGGGTAAACAGCCGACCGTCGGGAGAGGCTTACTCTTCGGCCTTCACCACATCGGCGGGGCTGATGTCGAGCAAGTCGAGGGTGCGGCGCAAGAGCTGCATCTCTGTCCCGGCAAGTTGCGAATCGGCCTTGGCGATCTCGGCCATATGGCGGGCAAGCAGGCTGCGCCTCTCGACGTCGAGGTCACGGAACTGCGCGATGGCTTGCGAGCCGTTGGTCTCGTAGCCGAACTCGTTGAGATACTCGATGACGCTGTCGATGCTGGCTTCCGGAATGCCGAAGGCTTCCCGGCATATGCGCCTGAAGGCGGCCATTTCACTCTCGTTGACCGTGCCGTCGGCCAAAATCATGCGAAACAGCATCAGCAGTTCCGCCGAAAGCACCGGATCGTCCGCGACCTTGCGCACGCCGGGGTCGCCGTCGAAGATCGAGCGTATCTGCTCCAGCAATGCGAATGCCATCAGCGACCCCTTTCCGATTCGTTGCAAATAGGTAGCGCGGAATCGGGCTTGCGCAAATGGTCGGCTGCTCTTCCCTTCTCCCCTTGTGGGAGAAGGTGGATCGGCGCGTAGCGCCGAGACGGATGAGGGGTGCTGGCCGGAGCGCTGTCGGTGCCAAGCTGGAACACCCCTCATCCGACCGAGCTTCGCTCGGCCACCTTCTCCCACAAGGGGAGAAGGGAGAAGGCGCCCACAGCAACGCGCCGCATCCTCCGGGCCACTCCCATCAAGCTACCGGCTGACCGGGCGAACCCGCTGCGCACGCTGATTGGTGGTGAACGGGGCGCCTGATAGGATGCGGCTGTACGAATCATGTCGGAGGAGCCACACATGAATCTCAGTGCGCCTACGCAGCTTATTTTCATCATATCCCTTGTTATCGCCATCATCGGTCTTCTCGCCGCTCTCGGCGTTTTTGCGTTCATTCCCCTGGCTGCGGTGTGGATCGTCCTCATCGCTTATGTCGTGCTTGCCGGCGGCTGCCTGGTTCGCGGCGCTTAAGCCCTCAGATCTCTCAGGCAACTCGGAGCGCCCGGCCACAAGCCGGGCACTTTTGATTCTGAGGGTTGGTCTGCTACCATCCGCGGGCGGAGGAAAGCTCATGTCTGCCCAGAGCGAAGACGGCAGCAACCAGCACAGTCCTGGCCTCGACCGGTTCGAGATGGTTCGGCGTGCGCCTGGCCCTTGGCTCCAGGGTTCAGTCACTGACATCTGCGGCTACCGCGAAACCATGCCCGGCCGTTTCCGCAACGTCGAATACGCATCGCTGACCGTGCCGCTGGTCATCAGCTTTGCCGAACCCTTCGCCATCGGGCTCGGCAAGGAGCCGGGCGACAACGACCGCTTCGCCAGTTTCGCCGCCGGCCTCTATGCCGGTCCGGTGGTGATCGAATCCCGCGGCGGCGCCTGCTGCATCCAGGTCAATTTCACCCCGCTCGGCGCCCGACGCTTCTTCGGCCTTGCGATGAGCGAACTGACCGACCGCATGGTCGGCCTCGACGATGTGCTCGGGATCGAAGGCATCGCGCTGCGCGAAAGACTTGGCAATGCGCACGGCTGGAGCGCACGTTTTGCCATCGTCGAGACGTTCGTCGCCGCGCGGCTGACTGACGCCCGCGAAATGCAGGCCGAAATCGCCTGGGCCTATGACCGGATCATCGTCTCGGGTGGCCGCATTCGCGTCGCATCGCTCGCCGACAGGCTGGGCTGGAGCCGCAAGCATCTCGCGGGAAAATTCTCCAACGCGATCGGCGTCGGCCCCAAGACGCTGTCGCGCATCGTCCGCTTCAACCGGGCGCTCGGCCTGTCAAGGCAGGACAAATCCGGGCAGGGCAAATCCGATTGGGCTGATATCGCCGCCGATTGCGGCTATGCCGACCAGGCGCATCTGGTGCGCGAATTCCGCGACCTTGCCGGCGAAACGCCGACGGCGCTCGCCGCCCAGGCATAGAGGCGCAGGTAACATTTCTTCAAGACGTGGGAAAAGCCTTCGCCCAGACTGGATTATCGTCCAATCCAATTGAAGGAGATCGTCATGACCATGTCAGTCGAACCGCCCAGGCTCTATCCGACCTTGCGCTACCGCAATGCCGCGAAAATGATCGACTGGCTGGGTGAAGCCTTCGGCTTTGCCGTTCATGCCAGCTACGGCGAAGGCGACATCGTCCAACACGCCGAACTGACTTTCGGCTCTTCGATGATCATGCTGGGCACCGCACGCGACGACAAGTTTGGCCAGATGGTCGGTGCGCCTGGCCCGGGTGGCGGCAGATCGATCTATGTTGCCGTCGACGATGCCGATGCCGCTTATGCCAGAGCAAAAAAGGCCGGCGCCGAAATACTGGAAGAGCTCACCGACCGCGACTATGGCAGCCGCGAGTTCATCTGCCGCGATCCGGAAGGCAATGTCTGGTCGTTCGGCACCTATTGGCCAAAGGCCGGTGAGCCCGCCAGCTAACGCGCCAGACCAAAGATGGCGTCGCAGTCGAGGTGGGTTTCCAGTTCGGCTGCGACCTCGTCCAATGCCCGTTCGACCTCGGCGCGATAATCGATGCCGCCGCCTTTGACGCCGAGATTTTCCAGGAATTTCGCCCGAAAAGCGTCGGCGGAAAACAGCCCGTGCAGATAGGTCCCCGACACCTTGCCGTCGGCGGAGACGGCGCCGTCATCGGCGCCGTTGATGACGGCGGACGGCCGCAGCGTGTCGGGACCGGTGGTGCGGCCGAGATGGATCTCGTAGCCCTCGAGCGGCAGGTCGAACTGGACCGAGCGCGCGCTGACATTGCGCACCGTCTTTTCCGGTTGCATCACCGTTTCGACGTCGAGCAGGCCGAGCCCCTCGGTCTCGGTGGCGCTGCCCTCGATGCCGTCGGGATCGCGCACGACACGGCCGAGCATCTGGAAGCCGCCGCAGATGCCGACGACGTGGCCGCCGCGCTTGCGGTGGGCGACAAGGTCGCGGTCCCAGCCATTCTCGCGGAATCTTAGCAGATCGCCGATCGTCGACTTCGAGCCGGGAATGATCACCAGCCCAGCGTCGTCCGGCAAATGCTGGCCGGGCGGCACGAAGACGACCTCGACCTGCGGCTCGGCCTTGAGCGGGTCGAGGTCGTCGAAATTGGCGATGCGCGAAAGCATCGGCACGGCCACCTTCAGCGCGCGCTTCTCGCCGGACGCCAGGCGTTCGAGCACAACCGAATCTTCCGAGGGCAGCCGCGCCGCCGCCTTCAGCCACGGCACGACGCCAAAACTGCGCCAGCCGGTGAAGCTCTCGATCGCCTTGATGCCGTCATCGAACAGCGAGACATCGCCGCGGAACTTGTTGATGAGATAGCCGACGATCATGCGCCGGTCCTCTTCCGGCAGGATCAGATGGGTGCCGGCGACCGAGGCGATGACGCCGCCGCGGTCGATGTCGCCGACCAGGATCACCGGCACGTTGGCGCGCGTCGCAAAGCCCATATTGGCAATGTCGCGGCTCCTGAGATTGATCTCGGCCGGCGAGCCGGCGCCTTCGACGATGACGAGGTCGGCACCCTCGCCGACCTTGGCCCAGGATTCGAGCACGGCATCCATCAGCCGGGCTTTCAGCGCCTGGTAGTCGCGCGCCCGCGCCTCGCCGAACACCTTGCCCTGCACCACCACTTGGGCGCCGATATCGGTCTGCGGCTTGAGCAGCACCGGGTTCATATGGACGGTGGGCGCAACGCCACAGGCGATCGCCTGCAGCCATTGGGCGCGGCCGATCTCGCCGCCGCGTCTGTCGCCCGGTATATTGGCGACGGCGGCGTTGTTCGACATGTTCTGCGGCTTGAACGGCCGCACCTTCAGCCCACGCTTTTTCGCCACGCGGCAGAGGCCCGCGACCAGCACCGTCTTGCCGACATCGGAGCCTGTGCCCTGCAGCATGATCGCCTTGGCCGCCATTAATTCCTGCCCTGTGAAACGCTGCCGGTGATCGTGGATTTCGCGGCCAGTGGTCCGCCGCGCCAGATGTAGAGCGCCAGCAGAGGCTCCTTGCCGGTGCGCATGGCATGGCTGACATCAGAGGCATGGTGGATCACCTCACCCGCCTCACGCCTGCAAAAGTCGCCTTCGCCCATGCGCCATTCGGTGCCGCCGGTCAGCGGAATGTAGATCTCCTCGGCGACATGATGATGGTCGGGATAGACGATTTCAGGTCCGAGGATCAGCAAGCCGGCCGCGACCTCGTCGTTGACGAAATGGCCGCGTGTGCCGAAGACCTCCACCCAGCCGTACTTGTCGATGAATGTCTTGCCGAGATCCGCCACGCTGTAGGTCTGCCCCCAGCGCAGCTCGCCGCGACGCTCCGCAAGCAGCCGCGCCAGCGGCTGGGCGTTGGCCGGAGCGAGCTCGACGATGCGGTCGAGCTGGCGCAGGCAGGCAAGCGGACGCGGCTCGAGCGGACGCGCCGGCATGGCCCAGCCGATCCGGGCCACCGCATCGCGCACCAGCGCATCATCGAATGTTTCGAGCGTGCCGTGGAACCGTTCAAGCAGCTCATCGAAATTTGTCGTCACGCCTTGCCCCAGACACGCATTATCACACAGCCGCCCCCAGATCGTTGGATGGAGCTAGTCGGCTTGCGCGGCGGCATCATTGGTCTAGATTGAACCGCGCGCAAAGCCAAAAACGACAGGCCAGGAGGCCGAAGACATCACGGAGCACGCCATGGACGCCGCTGTCGATGCGGGCACCAGCCAGTTCGAACTCAACGAGGACCAGCGCGCCATCCAGGAGATGGCCGAGGCCTTCGCCGCCGACCGCGTTGCGCCGAACGCGCTCGACTGGGACCGCAACAAGCATTTTCCGGCAGACGTGATCCGCGAGACTGGCCCGCTCGGGCTTGGCGGCATCTATGTCAGCGACGATGTCGGCGGCTCAGGGCTCGGCCGGCTCGACGCGGTGCTGATCTTCGAGGCGCTTTCGCGCGCCGATCCGGCCTTCTCCTCCTTCATCTCGATCCACAATATGGTGGCTTCGATGATCGACCGCTTCGGCAGCGACGAGCAGCGCCGGCACTTCCTGCCGAAGCTGACCTCGATGGAATGGCTGGCGAGCTATTGCCTGACCGAGCCGGGTTCGGGATCGGATGCTGCGGCGCTGAAGACGCGTGCGGTGAGGAGCGGCGGCGACTATCTGCTGAACGGCGTCAAGCAGTTCATTTCGGGCGCCGGCGACAGCGACCTTTACATCGTCATGGCGCGCACCGGCGCCGACGGTCCGAAGGGCATTTCGACCTTCGTCGTGCCGAAGGATGCGCCCGGCCTGTCTTTCGGCGCCAACGAGCACAAGATGGGCTGGCACATGCAGTCGACCCGCCAGGTCGTCTTCGAGGACTGCAAGGTGCCGGTTGAAAACCTGCTCTCGAACGAAGGCGCCGGCTTCGGCATCGCCATGGCCGGGCTCGACGGCGGCCGGCTCAACATCGCCGCCTGTTCGCTGGGCGGGGCGCAATCGGCGCTCGACAAGGCGCTGTCCTACACCGCCGAACGCAAGGCCTTCGGAGCCAAGATCAACCAGTTCCAGGCGCTGCAATTCAAGCTGGCCGACATGGAGACCGAGTTGCAGGCAGCACGGATATTCCTTTACGCCGCTGCCTCGAAGCTCGACCGCAAGGCCCCGGACGCCTCGAAATGGTCGGCGATGGCGAAGCGCTTCGTCACCGACGTCGGCTTCAACGTTGCCAACGACGCGCTGCAACTGCATGGCGGCTATGGCTATCTGCACGATTACGGCATCGAGAAGCTGGTGCGGGATTTGCGCGTTCACCAGATTCTCGAAGGCACCAACGAGATCATGCGCGTCATCATCGCACGCGCCCTGATTGGGCGGTAAGGCAGTAGGCAGTAGGGGAGTAGGGGAGAAAAATGACCGGCAGGATCAATTCGCACAAGGATCTTATCGTCTGGCAGCAAGCGATGGATCTGGCGTGTGATCAAGCTTATCAGATGCTGTTATCGACCTAGGAGATCTGAAAAATGCTTCGCCAGCTTATCAGCAAACTTGCGCCCGAATAGTTGCCTACTCCCCTACTCCCCTACTTAACCCAACCCACGGAGTGCCATCATGACCACCATCGCCTTCATCGGCCTCGGCAATATGGGCAATCCGATGGCAGCCAATCTGGTCAAGGCTGGATATGCCGTTCACGGCTTCGACCTGATCCCGGAAAATCTCGCCAACGCCAAGGAGCATGGGGTCGTCGTCATGGCCAATGCCGTTGCCGCGGTGAAGGAGGCCGATGTGGTCATCACCATGCTGCCGGCCGGCAAACACGTTCTGTCGGTCTATGAAGACATCGTGCCAAAGGCGAAAAAAGGCGCGCTGTTCATCGATTCGTCGACCATCGACGTCGAATCGGCACGAAAAGCCCACGCCATTGCCGCCAGACACAAGCTGCTGTCGATCGACGCGCCGGTTTCCGGCGGCACCGGCGGCGCCGCCGCCGGCACGCTGACCTTCATGGCCGGCGGCGCGAAGGAAGCTTTTGCCAAGGCCGAACCAATCCTCAAGCCGATGGCCGGCCGCATCGTCCATTGCGGCGATGACGGCGCCGGACAGGCGGCAAAGATCTGCAACAACATGATCTTGGGCATTTCGATGATCGGCGTCGCCGAAGCCTTCGTTCTGGCGGAAAAGCTCGGCCTGTCGGACCAGGCGCTGTTCGACGTCGCCTCGAACTCGTCGGGCCAATGCTGGTCGCTGACCACCTACTGCCCGGTGCCCGGTCCGGTGCCGACATCGCCGGCCAACAATGGCTACAGGCCGGGGTTTGCCGCGGCACTGATGCTGAAAGACCTGAAACTGTCGCAGGAAGCCGCGCACAGCGCCGGTGCGGTGACGCCGCTGGGCGCCGAGGCCGCCCAGCTTTATGCGCTGTTCAACGCCCAGGGGCATGCCGCTGCCGACTTCTCCGGCATCATAAATTTCCTGCGCGGCACCCCGGCGTAAATGCATGTCGCCCAAAAGCTTGGGCTTACCCCCCCCAAGGGTGCGCAAAGCGTGCGCAGCAGACGCGACGCGCTTTCAGCCTCGAACTCGACCGGCTTTCGGTTTCCGGCAAGAAACGCGGAAATTTAGATTTGCTTAAACTATCGATAACCACCCGGTAACGATGTCCCTGTAGAACGGAGTGCGAGGCGGCCTATCGCAACCGCCCGGCGCTCCGGATCAGGTCTCGCGTACCGGAGCCCGTAAGTTTCGCCAAGTGTTCAGTCAGCGAAGCGCCATGCGTATCTGGCAAAGCCGCGTTCCCGATGGAGCGCGGTTTTTGCATTTCGCATTCTTCAACGACAGTGAGATGATCGCCCTGGCGCGTCTCCAGACGGTCGTCGGCCTGGTGGCGGCGGTCCTGACCGACGTCGATCCACAGATGGTCGCTGCAACGCTCCCCAGCGCGGGGGTTCGGTGAGCGCGATCTGAGATCTCCTGAAGCTCATCGGTCCTGTCGGCATGCTTGTCGACAGGCTCACGAAGTGGCAGCAGATCAAGGAAGACGCCAGGAAACGAAGCCGACCGCATCCGCGCTGACGTGGAGATCAAGCGGCTTGAGCGGACATCATTGAAACCTTCTGATTTCCAAGCCGTTATCGCCGGTATGTCCGGGGCTAAATCCAAGCCGAAATCGGTCTCCAAATCGCGCGATGCCGAGAAGTCGCGCCAGGAGAAGCAATCGACTGTCGAAGTCGCGTCTGAGATCGCCAGCGCGGCTCCGCCGCCGCTGGATTTCGTCGAACCCGATCCGGAGCTGACCCCTCAGGAGGCCGAGCAGGCGCGCAAGAGATATTTGCTGAGGCGTTTCTGGATCAGCGCGCGCGGTTACTGGGGCCGCGGAGGCGATAGGCGGGCTTGGCCGTACACGATCGGGTTATTGCTCCTGATCGTCATCAATGTCGGCTTCCAGTATGGGATCAATGTCTGGAATCGCGCAATTTTCGACGCCCTTGAGCAACGCAATGCGCGCACCGTCTATGTCCTGAGCGCCGTTTTCGTGCCGCTCGTGCTCGGCAGCGGAAGCCTTGTCGTTGCACAGGTCTTCCTTCGCATGACGATGCAGCGCCGCTGGCGTTCCTGGCTCACCAACGCGGTCATCGCGCGGTGGCTTGCAAGCGGCCGCTACTTTCAGTTGAACCTCGTCGGCGGCGATCACCAGAACCCCGAAGCCCGCGTCACGGAGGATTTGCGGATCGCCACCGAATCCCCGGTCGATTTCATCGCCGGTGTCATCAACGCGTTTCTGTCGGCCTCGACCTTCATCGTGGTGCTCTGGACGATCGGCGGGGCCTTGACCCTGACGATCGCAGGTTCGACGGTGACCATTCCCGGCTTTCTCGTCATCACCGCGGTGCTCTATGCGGCGATCACATCCACCTCGATGGCGGTCATTGGCCGCCATTTCGTCCACCTCTCCGAGGAAAAAAATCAGGCGGAAGCCGAATTCCGCTACACGCTGACGCGCGTGCGGGAAAACGGCGAGAGTATCGCATTGCTCGGCGGCGAGGAAGAAGAGCGTAGCGGCATCGACAAGACGTTCGCCTATGTGCTCAGGCAATGGGCGCTCCTTACAGGTCAGCACATGCGCACAGCGCTGGTATCGCAGGGGGCGAGTCTGTTTGCGCCTGTCGTGCCGGTTTTGCTTTGCGCTCCAAAGTTTCTCGAAGGCGGCATGACACTTGGACAGGTCATGCAGGCTGCCTCTGCCTTTGCCATTGTGCAGGGCGCGTTCGGATGGCTGGTCGACAACTACCCCCGTCTCGCCAATTGGAACGCCTGTGCACGGCGCATCGCCTCGCTGATGATGTCGCTCGACGGGCTCGAGCGCGCGGAGCAGAGCAACACGCTCGGACGCATAAAGCGCGGCGAAGCTGCAGGCGATGCGATGCTCAGCCTGAACAATCTCTCCGTGTCGCTCGACGACGGCACCGCCGTGGTCAAGGAAACCAAGGTCGTGATCGAATCAGGCGAGCGGGTGCTCGTCGCCGGCGAATCCGGCTCAGGCAAGAGTACGCTGGTGCGGGCCGTCGCAGGTCTGTGGCCGTGGGGTGGCGGCAGCGTCAACATCCACGCCGACAGACGACTGTTCATGTTGCCGCAACGGCCCTATGTCCCCACAGGGACGCTTCGCCGCGCAGTCGCCTATCCAGGCGCCGCCGATCGCTGGACGCTGGACGAGATCAAGGCTGCCCTCGACAAGGTCGGGCTCGATTATCTGAACGACAAGATCGAGGACGACGCGCCATGGGACCAGACCCTCTCGGGTGGCGAAAAGCAGCGGCTCGCCTTCGCGCGTCTTCTGCTGCACAGCCCCGATATCATCGTGCTGGATGAAGCAACGTCAGCACTCGATGAAAAGAGCCAGGACAAGATGATGGAGATGATCGTTCACGAATTGCCGAAGGTCACCATCATAAGCGTGGCGCATCGCGCCGAGCTGGAAGCCTTTCATAGCCGCAAGATCACCTTGGAGCGGCGCGAGGGCGGCGCAAAGCTTGTCAGCGATATCGATCTTGTCCAGCGCAAGAGAAGACGGAACTTGCTTGAGCGATTTATGCGGCGCCGGCGCGCCGCACCGAAGCGCAGCACGACCTCGAGCAAAGCGGCGCTGCCCGAGACAAAAAAGTGAAATCCGCCGATCGGGCCTCGGTTCTTGGTGAGCGGCTCCTCCGGCTGGCAGAATCCGGCATTCAAACGCCGGGCGTCCGGCCGCAGGACGCCCGGCGATCGATCTATCTTATTGCTTGCGCAAATCGGCCTGCGCCAGATCAAGCGCCTTGGCGATGCGGCCGCAGGCCATGTCGATCGTCTCGCGCGTCCAGATCAGCGGCGGCGACAGGATCATCGTATCGCCGGTGGCGCGCAGCATCATGCCCTGGGCAACTGCGTGCTCGCGAACGGTCACGGCCGCGCTCCCGGCCGGCAGGAAGCGCGCCTTGGTCGCCTTGTCGCTGACGATCTCGATCGCCGCCATCAGGCCGATCGAGCGCACCTCGCCGACCAGATCGTGACCGCCGACGTGCTCCTGCAGCGCCTTGGCGAAATAGGGTCCGGTGTCGTTCTTGACCCGATCGACCAAACCCTCCCGCTCGATGATCTCGAGGTTCTTCAGCGCCACGGCGCAGGCCACGGGGTGGCCGGCATAGGTATAGCCGTGATTGAACTCGCCGCCCTTCTCGACCAGCGTCGCGGCGATGCGGTCACCGACCAGCAGCGCCGACAGCGGCTGATAACCGGAGGTCAGCGCCTTGGCGGTGGTGATGGTATCGGGCTCGATGTCGAAGGTCTGAGCTGCGAACCACTCGCCGGTGCGGCCATAGCCGGTGATGACCTCGTCCAGCATCAGCAGGATATCGTATTTGCGGCAGATGCGCTGCACTTCCGGCCAATAGCTCATCGGCGGTATCTTCACGCCCCCTGCTCCCATCACCGGTTCGCCGATGAAGGCGGCGACCTTGTCGGCGCCGGCTTCGAGGATGGCATCCTCGACGGCCTTGGCCGCGCGCAGGCCGAAATCATGGTCGCTTTCGCCGGGCAGAGCCAGCTCATAGGCATAAGGCATCATCACATGGACGATGTTGGGAACCGCGCCGTTGAGCTGCTTGTGCATCGGCTCCATGCCGCCCAGCGACGTGCCGGCGATGGTCGAGCCGTGATAGGCGCTCTTGCGCGAGATGATGCGGTTCTTCTCCGGCTTGCCTTCCAATGCCCAATAGTGGCGCACGAGGCGCAGCGCCGTGTCGTTCGCCTCCGAACCGGACGAGCCGAAGAACACCTGGTTGACATGCTTCGGCGCCAGTTCCGCCAGCTTTTTGGCCAGCAGCACCGGTGTCGGGGTCGAGCATTTGAAGAAGGAATTGTAATAAGGCAGTTCCTTCATCTGGGCGTAAGCGGCGTCGGCCAGCTCATCGCGGCCGTAACCAATGTTGACGCACCACAGTCCGGCCATGCCGTCGAGGATTTCCGTGCCTTCGGAATCGTAGATGAACGGCCCGTTGGCGTGGGTGATGATGCGTGAGCCGGCCTCGCGCATCTCCTTGTGGTCGGTGAACGGATGAAGGTGATGCGCAGCATCGATCTGCTGAAGCTGCTTCAGCGAATAATTCTGATAGGTCATGTCTGATCTTCCTCTTGAACCAATCCGGCAATTGCAGACAATCCGGCAATTGCAGCGGGGGCGGATCCGTCAGAGGAAGGCGGGCGGCGAATAGCCGATGCGGGCGCAAAGCCGCAAAAGCTCGGCGCGAAGCGTGCGCGGCGACGGCGTCACCGCCACCCCAAACGCGCATGATGCCTTCATCCAAGCCATGCAGCATCTTAGGCGGTCTGATGCGATCAGTTCAAGCCGTTCCGTCAAGCCGTTCCGGTCAGCGCCCGTTGCAGGAAGACATACTTCATCGCCGCCTGTGCCGCTTGCGGCCGGCGATCGCCGCGCCCGCCATGGCCGCCCTCGGTCTCCTCGAAAAACAGCGTCTTCGCGTGGCCGGCAGCCTGCAGCCGCGCCGCCATCTTGCGCGCATGGCCGGGATGGACGCGGTCGTCGGCCGTCGATGTGGTCAGCAGCACCGGCGGATAGGCGGCATCGGGCTCGACATGCTGATAAGGCGAGTAAGCCGCCAGCGACGCGGCCTCTTCCGGCTTCGCCGGATCGCCATACTCGGCCATCCAGGATGCGCCGGGCGGCAGCTCGGTGTAGCGCAGCATGTCGAGCAGCGGCACGTCGATGATCACCGCACCGAAAAGCTCCGGATGCTGGGTCAGCGAAACGCCGGTCAGCAAGCCGCCATTCGAGCCGCCCTGGATGCCGAGCGTCGCCGGCATGGCGATGCCTCGTTCCACCAGGTCTTGCGCGACCGCGGCGAAATCGTCGAAGGCGTTCTGGCGATTAGCCTTGAGCGCGGCCTGATGCCAGTTCGGACCGAACTCGCCGCCGCCGCGGATATTGGCCTGCACATAGGCATTGCCCTTTTCCAGCCACAGCCGGCCGCGCACGCCGGCATAGCCGGGCAGCAGCGGCACTTCGAAGCCGCCATAGCCGTAAAGCAGCGTCGGCACCGGCCCGTTCTGGTCGCGCCGCCTGACGACGAAATAAGGGATTTTGGTGCCGTCCTTCGAGCGTGCCTCGAACTGTTCCGAAACCAGCGACGACGCATCGAAACGCGCCGGCTGCGATTTCACGGTTGTCAGCATCGCTGCATTGTCGTCCGACCAGATGATCGAGCTCGGCGTCAGGAAATCGGTGAAGGAGAAGGACACGCTGGAGCCGAAACGCTCGGCGTGGCTGATGCCGACACTGCCGTTTTCGGGCAGCGCCACCGGCTGCAGCGACCAGCCGCTGCCGCTGCGATCGCAGGCGACGACCTTGCCGCGCACGTTGTCCATCAGATTGATGAACAACCGGTCCCGCGTGCGGGCAATGCCGGCAATCGAGACACGATCCGCCGGTTCGAGCACGGTTTCGACAGGTCCGAGCGCTTTGGTTTCGATCCAGCGCGCAAAGTCCAGTGAATAGAGGCCATCAGGCTTGCACAGCGTGCCGTCCGGCGCCGTCCACGGGCTGCGCACCCCAAAGACGAACTGATCCCTGAACAGCACCGTGTCGGTAACGTCGTCCGGCAACGGGATACGCCTGTTTTCGCCGGAAGGCAGACGCAGAAAACTGTGCGAGGCAAAGAAATCGAGCGTCCGGGTCAGCAACAGATGCCGCTTGTCACCGTCGAATTCGAGGGAACCGCCGGCGGCGAGATCCTGCTTCTGCGCCTCGAAAATCGGCGTCGCATCCTCCAGCCTGGTGCCGCGCTGCCAAAGCTTGACCACGCGCGGATAACCGGACTGGGTTTTTTCGTCCTCTTCGAAGGCAGCCGAGACGATGACCGTGTCCTTGTCCAGCCAGTTGAAGCCCGACTTCGAGGCAGGAGCACGAAAGCCGCCCTCGACAAAGGACTTGCTGTCGATGTCGAATTCGCGCATTTCGCTGGCGTCGCCGCCATCCGGCGACAGGCTGAGCAGGCAGCGGCTGAAATCGGGGTAAAGCCGGCTGGCGCCGCTGAACACCCATTTCACACCCTCCTTGGCTGACAGACTGTCGAAGTCGATGATCGTCTCCCATTCCGGCTTCTCGGTCTTGTAGGAAGCGACCGGAGTGCGCCGCCAGAGGCCGAGCACGTTGGTCTTGTCCTGCCAGAAATTATAGACGTGGCCGTTGAGGGCTGACCCGACCGCAATGTTGTCTTCTGCCGTCATCAGGTCCAGTGCGGTTTGGAAGCAGGTCTGGTAGGATGGATCGCCCTGCAACTCGGCGACCGTGATCTCGTTCTGACGGTGAACCCAGTCGAGCGTTTCCTTGCCCGTTCTGTCCTCCAGCCAGAGAAAGGGATCCTCAGTCGCCGAATTGGGACGCGTCTTTGTGTTCGAACTGGTCATGTGGTCTCCGATAAATTCGTCAAGGCTCGGCAACGTCGTCTTGCCACTATCGGTATTCAACTTGGAACGCAAAAGGAGCCATTGCGCTGTTGGCCTCCTAAGGTGGGGCCGCCTGCCACCCGCAGGCCACGAGGGAACTCCATGCAACATCTGTACATTGCCAAAGAGAAGTTCGGTCCTTTCACCGGCACTGCGTGGACCATGTACATCAACTGGTCCGGCCTCACCCAATTAAGCGAGGTCGTCTCACTCGATGGAATGCTCGGGCCGGTCGCGCTGGGAGAGGTAAAGGACAGCTACTGGCCCCATATTGTTAACGAGGACTACATGCTCGATTTCTTTGTGGACCTGGACTTCCTCCTTTCGGAGTTGGCCGATCCGGGCGACTTGAATGTCCTTAATGTGATCCGAAGACCATCGATTGACGTGCGTTCACTCGACTGGAACGGATTTACCTTCCTGGGCTACGACTTGTTGGATCAAGACGTCTCCATAAGCGCTCTGACCAACTGCGGAGGATTTCCTGACGTGTTTGCGAACACGGAACTGTCCGATGTTGGATTGATACCCGATTTTGATCGCGCCGTTGAAATTCGAGACCTTCTACGCAGGATGCATCCCTCTGAACACCATGCCGAATGTGATTTATGGGCCATTTCCAGATGGCAAGGAAATGAAGGCACCCCGCAATTGTATTAATGCATGTCGCGCAAAAGTGTGCAGCGGTTTTGCGATAACGACATGCAAAAACAACAACCTAAAGCGCGTCGCATCAGACGCCACGCGCTTTAGACCGCTCGCCCCCGCAATACTGTTGTGACCGCCAACGCCAGACAAATGGCGCCAAGCGTGATCGGCAGACCGTCCGCACCGAGAATATCCATGGCGCCGCCCGCCAGCGGCGGCACGGCGATGCCGCCGACGCCCCACATTAGCGAGAAGGCAGCGTTGCCGGCGACCAGTGCCGAGCCGGTGAACCGCTCGCCAAGCTCGATGATCGACATCGTGTAGATGCCGTAGGAAACCGCACCCCAGACAAACACGCACGGCCAGATCAGCGGCGTCTCGATGAGAACCGGCAACAGCACGCATCCAAGCACCGTTAGCGATACACAGATAAATCGCACCAGACGCGCCGTCAGCCGTTCCGCCAGCAGGCCGAGCGGCACCTGCATGGCGATGTTGCCGGCGATCATGACAGACAGCAGCGCCGACATGCGCGCCTCCGCGATGCCATAATGCGCTCCGTAGACCGGCAGCAGTGCCAGCACCCCCTGTTCGAAACCGGCGGCCACCACCACCGCCGACAGCAGCAGCCATGCCATCGGCATGAACCCCATCACCGAAACCTGGTGCCCGGCTTCATCGACCTTTGGCAGCCGTCCCAGCACCAGCGCCAGGCAGGCGCCGCAAAAGACGAATGCGGCGATGCCGACGAGAAACGGCGGCCATCCTTCGGTGCCGACCGCAAGCAGGCACAGCGGGCCGGCCGCGAAACCTGCCGAAATGACTGTAGAATAGATGCCCATCACGCGACCGCGGCGCGCCGGAGGCGCTAGCGCGATCACCCAGATCTCGCTCAGCACATAGAGCGGATTGGTCACCACGCCGATCAGGAAGCGCAGTGGAAACCAGAGATAGACATTTTGCGTCCAGCCGATCAGCGCCAGCATGATCGCGGAAAGGGCCGCGCAGGTCAGCGCCGTGCGCCCTGCCCCGAACCGGCGCGCCAGCGCCGGGATGAGCGGCGACGAGACGATAAAGCCGACCGGAGTCATTGCCGCCGACAGGCCGATCATGGCCGGCGAGACGCCCTGGCGCTGCAGGATGAAGCTCAGCAGCGGGTAGCTCAGCCCTTGCGCGATGGCGAACACCGAAACGGTGGCGATCACGCCGGTGATCGCCGCCCACTGCACTGTCTGGTCGCTGTTCTGTTCCGCCCGGTCCATGATCCGCACCACGAAGCCTGCACGATTAGCGTTTCGGCGGCGTGCCGGGAAGCACCGGCGGCAGGAACCGCTTGCGCCAGCCAGAGCATGCCTTGTTAAGGACTCCGCGGCGCCATTCAGGCCACTACGGAAAATACCGGGCAATCGCCCCCTTCCTGCCCTCCGCGTAAGGCTTCAGCCACTTGTCGTCGATGGAGAGCCCGTCATTGTCCGACGGTCCTTCTCCAATCGTTCTGCGCCAGGCGCGGAACTTGTAGTGGTCGAACACGTCGAGCATATGCACCGCAAAGGCCGCAGCGAACGTCTTGTCGCCTTCGACGATCACCATGTTCTCGTCGTTTTCATAGGACGCCTTGTAGCCAAGGTTGTGGCTGCCGGCGATGACGGTCGCGTTGTCGGCCATCGGATCGATGATGACGATCTTGTCGTGCACGATCGCATGGCCGACGGTCAGCACTTCCGCCTGGAAATCCCGCGCAACGGAGGCCCCCGTCAGGTTGGCCGCCCTGACGATGGAGACGTTCGGCGCCTCCCAGACCTTCTCCGGAAAGACGAATGGCGACTTGCCGTCCTTGTTCGATTTGTTGGTGACTGAATCCCGGGTCGGAGCAATATAGTTGGGCATGGCGGTGTGATCGCTGATTGCGCCCTGCACGATCAGCTTTGGATTCGCCGTCGCCGCCGCGACCGCCTGATCGATGACCGAATTGTTGCCAAGCCGCGACGGATTGAACACGAGAAAGAGCACCGCCTCCTTCGCCGCCTTGATCCGTGCGAAAACATCTTCGAGATCGACAGGCCGCACCGAGATGTCCTTTTTGCTGCGGTCGGGATCGTTTGGCGAGAACCAGATGGTGGTCCCATCGACATGGTTCGGTGTGCGATTCTTCAGGCGAAACGGCCTGCCTTGCTTCTGCGCCACACGTCCGGCGGCGCTATCGCTCGCCGGCGGCGGGAACACGTCGGCCTTCATCCTTTCCCAATAGGCATCGAACACTTCGGCCATGGCAGGGTCGTCGCGGATGAAGGCGTTGTTGGACTGTCCGCAAATGCCCGTCGACGTCCAATTGGTGCTGCCGGTCATGACCGCTTGCGGATTGCCCTGGGCGTCGCGGTAGACGGCAAACTTGTTGTGGCCGATATGATTGTTGTTGAACAGACGGTTCGTCAGCACGACGCCGGCGTCGCGCAGCCGCTTTCTGAAGGGCGCGTTGCCCGCGTCCCACGCCTTGGTTTGTTCATCCCTGCCCGAATTCGAAAGAATGACGTCGACGACATCCTTGGCGTCGATGATCGCGTCGCACAACTCGTCATCGCCAAGCTCGTAGAGGGCAAGCCTGACAGTGCCGCCCTCGGCCTTGGCCCGTTTCATCAGGCTGGTGAGCACATCCGGAACCTCGCCGTGAAGATAGGCGCGTATCTTGCTGCCGGGACGCTGAAGCTCGGCCCTGATCTTGTCGCGCTGCCCGACCTTGATGCCGGCATCTTCGAGGGCGCGCGACAGCCATTGCGTCGAGAGCACGCCGTTGGTGAAGGCGAGCCGCGCCTTGCCAAACATCGATCCCAGGAAGATGGTCGGGCTGACGGCGCCTTGTCCGAGATAGCCGAGCGGCCGAGCCGCTCCGGTATAGGCTTTCTCGGGCCGCACCGGCACCGGATCGAGGCCGGGCCGCATGTCGCCGACCGGACGCACCCGGTAGGCGACCAATTCGCCATCCGGCCTGATTTCGACGCTGTCGCGGCGCCGCCGCACCGTAAGATCGCGCCAGAATGTCTTCTGCACCGGCCAGACGCCGGTATCCTGCGGAATCCAGTCCTTGTTGCGTTGCCCCCGGAAAGGCACCCAGGACGCCAGACAGCGTTCCTCGCCGGTCCCGGGATAGATGCGGACGATCTCGAAGCCGAGACAGCCGTCGATCATTCCGTCAATATCCCAGGCAATGAAAGCGACTTCGTTGTTGGTCGCTGCACGCACGCTGACAACATCCGACACGGAAATAGTCTCCCTCAGGACGGTTTGTATTCAATGTACTTACTCAATATGACGTGATCGCAACGTGACATGTTTCGCAGTTCGGGCAGCAGATCTGGATTCGCCCTGGTGCGTCCGGCTGGCGAACGTCCATGTCGCTTCCCTCGTCCTAGTGGTCGCCGCCTCCGCAATGGCGGGACGGCGGTCGGTCCATTATGCCGCCGCACCGTCGCAGCGCACGAGGACTATCATGACCGCCGCCCTTCATCCCGCCGAACCGGCATTGGCAAACGACCGCGCCCGTCGCGGCGGCCGCGCGGGCAAGCGCGCCGGCGCAGCGGCGGCATTCGAGCAGCCGCCTTTCCGTCAGCTGAAAATCCCGCTGACGCCGACCAGGCTGGTCTCCGACGACGAGCTGGAATCGATCCACCTCGCCTCGCTGCGCGTTCTCAGGGAAATCGGCGTCGACGTGCTGCACGACGAGGCAAGGCGCATCATGAAGGCGCATGGCGCGGATGTCCGCGAAGGCAGCGAGCGGGTGCGCTTCGACAGCGACATGATCCTCGAGCTGGTTTCGCACTGCCCGTCGGAATTCACCATCCATGCCCGCAATCCGGCGCACAATGTCCGCTTCGGCGGCGACAACCTGATCATCTCGATGATGGCATCGGCGCCCAATTGTTCCGACATCGATCGCGGCCGCCGGCCGGGCAACCAGCAGGACTACCGCAACTTCCTCAAACTTGCGCAGATGCACAACATCCTCAACTGCACCGGCGGCTATCCGGTCGAGCCGATCGATATCCATCCGTCCGTCCGCCACCTCGAATGCATCCGCGATCTGAGCGTGCTCACCGACAAGGTGTTCCACATCTACTCGCTCGGCCAGGAGCGCAATGTCGACGGCATCGAGATCACCAGGATCGCGCGCGGCATCAGCGACGAACAGCTTCTCGAACAGCCGTCGGTGTTCACCATCATCAACACCAATTCGCCGCTCAAGCTCGACGTGCCGATGATGGAAGGCATCATCCAGATGTCGAGCAAGGGCCAGGTCGTCATCGTGACGCCGTTCACCCTGTCGGGCGCCATGGCGCCGGTGACCATCGCCGGTGCGCTGGTGCAGCAGAATGCCGAGGCACTGTCCGGCATTGCCTTCGCCCAGATGGTGCGCAAGGGCGCGCCCGTCGGCTATGGCGGTTTCACCTCCAACGTCGACATGAAGTCCGGCGCGCCGGCCTTCGGCACGCCGGAATACATGAAGGCGCAATTGGTCGGCGGCCAGCTCGCTCGCCGCTACAACATCCCCTACCGCACCTCCAACACCTGCGCCGCCAACACGGTCGACGCACAGGCCGCCTATGAAAGCGTGTTCTCGCTGTGGGGCGCCATCCAGGGCGGCGGCAATCTGATGATGCATGCGGCCGGCTGGCTGGAAGGCGGCCTGCGCTGCTCCTACGAGAAGACCATCCTGGACATCGATCTGCTGCAGATGGTGGCGGAGTTCCTGACACCGCTCGACCTCTCCGAGGAGGCCCTCGGCTTCGACGCCATCCAGTCCGTCGGTCCGGGCGGCCATTTCTTCGGCACCCAGCATACCCAGGACCGCTACAAGACCGCATTCTATTCGCCTATCATCTCCGACTGGCGCAATTTCGAGACCTGGGCGGAAGCCGGATCGCCGACAGCTATCGAAAAAGCCAATCGGGTGTGGAAGGAGCGGCTGGCCTCCTATGAAGAGCCCTACATGGACCCGGCTATCCGCGAGGAGCTCGACGCCTTCGTCGACAAACGTCGGTCCGAAGGCGGCGCGCCGACTGATTTTTGATCATCTGTATTGATTTGATGAACAGGCGACTCCCACTCCGTCGAGCTTCGCTCGACACCTCTCCCCCGATCGACGGGGTAGAGGAAGGGCGTGAGATTATTCCAGCCGGAGCGCTTCTCCATTTTGTTTTCACGCCCCGCTCACCCGATTCAATCTCTTCAAAAACGGAACTATCTTCATGAAATCTCATACAAAAGCGGTTGTCATCGGTGGCGGTGTCGTCGGCTGCTCGGTGCTTTACCATCTGGCCAAGGCCGGCTGGACCGACATCATGCTGATCGAGCGTTCGGAGCTCACCTCCGGTTCGTCCTGGCATGCGGCGGGCGGCTTCCATACGCTCAATGGCGATCCCAATGTCGCCAAGCTGCAGGCCTATACTGTGCAGCTTTACAGGGAGATCGAAGAGCTTTCCGGCCAGTCCTGCTCGCTGCACCTGACCGGCGGCGTGATGATGGCCGACACGCCGGAGCGCATGGACTTCCTGCGCCTTGCTCACGCCAAAGGCCGCTATCTCGGCATGGACACCGAGCTGATCACGCCGTCAGAGGCCAAGGCGATGTTCCCGCTGATGGACGAGACCAATTTCGTCGGCGCCATGTGGGATCCGGTCGAAGGCCATCTCGATCCTTCCGGCACCACCCACGCCTACGCCAAGGCGGCCAGGAAGCTCGGCGCCGAAATCGTGCTGCGCAACCGCGTCGTCGAGCTGACGCAGGAGGTCGACGGCACCTGGAACGTCGTTACCGAGCAAGGCACGGTCAAGGCCGAGCATGTCGTCAACTGCGGCGGCCTGTGGGCGCGCGAGATCGGCCGCATGGTCGGCGTCGAGCTGCCGCTGCTGGCCATGGAGCATATGTACCTGTTGACCGAGCCGATGCCGGAGGTCGAGGAATTCAACAAGTCGACCGGCCGCGAGATGATCGGCGTTATGGACTTCAAGGGCGAGATCTACACCCGCCAGGAACGCAACGGCATCCTGCTCGGCACCTATGAAAAAGCCTGCAAGCCATGGTCTCCGGTCAACACGCCGTGGGATTTCGGCCATGAATTGCTGCAGCCCGACATCGACCGCATCGCGCCGTCGCTGGAAATCGGCTTCAAGCATTTTCCCGGCATCGAGAAGGCCGGCATAAAGCAGATCATCAACGGTCCCTTCACCTTCGCGCTCGACGGCAATCCGCTCGTCGGCCCGGTGCAGGGCCTGACCAATTTCTGGTGCGCCTGCGCCGTCATGGCCGGTTTCTCGCAGGGCGGCGGCGTCGGGCTGGCATTGTCGAACTGGATGGTCCATGGCGATCCCGGCTTCGACGTCTGGGGCATGGACGTCGCGCGCTTCGGCGAATGGGCGACGCTGCGCTACACCAATGCCAAGGTCCGCGAAAACTATTCGCGCCGTTTTTCCATCCGCTTTCCCAACGAGGAACTGCCGGCGGCACGCCCGGCCCAGACCACCCCGCTTTACGACACGATGCTGGCCAACAACGCCGTCATGGGCGACAGCTGGGGCCTCGAAACCCCGCTCTGGTTTGCCCCGAAAGGCACCGAGCCGAAGGACATCGTTTCCTTCCACCGCTCCAACGATTTCGGGCCGATCGGCGAGGAAGTGCGCGCCACCCGCGAGAAGGTCGGCGTCACCGAGATCGCCAACTTCGCCAAATACGAAGTCTCCGGGCCGGGATCGGAAGATTTCCTCAACCGGCTGATGACCAACCGCATGCCGAAGACCGGCCGCATTGTGCTGACCCCGATGCTGAACGAGTTCGGCAGGCTGATCGGCGATTTCACCATCGCCAAGGCGGGCGAAGAGCGCTTCATGATCTGGAGTTCGTCGGCGGCGCAGAAGTATCACATGCGCTGGTTCGAGAAGCACCTGCCGAAGGATGGTCCAGGGGCGTCACAGGTCCGCATTCACCGCTTTGACCAGACGCTGGTCGGCTTGTCGATCGCCGGGCCGAAATCACGCGACCTGCTGCAGAAACTGGTTGACGCCGACATCTCGACCAAGGCCTTCCGCTTCATGGACTTCCGCGAGATGGCGGTCGGCGGCGCGCCCTGCATGGTCAATCGCATCACCTATACCGGTGACCTCGGCTACGAGATCTGGATGGCGCCGGCCTACCAGCGTCTCGTCTACAAGGCGATCAAGGATGCCGGCGAAGAGTTTGGCCTGGTCGATTTCGGCATGCGCGCCCTGCTCTCGATGCGCCTGGAAAAGAATTTTCCGACCTGGTTCCGCGAACTGCGCCCGATCTACGGGCCGTTCGAGGGGGCGATGGACCGCTTCGTCAAGCTGGAGAAGAACGACTTCATCGGACGCGGCGCGGCAGCCGGGGAGCAGGCAGAAGGGCCAAAACTGCGCCGTGTCTCCTTCATCGTCGATGCCGCGGACGCCGACGTCATGGGCGACGAACCAATCTGGGCCAAGGTCGGCAAGGACTACGGCACAGTGGAGAAGCCGCACGGCTATGGCGCGCCGCGTTTCGACACGGACGGCAAGGAAGTGCGCGGCTCGAGCGCCGCGGAAGGCGCTTCGGCCGTGCGCGGCATCGTCGACGGCGACTGGCGCGTGGTCGGCTGGGTGACCTCCGGCGGCTATGCCCATTATATCAAGAAATCGATGGCGCAAGGCTATGTGCCGGCGGCCTTGGCCGCGGACGAGAGCGCCGGACTGTTCGAGATCGAGATCCTCGGAAGCCGACGACCAGCCCGCATCAATGTCGAGCCGCCTTTCGACCCGAGCGGCGAAAAGATGCGGGCCTGAAAGCATTGGACCCAAAGGCCCGCCCTCGGGCCTGACCCGCGCGGCCGATTGATATCGGGAGGATAGGAAAATGAGCGATCCGGGCGTCGAGCGACGGTTCGGTCGTCATCGCAGGATCGCGCCGTTCGAGCCAGACGAAGCAGGCTCAATCGATGCGTTGCGCCTGAAGTCGCGGC
Organism: Mesorhizobium sp. WSM4844; assembly: GCF_055811775.1. NCBI lineage: Bacteria > Pseudomonadati > Pseudomonadota > Alphaproteobacteria > Hyphomicrobiales > Phyllobacteriaceae > Mesorhizobium > Mesorhizobium sp. WSM4844. The sequence goes on along the minus strand of NZ_JBVVQB010000003.1, from coordinate 180,743 downwards.
AGAAGGCCGCTGAACTCAACCAGCATGTGCTTGGCTACGGCGCACTGGCGGAAGCCGAGTGGCACGCCGCCGGCATTGCTGCTCCCGACCTGCCCGCCATGCGCCAATACCGGCTCGATCGCATCCGCGCCGAGCTGAAGCGCCGCGGCTATGCGGGAGCCTTGCTCTACGATCCGATCAACATCCGCTATGCGACCGACTCGACCAACATGCAGCTCTGGGTCGCACACAATCCGACAAGACATTGTTTCGTTGCCACCGAAGGTCCGGTGGTGCTGTTCGACTATTTTTCCTGCGAGCACCTTTCCGACCACTCCGGCGTCGTCGACGAGGTTCGGCCGGCAGTGTCGTGGATGTATCTCTACAGCGGCGAACTCACCGAGCAAAAAGTCCGCCGCTGGGCCGCCGGGATCGCCGATCTGGTCAAGCAGCATGGCGGCGGTATCGGCCGCATCGCCGTCGATCACATCAATCCCGAGGGCGTCGAAGCGCTCGCCCGCCTCGGCATCTCGATCGGCAATGGCGAAGCGCTGATGGAAAATGCACGCCTGATCAAATCGCCCGACGAAATCCTGGCCATGCGCCGGTCGATCGTCGCCTGCGAGGCGGCGGTGGGTGAGATGGAAGCAGCATTGAGGCCAGGAATTTCCGAAAACGAACTGTGGGCCGAACTCCACCGCGGCAACATCGCGCGTGGCGGCGAATGGGTCGAAACCCGGCTGTTGACGTCCGGCCCGCGCACCAATCCCTGGTTCCAGGAATGCTCGTCGCGAACGATCGCAGCCGGCGATCTCGTCGCTTTCGATACCGACTTGATCGGCCCTTACGGTTTCTGCGCCGACCTGTCGCGCACCTGGCTCTGCGGCGACACCGAGCCATCCAACGAGCAACGCGAGCTGTTTCGCATCGCCGCCGATCAGATCGCCCACAACATCGGCCTGATGCAGCCGGGCACATCGTTCCGCGATCTTGTCGAACGCTCGGCGGTGCCGCCCGCAGATTGTTTCCCGGCGCGTTACGGCGTGCTCTATCACGGCGTCGGCCTGGCAGACGAATACCCGACGCTGCCGCATGCCATCGACTGGACCGAAGACACGCCCGACGGCGTGCTTGTGTCGGGCATGGTGCTTTGCGTCGAGAGCTATATCGGCCGGCTTGGCGGACGCGAGGGCGTCAAGATCGAAGAGCAGATCCTGATCACCGAAACCGGCAACGAGCAGCTTTCGACCTATCCGCTCGACGAGCGGCTGCTCGGCGACTGATTTTTTATGCGGTCGCCGCGACCACCTCGCGCAGCGCCTCCACGATCTTTTCCGGTGTCGTTCTGGCAGTGATGAACGGCAGGCCCTTGCGCCGCGTTGTCCAGCCGACGACTGTGACCGCTTCCGCTGCCGGCTCGAAGCGCCGCGCATTGGCCCAGCTCTGGCAGTCGATGGCCGCGACATCGGCCTTGCCCTCGGCAATGGCGACGATCGAGGCGCGGTGGCCACCGCTTTCGCTGCGCTCGGAGAAAATGTCCAAGCTTTCGCCCAGCGCCTCCAGGTCACGCGCCGGCGCGATAATGCCCGACATGGAATCGAGGCTGTTGAAGGTAAAATGCTTGCCACGCAGGACATCGAGCGGGATGAGCGGGCTGCCGTCGGACGGTGAGCCAACCGTTGGCGCTTCACCTGCACGCATCACCAGCGCACTCGAATAGAGTTCACCCTGCCCGCCCTCGAACGCGTCGTAACGCGGCTGGCCGACCAGTTGAACATGCGTCGCCAGCCCGAGTTCCATCGGACCCCAGCAGGTCTGTGCGAACAGCAGCGCCGGATGCAGCCAGAGGCCGAAAAAATCCAACTCGTCCGGCGGCAGCGTCGCCGGATCGGGCGCCATGACCTTTCCGGCGGCGTCGCGGATGCCGCCTTCCACAGGCCGCAGATCGGCATTGACGCGAGCGATGGTCTGCGGCGCGTCGATGCCTTTTTGCCGGAAGGCATCACGCAGCCGCGCCCATTGGGCGTCGACCTCGCTCCGCATTTCAGACCAGTCGTACATCGGCAAGCCGGCAACGAAATCGCTCATGCCGGGACTTTGATCGTTACGCTGAGAAAAATTGACGAGGCCATTGACGCGCACCTGGGCATCGCTGCCGGCAATACCCAAAAATTCATTCTTTCGGCGGCTCGGCCGGTACCGGCGCACTGCCAAGCCCATTGAGGCTGCGCGCCCTGACGCGCGGCTTGAACGCCCGGCCCGGTTCCGGCGTGCGCCGCAGCACCGGGTGGACGATCGGCTCCTTGGCCTTGAAGGCATATGCCTTGAGCAGCGCGAAATAGTTCGGATAGGCATAGCCATTGTTCATCCGCAGCCACTCGTCACGGCGCTCGCGAAACAGCTTCGGCAGCCGGTACCAGGCCACCGTCGGGCTCTTGTGATGAACGAAATGCAGATTGTTGTTGAGGAACAGGAACGACAGCGGCGAACGTTCGACGATCACCGTACGGCCTTCCGGATGCTCCGACCACTGATGCTCGGCGAAGGTGCGGATCGAGATCAGCGACTGGCCCAGCCACACCGGCACCAGGATGTAGAGCCATAGCGGGATGCCGAAGCCGAACTGCACGACCGGCAGCACCACGGCGAGGCCGATGGCGTGCAGCAGCCATGCCTTGCGGATCACCTTGTCGCCGGCAAGCATCTGCCTGGCATCGTCGATGAAGAAGCCGGTGCACGACAGCCACGGGCCGAGAATGAGCCGGCCGATCATGGTGTTGTTGATCTTCAGCAGGAACTTCATCGCCGGCGGCAATTCGTCATGGTGCCACAGCGCCTTGTAGTAGCTTTCAGGATCGTCAAGCGGATCGGTCAGCCGTTCGTCGGCATGATGGCGCAGATGAATGGTCTTGAACCGCCGGAACGGCCAGACAAGACCAATCGGCAGGAAGACGAAAGCTTCGTTGAGCTGCGTATTGCGGGTTGGATGGCCGTGCAGGACTTCGTGCGCCAGCGAGGATTGCAGCGCCGCCATCAGGGCCAGAACGACGAGCGCCAGCAGCGGATAGGACGGCCACAGGAACAGGCCGGCTGCGAGCCAGGTGCCGTAGCAGAAAAACGCGAGGAAGACGGTCGGCCATTCGATGGCCGGTGCATTGCGTCGTCTGTTGCTTGTCATGGATCGACCACTGCCCTTCCAGTCGCCGGAACCGTTTTGATTCCTGACAGCATTGTGTCAGGAGCCTCGTGATGCTGCAACGCGACAAAGCGCACAAAATGTTGCGATTGCGCATTTTCAGCCGCATGTGTTATCTATTGTAAACGGACTTGAGGATTCATTTACGCCCAAAGTGCTACGTTGGCGGGTTCGGCGAATTTTTTTTCTCCCAATGGCCGGAATGACGATATGGACAAACGCGACCTGTCGACGGTCTTTCGGGAGCGCCTGAAAATGCTCCTGACACGATCGGATCTGAACCAGTCCGCCTTCGCGACTGCGGTGGGCATCGACCGCTCGGCGCTTTCGCAGCTGCTATCCGGTGCCTCGACACGCCTGCCCCGCGCCGAAACGCTGCTCAACATCGCCGCCGAATTCAAAGTGTCGCTCGACTGGCTGCTCGGCCTCAGCCAGGACGAAGGCCTCACCGGTGAAATCCGCGAGAGCCTGGAGATCGAGGAAGCGCCTGACGGCTTCGACCGCACGCTGCTGGCCAGATGGCATGCCGAGGCCGCGGGCACGAAAATCCGTTACGTGCCGGCTGGCATTCCCGATCTTCTGCGCACCGAAGCGCTCGTCGATTACGAGGCCGGTATCGCCAACAAGAGCCGTGAGGCCCAGGCCGGCGAGACGCAGTACCGCATCGACTACAACCGGCGGCCGGAAACCGACATGGAAGTCTGCATGCCGCGCCACACGCTGGAGATCTTTGCGCGCGGCCTGGGCGTCTGGGACCGTTTCCCTGAGGCCGCCCGCCACCAGCAGCTTCTTCACATGGCGACGCTGCTCGACGACCTTTATCCCACCTTCCGCCTGTTTCTCTATGACGGGCGGATGCGCTATTCGATCCCCTACACCATCTTCGGGCCTTATCGCGCCGCCATCTATGTCGGCGACATGTATCTGGTGCTGAACGCGACCCAGCCGGTCCGCAAGCTGACCAGCCATTTCGACAATCTGATCCGCGCCGCCGACATCAATGCGCACGAAGCCGCCAGCTTCACCCAAAGGCTGGCGGAAATGCGATTTTGACGGCTTGCTTCCTGCACCGACATTGACGTCATATAAAGATTTCTTTATATCCTTATCTCGACAAACAATCCGGAAGGCGTGATTTCCAATGACCAATCCAATCGACGCTTTGCTTGCCGAAAAGGGCGTCCTGCTCGCCGATGGCGCCACCGGCACCAATCTGTTCGCCATGGGGCTCGAGGCCGGCGAGGCTCCAGAGTTGCTGAACGAAACGGCGCCGGACACCATCACCAGTCTGCACCAGAACTTCGTCGAGGCCGGCGCCGACATCATCCTGACCAATTCCTTCGGCGGCACCCGCCACCGGCTGAAGCTGCACCATGCGCAGGACCGGGTTTACGCGCTGAACAAGCGCGCCGCCGAGATCGCCCGCGCCGTCGCCGATAAGGCCGGCCGCAAGGTCATCGTCGCCGGCTCGGTAGGCCCGACCGGCGAGTTGCTGGTGCCGCTCGGCGCCATGACCTATGAGGAGGCGGTCGAGGCCTTTGCCGAACAGATCGAGGGCCTGAAGGCCGGCGGCGCCGAAGTCGCCTGGATCGAGACCATGTCGGCGCCGGACGAAATCCGCGCCGCAGCCGAAGCCGCAATCCGCGTCGGCCTGCCCTATACCTACACCGGTTCCTTCGACACCGCCGGCCGCACCATGATGGGGCTGTTGCCGAAGGACATCCACGGCGTCGCCGATGGCTTGTCGCAGGCGCCGCTCGGTGTCGGCGCCAATTGCGGCGTCGGCGCCTCCGACATCCTCGCCTCACTGCTCGACATGACCGAGGCGAAGCCGGAGGCGACGGTGATCGTCAAGGGCAATTGCGGCATTCCGGAATTTCGCGGCGCCGAAATCCACTATTCCGGCACGCCCGAATTGATGGCCGACTATGTCAGGCTCGCCGTCGATGCCGGCGCAAAGATCGTCGGCGGTTGCTGCGGCACCTCGTTCGCCCACCTCGCCGCCATGCGCAAGGCGCTCGATGCCCACACAAGGTCGGATCGCCCGACCGTCGAAAAAATCGTCGAGCGCATCGGCCCGATGCGCAACAAGCAGGCGACGGTCAACACCGTCGAGAGCAGCGAAGCCCGCCGCGAGCGCCGGCGCAGCCGCGCCTGACGCAATTGAAAAGGCCGGCAAGGTTTCCCTGCCGGCCTGCCTCACCGCCCATCGGCGGTTTTCCGTATCAGAACGATCCCATCTGAGGAAAACCGGCCGTCATCACCATTACCGGTTACCGCCGAGTGCCGAGGCGAGGCGCACCAGCGAGAGAAACTCGGACCGGTAGCCGAACGGGTCGGCTCCCCGGGCGGCAGTGGCAATCTCCATGATCTTGTCGTAGCCGAACTTCGCGGTCGCATCCTCGTCGCGGAGCTTCTGGCCAAAAGCTGCGACGGCAACGGAGAAGCGCTGGTCGATGCTGGCCTGGTCGAAATCAGCAACTTCGTTGGCCGATGTCACCGGCGTGGTGATCAGCTTCGAGGCATCCCCGTTCGGCAACTTGTAGCGGATCTTGACGAAGGCATATTCGTCGGCATTGGCGACGCCGCCATTGTTCACCGCAGCCTGGCCGTAGCGCAGCGGATCGATCTTCTGGCCGCCGCTGCCATTCGGCGTGATCTCGTAGATCGCAGTGACCGAATGGCCAGAGCCGATCTCGCCGGCATCGACGCGGTCGTTGTTGAAATCCTCGCGGTTCAAGGCGCGGGTCTCGTAGCCGATCAGCCGGTATTCCGAGACTTTTTGCGGGTTGAACTCGACCTGGATCTTCACGTCCTTGGCGATGGTGAACAATGTCGAGGACGCATCCTCGACCAGCACCTTCTCCGCCTCGGCCAAAGTGTCGATATAGGCGGCGGTGCCGTTGCCGTTCTGGGCGATGGCCTGCATCATCTGATCGTTCAGGTTGCCGCGGCCGAAACCGAACACCGACAGGAACACCCCGGTCTTGCGCTCCTTTTCGATCAACCGCTTCAGATCGTCGTCGTCGGTCTGGCCGACATTGAAGTCGCCGTCCGTCGCCAGCATCACGCGATTGATGCCGTCGTTGACGAAGGATTTCTGCGCCAGCCGATAAGCTTCCTTGATACCTGCCTCGCCGGCCGTGCTGCCGCCGGGCGCCAACGTGTCGATGGCATCGAGGATCTTGTCCTTCTCCGAAACCTTCGTCGGCTCCAGTACAGTGCCGGCATTGCCCGCATAGGTGACGATCGAAACCGTGTCGTCGGGCTTCAATTTGTTGACCAGAAGCCGGAAGGCCGACTGCAGGAGCGGCAGCTTGTCCTGCTCGTTCATCGAGCCCGACACGTCGATCAGGAAGACCAGGTTGGCCTTGGGCTGCTCGGCCGGCTTGGCGTCGAAACCCTTGATGGCGACATGCATCAGCCTGGTGTGCTCGTTCCACGGCGTCGGCATGACGCTGACGGTCGAGTTGAACGGCGTCGAGGCAACGTCCGGACCTTTCCAGTCATAGGGGAAGTAGTTGATCATCTCCTCGACGCGGACCGTGTCGGCCTGCGGCAAAGCACCTTCCCTGAGCGAGCGCCGCACGAAGGAATAGGAGGCCGTGTCGACATCGATCGAGAAGGTCGAGACCCGGTCTTCGAGCGCGGCACGTACCGGATTGCTCTTGAAATCCCCGACGCGGTCGCGGTTTTGCTCCGGCAGCATCTGGTCGGCCGGCATGGCCTGCGGCTGTACCATCAGCTTGGATTCGGCGCCTGGCATGCGGCCAGCCCGCGTGGCTCCGTCGGCTTCCGGAGGAGATATAGACATCATCACTCTGCCAGACGGCGCAGCTCCACCATCCCTTGCGAACTCACCTTTCGGCGCAGGTGCCGGCTCGGGCGCCGCATTGCGGGCCAGAGCGTCCTGCTGCGCCAGGCCGGCAGCCGATTGTGGCTTCGGCGGCGATGCCGGCGCGACAAGCGCCTCGGCTACGACGCGGTTTTCGGCGTCGGCATCGGCTTTCTTCCGCTTGTCGGCCTCGGCTACGGTGAGCGGCCTTACCGTTGCCGGCGCTTTAGCCGCTGGTTTATCGGCCAGCGTTTCGGTGATCTTCTCGTCCCCACCGGAATAGAACGGCTGCTCCTGCAGCATATAGATCGTGGCGTATCCGGCGATCGGCAGGGCGACGAGCCCGGCAATGGCCGGGGTGGCGAAGAGTTTCTTTTGCATGATTTCGCTCCAGAGCTTTTGTGCTCGCTCTGTGAGACGAAGCCCTTTCGCCGATCCTTGGGCGGCAGGTGAAGTTTTTTCGCCCACGTCGTAGGCACGCATGGCCGCCCCTAAGGCACGCGCCTTCGCGTCGTTGCCGGGTGCCGGTGCTGCGATGTCGCGCAGCCTGTTGAGTTGGTTGTCGTCGACCATGATCACACTTCCCCGGCTGAAAGCATGAGCGCCTTCAACCGTTTCTTCGCTTCATGGATGTGCCAGGAAACCGTCGTCTCCGAGATGCCCATCGCCTCGGAAGCGAGTGCGTGGCTCAGCCCTTCGCCATAGACGAGCAGCACCGCGTCGCGCTGCTTGTCCGGCAGCATCCGCACCGCCGCCCAAAGCGCCTCGGCTGGATCTTCGGGCTCGGCCGGGGCCTCTCCCGAGATCAGCTCGTAAGCCCCGTAGGCTTCGGTCTTGATCGCCTCGCGGACGGTCTTGCGCATCATGTCGCGTGCTGCATTCAGCGTCATGGTATAGAGCCAGGTGGTGAAGGCGCCGCTGCCATGATAGTCGCGGATCGCCCGGCCGAGCCGGACGCAGACTTCCTGGGCGATATCCTCGGCATCGGCCTTTTTCCCGCACCAGCGATAGGCGGCGCGATAGACGAAATCATAATGCCTTTCGAGCAATTTGCCGAAAGCCCCCCTGTCACCGCCCTTCGCACGACCGATCAGCTCGGCGTCGGAGGCTTCGCTTTCATCCAGCATCATCGCCATCATTTGCCTGTTGGACGAAGGCTAATGGCGATTCCTTGGGATGATGGAAGGATTTTTTTGCAGGGCGGTCAGATGACCACCGGGCTATCGGGGTCGCAATGCGGTGTTCAAGTTTCGTGCGGCATTCGGCGACGCTACAGGCCCGCGAACGCGACCATGTGGAAGGCTTGAACCTGTGGCGGATAGCGATAGGCCGCGCCGTAGGGACAGGCGTTGCGGTCGAGACAACCGCCGGTTCGGCAAGCCGCGCCGTTGTGCCCACGCACATGCGCCAGACATGTTCCATGCGCGAAACCATCCGCAGAATAAGCGTCGACCGGACACGATTTCAGGCACGGTTTGTCGACACATGCATCGCAAAGGTGAACCACTTCGCGAGTTTCCCCAAACGCAATCTCGTCCTCGAACAGCAGCGCGCCGCGATAGGCGTGCCAGAGCCCGTATTGCGGATGCATGAGGATGCCGAGCGGCGACGGTTTCAGACCCTCCGCCTGCATCGCCCATTGCTGGAACGGCAGATACGGTCTGTCGGACGGCGAAACGGCGCGCGCGCCGAATGTCTTCGCCACTGCGCCGATCACTTCGCGCGACCATGCATCGAGCGGATCGGCAACAGTTTGCGATTGGCCTTCCCGCCAGCGCAGAAAATGCGGCCACGGCGCGGCGCCCGCCTGCCCCACCAGCAGGACGGATCTGGCGGCAGCGCCGGAGAGACCGGAGGGTGTTTCCTCACTGCCTGCAAAATTGAAGCCGCCGCGCAGGATGAGGCCGTGGGCGGAAAGCGCCGCCGCTATATCTTCGACCATGCTGCGCTCAAGGATCATCCCTTCCTGTCCGGCTCGGAGAAGGCGCTCCGCCAGACTTCCTTGTGGATGATGTTGGCGACTTTAGCCCCGCCTGACTCGGGCTCCTTTCAAGTGAAGGCGTCGGCCATCGACGCCTTCTTGCTGGCGATGAAGTCCTTCAGCCCATCGTCGATGCCCTGATCGAGATGCGGCGCCTCGTAGCTTTCCAGCCAGCGGCGGGCGAGTTCGTTGGCGCGCTGCGGTGCCGACTTTTCGCCTTCGGCCAGCCACTGCTCGTAGGAATTGTTGTCGGCGATGCTGGAACGGTAGAAGGCGGTCTGGAAATTGGCCTGGGTGTGGTCACAGCCGAGATAGTGGCTGCCCGGGCCGACCTGGCGGATGGCATCCATCGCCTGGCCGTTCTCCGACAGGTCGACGCCTTCGGAGAACTTCTGGGTCATGCCGAGCTGGTCGATGTCCATCATGAACTTTTCGTAGCAGGAAGCGAGCCCGCCCTCGAGCCAGCCGGCCGAGTGCAGCACGAAATTGGTGCCGGCGAGGATCGTCGAGTTCAGCGTGTTGGCGCTCTCATAGGCCGCCTGCGCGTCCGGGATTTTGGAGGCGCAGAGCGAACCGCCGGTGCGGAACGGCAGGCCAAGCCGGCGCGCGAGCTGCGCCGCGCCATAGGAAACCAGTGACGGCTCCGGCGTGCCGAAGGTCGGCGCGCCAGACTGCATCGAGATCGACGAGGCGAAGGTGCCGAACAGCACCGGTGCGCCCGGCCGGATCAGCTGCGTGAACGACGCGCCAGCCAGCACTTCGGCCAGGACCTGGGTCAGCGTGCCAGCGACCGTCACCGGGCTCATTGCGCCGGCGAGGATGAACGGCGTGACGATACAGGCCTGGTTGTGGCGCGAATAGACTTTCAGCGCCCCCAGCATGGTCTCGTCGAACACCATCGGCGAGTTGGCGTTGATCAGGCTGGTCAGCACCGTGTTGTTCTCGACGAAATCGTCGCCGAACACGATCTTGGCCATCGCAACCGTATCTTCGGCGCGCTCCGGCGCGGTGACCGAGCCCATGAACGGCTTGTCCGAATATTTGATGTGGCTGTAGATCATGTCGAGATGGCGCTTGTTGACCGGCACGTCGACCGGCTCGCACACCGTGCCGCCCGAATGGTGGATCGACGGCGCCATATAGGCGAGCTTCACGAAATTCCGGAAATCCTCGATCGTCGCATAGCGCCTGACGCCGTCGAGGTCGCGCACGAAGGGCGGGCCGTAGACCGGTGCGAACACCGTGGCGTTGCCGCCGATCTGCACCGAACGTTCGGCTTTGCGGGCGTGCTGGGTATAGACGGACGGCGCGGTTTTCAAAAGTGAGCGGCAGAGCCCCTTCGGAAAATGCACGCGCTCGCCCTTGACGTCGGCGCCGGCCTCTTTCCACAGCTGCAGCGCCTCGGCGTCGTCGCGAAAGATGATGCCGATCTCTTCAAGCACCGTGTCGGTGTTCTTCTCGATCAGCGCCAGCCCTTCCTCGTCCAGCACCTCATAGACGTTGATCTTGCGCTTGATGTAGGTGAGCTGGGTGCCGGGGCCGCCACCCGACCGCGCCGCCCGCCGGGCAGCGGCACCACCGCTGGCGGCGCGTCCGCGCCGCGCGTTTGACGCTTCCTGGTCGACCGGCGCGTTCTCACTCATGATCGTTCTTCCCTGACTTTTGTTCTGGCACAATTATTACGGCCGCATATCCCGGCTTCTGGCCGGATCGTAGTCATGCACCCTATTCGAAACGGCCCGCCAGCGCCAACGCCTGTCGCAAAATCGACAAGAATTCCAATAGATTTGCAGTCGCTTTCCTTTTGCGGGAAGTCGCAAATCAGCTATGGACGCAAGCCTGTAGCGGGTTAGGTATTGACGTGATATTTGAGGCCCCGCAATTACATCTGTGCGGCAAGGAGCTGGATTAAAAATGGCCGACGACGAGATCATCCTTTCCGAGCTTTCCGACGACGAACTGGTGCAGCAGATGCACGATGACCTTTATGACGGGCTGAAGGAAGAGATCGAGGAAGGCACCAACATCCTGCTCGAGCGCGGCTGGGCGCCTTACAAGGTGCTGACCGAGGCACTGGTCGAAGGCATGCGCATCGTCGGCGAGGATTTTCGCGACGGCATCCTGTTCGTGCCGGAAGTGCTGTTGTCGGCCAACGCGATGAAGGCGGGCATGTTCATCCTGCGTCCGCTGCTCGTCGCCACCGGCGCGCCGAAGCAGGGCAAGATGGTGATCGGCACCGTCAAGGGCGACATCCACGACATCGGCAAGAACCTTGTCGGCATGATGATGGAGGGCGCCGGCTTCGACGTCATCGACCTCGGCATCAACAATGCGGTGGAAAAATATCTCGACGCCATCGAACAGCACCAGCCTGACATCATCGGCATGTCGGCGCTGCTGACGACGACCATGCCCTACATGAAGGTCGTCATCGACACGATGAAGGAAAAGGGCATCCGCGACGACTACGTCGTGCTGGTCGGCGGTGCCCCGCTCAACGAGGAATTCGGCAAGGCCGTCGGCGCCGACGCCTATTGCCGCGACGCGGCCGTGGCAGTCGAAACCGCCAAGGATTTTATGAAGCGCAAGCACAACGTCCGCGCTTCGGCCTGAGCTGACGAGGAGAACACAAGACCATAAGTACGGAGCCCGTACTTATGCTCTTGCAGACGAGGCGCCGCGTAGCGCCGGCATGTCAAGACTTCAACAAGCAACAGCGATCCGCGCAGCGGATCGAATCGCCTATTCAGACTCTTTCGCCTCTTCCTTTTTCAGGATCGGCGTGTCGGCGGTTGTATTCGCGACGCTTGCGACTGTGGTTTGCTGATCTACGCTTGCAGCTTTGGTCTGCTGATCTACGGAAGCCGTCGTTTTGTTGTGGCCGACACATTCCGCTGCGGCGCCGGATACCGAAAGGCCCAGAGCGGCGACAACCAAGAGAGCGGTCTTCATTCTATGCTCCTAGCTTCGTTGTTGAGGTACAGGGAAAGACTACCGGCATGTCCCGCATTCGAAACGTCAACTTTTTGTGCCTGCCGTGACGATAGGGAATTGCGGAGAGGTGGACACCAAGCCTGCGCTTCGGCCCATCTCCGCGAACTCGCATGGACAACAGAACGAACCACGCCTTGCGGCGCGGCTTTGTTGCTCCCATATATTACAAGGGCTTAACGCGCATCGCTTGAACTTCCTCGACAGCGGTGCGCCTTGTTGATATCCGCGGGATCAGGGATTTTGGACCGTATCCTCGACCGCGTTGGCTGTCGATTTGACATCCCTGCCGACACCGCGGACGGTGTTGGCGCAGGCCGAAAGAGCCAGGGCGCAAGCCAGGATGGCGATCGGCGCAATGCGTAGCGGTTTCATGAATGGTATCTCCCTCAACAGATAGATTCGTGGGACAGCAACGAAAATCGGTTAGACTGGTTCCATGAGCATTGCGCGAAAACTACAACCCGATCAAGGTGACAGGCTGCTTGTCATCGCCTGCGGGATGATTGCGCGCGAAGTTCTGGCCGTTACGGAGCAGCTGGGGCTCGACCATCTCGACCTGACCTGCCTGCCGGCGGAGTTCCATTTCTACCCGGACCGCATCGCGCCGGCCATGGACAAGGCAATCGAGAAGGCCAAGGCGGACGGCTACACCAATATTTTCGTCGGCTATGCCGATTGCGGCACCGGCGGCCTGCTCGACCGCGTCTGCGAGAAGCATGGGGTCGAGCGCATGGCCGGTCCGCATTGCTTTGCCTTCTACCAGGGCATGGAAGCCTATGCGAAAATCGCCGACGACGACATGATGTCGTTCTACATGACCGATTTCCTGTGCCGGCAGTTCGATGCCTTCTTCATGAAGCCGCTCGGCCTCGACAGGCATCCGGAGCTGATCAAGGACTATTTCGGCAATTACGAGAAGCTAGTCTATATCGCCCAGACCGACGATCCGGAACTCGACAAGGTCGCCGAGAAAGCCGCGAAAATGCTCGGCCTCGCCTATGAGCGCCGTTCCACTGGCTATGGCGACCTGACGACGGAGCTGGCCAGCGCCGCGGCACACGGCTGACGTTCGAGCAGGCGCGGTCTTCTTCCACTGCAAGCCCGGCAAGCACAGCGGCAAAGCGCGTCTTGCAGACGAAGCCCAGCCTGTCCCGCGCCCGCGACGCGTCGTAGACACGGTCGATCGAGGAAAACATCGTCCAGCCTTTTCGCGCATAAAGCGCCGGAAACTCCGGAAAATAACGCGCCACGACTGGCGGCGCGTCAGCGATCAATGCCTCGCAATCATCAGGCCGGAACGGCGTTGGCGCCGAGATGATGAAGACGTCGAAGCCTAGCTGTGGAGCCTTCTCCAGCGCCGCGACATGGGCCTCGGCGGCATCTTCCACGGTCAGACGACGGAACAACAGCTCATTCGCCTTGGTGTTGGCGTCCGACTGGTCGATCGCATGCGCCATGTCGTCTGCTTCGGGAAAGAACCGGGCGGTGCGCAGCACGATCGCCGGCAGTCCGGACTGGATGTGATAGAGGCGGCAAAGATGTTCGGCCGAGAGCTTGGTTACGCCGTAGATGTTGCGCGGCTCGGGCGACATGTCTTCCGTCAGCCAGGCGGCCTTGCGCGCACCGCCGGTGAGGCCGGCGCGTATGGCTTTCGAGATCATCAGCGAGGTCGTCGACGTGAAGACGAAGCGCTGAACGCCTGACAACACCGCCGCGTCGAGCAGGTTGAGCGTGCCGCGCACATTCGTCTCGATGAAATCCTCATTGCGGTGGTGTTCGATATCAGGCTTGTGCAGTGCGCCGCTGTGGACGATCGCCTCGATGCGGTTTTCCCCGACCGTCCGCATCACCAGATCACGGTCGGCGACCGAGCCGATCACCTGCGTTGGCGCCGACGGGACCGGATCCAGCCCGATGACGTCATGGCCAAGCGCCCGCAGGCGCAGCGCGAGCGCGCTGCCCAGCCAGCCTGACGACCCCGTAAGCAAGATCCGCATCGGTGAAACCCAAGAGTTTTAAGCTGACCGCTGTTAAGCACGGATGACAGGCCGCCGCGAACGGGTAAGTTGTATGCCAAACGAGAAAACAGGCTGTTCCAGCTTTCGACCAGGAAACGCCCCGATGATCGCTCGCAAAAACCGGCGTCTGGCAACGAGCACCGATTTACCGGACAGCGCCCTGGCGATAAGCTTGGCACTTATGAGCGAAATCGATCACCGCACCATCATCGCCAGCCTTTCGGTCGTGGATCGTCGCGACCTCACCGCCAAACTGGACAGGCCCGGGATTGTCCGGCTGGCCGTTCACGGCGGGCTGGTTGTCGTGCTGGGTGCGCTGATCGCCGCCCGCATTCCGTTCTGGCCGGTTCTCGTGCTGCCGCAGGGAATCCTGGTCGTCTTTTTCTTCACGCTGTTGCACGAGACGATTCACGAAACGGCCTTCAGGACGCCGTGGCTCAATCGCGCCATCGCCACTGTCACCGGCTTCCTGATCCTGCTGCCGCCGGCATGGTTCCGTTATTTCCATTTCGCGCACCACCGTCACACGCACGATCCGGACAATGACCCCGAACTGATGGCTCCGAAACCGGAGACCATCGGCCAGTATGTGCGCTATCTCTCCGGAATCCCCTATTGGAGCGGCATGGCGCGCGTGATCGTCGTCAACGCCGCTGGCCGCAACCGCGACGGCTTCGTGCCGGACAAGGGCCGCGACAAGGTGATTTCGCAAGCGCGTTGGTTTCTGATCGCCTATGCGGTGCTGCTGGCAGCCTCCCTGGCCGTGCAGTCGGCGCTGCTGTTGTGGGTCTGGATTGTGCCGGTGCTCGTCGGTCAGCCGTTTTTTCGGGCCTATCTGCTGGCCGAGCACGCGCTCTGCCCGCATGTCGCCAACATGCTCGAAAACACACGCACCACCTTTACCACAAGGCTGGTACGCTTCGTGGCGTGGAACATGCCTTACCACTCCGAGCACCATGCTTATCCGGCCGTTCCCTTTCACCGCCTGCCGCGTTTCCACCAAATTGTCGCCGAACATCTGCGCACGACCGAGCGAGGCTATGTCCGCTTCCACAGGAAGCTTGTCGGCAGCTTCGATCGGCGCGCCGGCTGACCCAAACCAGGCCAAGCATCGAATATTTTCGCGTTTCCGTTGCGGCTGCCAATTGCGTCGCTTTTGAATGCGCGCGCGTCGTCCCATAACAAGCAGCCCGACAGCGCTTCCGGCAATGCTCGCACTCACTACAGCGCCGCGCGTCCCATTGGACGCGCAAAGGACGCTGTAGCACTTTAAGTCGGCGCATGATCCTTTCCAAAATCGATGCCGATTTTCGGGGTCATGCGCGAGGAGCAAGAAATTCATGGCCGATCTGATCGTCGTCTACTGGCGCGACATCCCCGCCCAGGTCATCGTCAAGAAAGGCCGGCAGAACGCCAAGCGCGAACTGCCGCTGCGTTTCACCGAGGCGATCGACATGTGCGCGATGCGCACCGGCGCCGGCGGCACCGACGACTACCTTGCCGAATGGCGCAAGGCCGACCCCGTGTCGGTCAGCGACGATCTTGAAGGCGAGGCGGAAAAAGCCTTTCAGGACATCGACGCGAAATACGACCGCGAGCGGCTGGTCGCTCTGGTCAAGGCGGGCGGAAAAGAAGATGTCTGAAACGACCCCGGCGATTACCCAGGCCACTCTGGTCAAGAAGGCAGCGCCGAAATCCGACTACAAGCCGGCCGACGTGTCGCCGCAGCGGCGCGTGCAGCGCTCCTTCGCTGTCAGGCTGTGGTCCGTCCGCCACTCGCGACTGCTCGAATGGTTCTACGCCAGGTTCTCCGACATGTTTTTGCTCCTCCATCCGCTGTGGAAGCGCATCGGTTACGGCCGCGTCGAAGGTCCGATCAAATTCGTCGAAAAACGCGTCAAGGGTTTTATGTTCGACTGCCGCATGTGCGGCCAGTGCGTCCTTTCTTCTACCGGCATGTCGTGCCCGATGAATTGCCCCAAGCAATTGCGCAACGGCCCTTGCGGCGGTGTGCGCGCCAACGGCAATTGCGAGGTCGAGCCTGATATGCCGTGCGTCTGGGTCAAGGCCTGGGAAGGTTCACGCAATATGGTGCATGGCGACAAGATCCTCGACGTGCAGAAGCCGGTCGACCAGTCGCTGCGCGAGACCTCGGCATGGCTGCGGGTGACCGCACAGGCCGCCGCCGCCCGCGAAGCCGCGCGCAACGTTCCAAAACCTGGGGCACCGGCATGATCGGCCGCCAGCCCGACGAGAACCCGGCCGGCATCCATCTGCCGCTCGACCCCCTGCCCGGCCACACCTCGCGCGGCCGGCTGGAGCGCGTCCTGAGGCGCGGCGAATTCGCCGTGACCACCGAGCTCAACCCGCCGGACAGCGCCGATCCGGAAGACGTCTACAACCGCGCCAAAATCTTCGACGGCTGGGTCGACGCCATCAACGCCGTCGACGCCTCGGGCGCCAACTGCCACATGTCGTCGGTCGGCATCTGTGCGCTGCTGACCCGCATGGGTTATGCCCCGATCATGCAAATCGCCTGCCGCGACAGGAACCGCATCGCCATCCAGGGCGACGTGCTGGGCGGGGCGGCGATGGGCGTCGCCAACATGCTGTGCCTGACCGGCGACGGCGTGCAGGCCGGCGACCAGCCAGGCGCCAAGCCGGTGTTCGATCTCGACTGCATGTCACTGCTGGAAACCTGCCGCATCATGCGCGACAACGGCAAGTTCCTGTCCGGCCGCAAGCTGACGACGCCGCCGCAGCTTTTCCTTGGCGCGGCGATCAACCCTTTCGCGCCGCCGATCGATTTCCGCCCCTACCGGCTGGGCAAGAAAATCGCCGCCGGCGCGCAATTCGTGCAGAGCCAGTACTGCTTCGACGTGCCGATGTTCCGCACCTACATGCAGCAGGTCCGCGATCTCGGTTTTACGGAAAAATGCTTCATCCTGTGCGGCGTCGGACCGCTGGCCTCGGCCAAGACCGCCAAATGGATCCGCTCAAACGTGCCGGGCATTCATATCCCCGATTCGATCGTCAAGCGGCTGGAAGGCGCCCAGGACCAGAAGAAGGAAGGCAAGCAGCTCTGCATCGATATCATCAACGAGGTGAAAGAAATTCCCGGCGTCTGCGGCGTCCATGTGATGGCCTATCGCCAGGAGGAATATGTCGCCGAGATCGTCGATGAATCGGGCGTGCTGAAGGGGCGCCAGCCCTGGAAACGCGAAATCCGCCGCGACGATCAGCTCGTCGCCGACCGGCTCGACCACATTTTGCACGACGAGATCACCGAAACGCAGGTCGACATGGTCAAGACCGCGCATTGATGGCGCGGACGCCACCATTCACTTGATCGAAAACAGAAACGATATAAAGAAGTCTTTATATCACGAGGGAGAGATTGCATGACCCGGACGATCGTCGCCTCGGCGACACGAGAAATCATCATCGGCTTCGACCAGCCCTTCTGCGTGATCGGTGAGCGCATCAATCCAACCGGGCGCAAGAAGCTCGCGGCCGAGATGATCGCAGGCAATTTCGATACCGTCATCAGGGACGCGCTGGAACAGGCCGCCTGCGGCGCGACCATGCTCGACGTCAATGCCGGCGTCACCTCGGTCAACCCGAACGAGACAGAACCCGGCCTGCTGGTGCAGACGCTGGAAATCGTGCAGGGGCTGGTCGACCTGCCGCTGTCGATCGACAGTTCGGTGACCGCGGCGATCGAGGCGGCGCTCAGGGTCGCCAAGGGCCGTCCGCTGGTCAACTCCGTCACCGGCGAGGAAGAAAAGCTCGAAGCCATCCTGCCGCTGGTCAAGAAATACAATGTCCCGGTGGTTGCCATCTCCAACGACGAGACAGGCATTTCGATGGATCCGGATGTGCGCTTCGCCGTCGCCAAGAAGATCGTCGAGCGCTGCGCCGATTTCGGCATTCCGGCGCATGACGTGGTCGTCGACCCGCTGGTCATGCCGATCGGCGCGCTCGGCGACGCCGGCCGCCAGGTCTTTGCCCTGCTGCGCCGGCTGCGTGAAGAGCTCAAGGTCAACACCACCTGCGGCCTGTCAAACATCTCGTTCGGCCTGCCGCACCGCCACGGCATCAATGCTGCCTTCATCCCGATGGTGATCGGCGCCGGCATGACCTCGGCGATCATGAACCCGGTGCGTCCGCAAGAGATGGAAGCGGTGCGCGGCGCCAATGTGCTGAACGGCACCGACGAGAACTGCACCAACTGGATCAGGACCTACAAGGACTACAAGCCGGCCGAAGGCGGCCAGGCGATCGCGGCGCCCACGCAAGTCAATGCGCCGGGCGAAGGCAATGGCAATGGCGGTCGCCGGCGCGGGGGTCGTGAAGCCCGTATGGCCCGAGGATAAGCGCGCAATCGTGAACTCTCCTGCCAACATCACCGATCCACTCGTGCTGTTCATGCCGTCCGGCAAGCGCGGGCGGTTTCCGGTCGGCACGCCGGTGCTCGATGCCGCACGCCAGCTCGGCGTCTATGTCGAGAGCGTGTGCGGTGGACGCGCCACCTGCGGGCGCTGCCAGGTCGAGGTGCAGGAAGGCAATTTCGCCAAGCACAAGATCGTCTCTTCCAACGACCACATCTCGCCCAAGGGCGCCAAGGAGGAACGCTACGAACGCGTGCGCGGCCTTCCCGAACGGCGCCGCCTGTCCTGCTCGGCGCAGATCCTCGGCGATCTCGTCGTGGATGTGCCGCAGGACACGGTCATCAACGCCCAGACCATTCGCAAGGATGCCGACACCAGGGTCATTGCCCGCGATTCGGCAATCCACATGTGCTATGTCGAGATCGAAGAGCCCGACATGCACAATCCATCAGGCGATCTCGATCGCCTGAAGATCGCGCTGATGAAGGACTGGGGGCTCAACAGCCTCGATTTCGATTTCCATCTGCTGCCGCAGGTGCAAGTCATCCTGCGCAAAGGCAACTGGACCGCGACCGCCGCCATCCACAAGGATGCCGACAGCGAGACCGCGCGGGTCATCTCGTTGTGGCCCGGCCTCAAGAACGAGGCCTACGGGCTTGCCTGCGATATCGGCTCGACCACCATCGCCATGCATCTGGTGTCGCTGCTGTCGGGCCGCGTCGCCGCCTCGTCAGGCACGTCGAACCCGCAGATCCGCTTCGGCGAGGATCTGATGAGCCGCGTTTCCTATGTGATGATGAACCCGGACGGCCGCGAAGGCATGACGGTCGCGGTGCGCGAGGCGATCTCGGGTCTCGTCGACAAGGTTTGCGCGGAAGGCAACGTCCAGCGCAACGACATCCTGGATTGCGTCTTCGTCGGCAATCCGATCATGCACCATCTGTTCCTCGGCATCGACCCGACCGAACTCGGCGGCGCGCCCTTCGCGCTGGCTGTCTCGGGCGCCGTGCACATCAAGGCGTCGGATATCGGCCTGAAGCTCAACCAGGGCGCCAGGCTCTACATGCTGCCTTGCATCGCCGGCCATGTCGGCGCCGACGCGGCTGCGGTGACGCTGTCGGAAGGCCCGCACCGCCAGGACGAGATGATGCTGATCGTCGATGTCGGCACCAATGCCGAGATCGTGCTCGGCAATCGCCAGCGGGTCGTGGCGGCCTCCTCGCCCACCGGTCCGGCCTTCGAGGGCGCGGAAATCTCCGGCGGCCAGCGCGCTGCGCCCGGCGCCATCGAGCGCGTCCGCATCGATCCCGACACGCTGGAGCCGAAATACCGCGTCATCGGCTCGGAACTGTGGTCCGACGAGCCCGGCTTCCTCGACAGCGTCCAGGCAACCGGCGTCACCGGCATCTGCGGCTCCGGCATCATCGAGGTGGTCGCCGAGATGTACCTGGCCGGCATCATCTCCGAGGACGGCGTCGTCGACGGTGGGCTCTGCGCCCGCTCGCCGCGCGTCACCGCCAATGGCCGCACCTTCTCCTACGTGCTGAAGGAAGGCGAGCCGAGGATCACCATCACCCAGACCGACGTGCGCGCCATCCAACTCGCCAAGGCGGCCCTCTACGCCGGCACCAAGCTGTTGATGGAAAAGCAGCACACCGATCATGTCGACCGCATCCACTTCGCCGGTGCCTTCGGCTCCTTTATCGATCCGAAATACGCCATGGTGCTGGGACTGATTCCCGACTGCGATCTCGACAAGGTCTCGGCCGTCGGCAACGCCGCCGGTGCCGGTGCGCGCATGGCGCTGCTCAATCGCGGCTATCGCCGCGAGATCGAGGAAACGGTGAGCCGGATCGAGAAGATCGAGACCGCGCTGGAGCCGAGATTCCAGGAGCATTTCGTCTATGCCATGGCGCTGCCGAACAAGATCGACCCGTTCCCAAAACTATCGGCGGCGGTGAAGCTGCCGCCGCGCAAGACCGTGAGCGAGGACGGCATTGCCGGCGATGCCGCCCCACGGCGTCGTTCGCGCGAAGGCCACGCCGCCCGGCGCGGCCGGGGGTAGCATCCCGCTGCTAAAAGCTGCACTCACCCTCATTCTCATTTGCATGCATATGTTTCCGGATCAGCCCAAACAGAAACAAGGCGCTGTTTTCGCGAAATCCACCCGATACACACGCGGCGCATTTAACCGGCATCGAACGGCAGGCAGGAAATAACTTTCAGCCGCTGCAGCACTCCAAGGGAGATGAAGATGTCGATGTTCGAAAGCCTCGGCCGCTTTGGTACGGCCATCAAGCATGCGCACAACAGGAACAGGTCGGTCCGGGCCATGAACAGCCTGCCGCCCGAAATTCAGAAGGATATCGGCTGGCCCGTGTCGCCGCGCAACGACCCGCAGGTCACCTTCTCGGCCCTGCTTCTGGGTTCGGCGCGCTGATGACCTTCGCCGACAAATGCAAGCTGCTGGCCAAGCGCCGGAACCGTCATCCGGCTCCGGCAGCAAGCGACCGTCGGCTGCGCGCCGTACTGCTGCCCAGGCGCTGAGCGATGCTGCGCTGGCCTTAATTGCCAGCCAGATCACAGGGCCGTGTTGAGACCGCGCAAATCTTGACATTCTGGGCGAAGGCACGATCTTCGATTGCGAGGGGTTCTCTTAGTCGGCTCAGCCGAAGTCCGTGTGTCCGCATGCCCAGTATCAAAAGCCACGTCGTTTCCTTCGTGCTCAGGTATAGCCGCAAGAAAGCCTTTTCCAGCCCGGAAAACCTGCAGCGCTGGATCGCCTACGCCCGCAAGACGGAGAACCATCAGCCGCCCGCATCGCTGCATCAGCGTTTCGAGATCGCGACGCGCAGCGTGGACGGCTTTCCCGTGTACGAGATCGCGCCGAAGACCGGCGAGCGAAAGCGGATCCTCTACCTGCATGGCGGCGCCTATGTCTTTCAAATCACGTCTTATCACTGGGGACTGATCGCCGATATGGCCGACCGGCTGGGCTTCGGCATCACCGTGCCGATCTACCCCATTGCTCCCGAACACGATTTTCACGTCATGTTCGGCATGGTCGGCGAGGTCTACCGTCAGATGCTCGACGAAACGGAAGCGCAGGACATCGTCTTCATTGGCGATTCCGCCGGCGGCAACATGGCCGTGGTGCTGACCATGATGGCCGCGGAAGCCGACCTGCCATTGCCGTCGCGCCATGTGCTGATTTCGCCCGGGCTCGATCTGTCGCTCGCCAACCCCGAAGTGTTCGAGGCGGAACGCTACGATCCGTGGCTGGGAATTCCTGGCGGGCTGGAGGCAGTCCGGCTCTACAGTGCCGGCATAGATCCCAGCGACTGGCGCATCAGTCCGCTTTACGGTGACCTCTCGGTGTTGCCGAAAACGCTGCTTTTGACCGGTTCGCGCGACATGCTGACCCCCGACAATCTGATCTTCGCGCAAAAGGCCCGTGCCGCCGGTGTCGCGATAGAGGTTGTGCACGAGCAAGGCATGTTCCATGCTTGGCCGCTGATCGACATGCCAGAAGCGCGGCGCGCGCGGGACAGCATCGTGACGTTTTTAGCCAGCGACACCGAAAGCTATCATGCCAAGGCCGGCGAATTGGCACTGCAAAGGACAGGTCGTGAAGTCCCCAGTCACAACCTGTCTACGCAGTCGAAGTCCTGAATCAAAACTTTCCGGTTTCTTTGAACACTTCGAAGGTCGCGCGGATGTGATCGGCAACGGCTTTCACTGGCGCGCTGGCGTCCGGCGCCACGACCATGGCCAGATTGTAGGTGCCGATATCGGGCATGCCGTCCTTCGGGCAAAGCTCGACCATGTCGCTGCCGAGGAACGATTTCGGCAGCGGCGCCACCGCGAGGTCGGACATGATTGCGGCGCGCTGGCCGGCGGTGTGCGCACTCATATAGGCGACGCGATAGTTGCGGCCCTCACGCCCAAGCGCCTCGAGCGCCCCGGCCCGCCAGGCGCAGCCCTCTTCCCACAATGACACCGGCAGCGGTTCGCGCAGATGCGCGCAGCCGCCCTTGGCGCCGGCCCAGACGATCGGTTCGGTGAGCAGCACTTCGGCGCCGAGCGCACTGGTCTTGTATGAATTGGTGAGAAGCGTGATGTCGAGCGCCCGGTCGTCCATGCGCCGACGCAGATTGACGCTCTGGTCGATGGTCACGTCGACGGCGATCGAAGGATGCGACTGTGCAAAACGCTTCAGCACATGCGGCAGCACGCGCTCGCCATAGTCATCAGGCGAGCCGAGCCGCACCACCCCGACAATGTCGGGGATGATGAACTTCGACACCACCTCGCGGTTGATCGACAACAGCCGGCGGGCGTAGCCGAGCAGCATCTCGCCATCCGTGGTCAGCGTCACCGAGCGCGCGTCGCGCGCAAACACCGAGCGGCCGAGAATGTCCTCAAGCTTCTTGATCTGCATGGAGACGGCCGACGGCGTGCGGAAGACGGCACTGGCAGCGGTGGTGAAACTGCCGGTCTCGGCGATCGCCACGAAGGTGCGCAAGACGTCGAGATCGAGCAACGGCAACGGATGATTGAGTGGGGCGTTCATCGGGATCGACCTTCAATTTTTCTGATGCAAACTATCATTCCATTTCGTTTGATTGAACATCACTTTGGGAGGATAGTCAACTCCATCGAAGGCAGACGACGATGACACTGATCTGCAATCGACACGAAATGAAGCTGAAACAAACCGGATGTAGCGCTTGGTCCGCCGAGCACCGGCACCCGGCCCAACCCTAAGGAGAATTAAAATGTCCATCCTGTCATCCATCGGCCGCATCGCGACCGAATTCAGCGCGGCCCGCGCCCGCTACCAGACCGAACGCGCCATCCGCTCTCTGCCGATCGAACTGCAGAAGGATATCGGTTGGCCTGAAGCCGCCGACACCAAGACCGGCACTCGCCACGGCGTTGGATCCTGGGCTGGCGGAGCAAAATAGATCGTGTGTATTCAAAGCTGAAGGCCTGCCGCACAGACCATGTCCGGCAGGCCGTTTTATTTGTTGATCAAATGTTCTTTTGGAGCCATGTCGCCGTTGCATGACGCATATGAATACGCCGCATAGCAGCGGGATTCCTGCCTAACGCCTTGTACATATTCACAAATCTTGGGCAGACTGCCCAAACTTATCGCATGCCATGTCGCTTTTCATGTCAAGTGCTTCGCTTTTGTGATTTAGTTTCCCTTCACGTAAGCCTATATCAGCGCCAGCCAACGAGCTGCCCCACTCCATCACGCGAAGGCGACCCGTCTGAGCAACCGAATGGAGATGATGATGAAGCTTTTTGCCCGCCTTTTTGCTCGCCGTGAAATGAGCCTGACGACCGCGCTCGAGCGCCAGCGCCTTGCCAACACCATGCCGGGCCAGACCGGCGCCGTGGCCGCCGCACGCCTCGGCTTCGTCGCCTGATCTGCCAAGCTCGCAAGCGGCGCTCGCTGCTGCTGCTTCGAAGTTATCACAGCGCCGCTTCGGTTTGCCGAGGCGGCGTGCTTGGTCATGCCCCGACCACATGCGGCAAATGCTTAATCCGGCAGCATGTCGGGTCCGTCATCGCATAGCGATTGCCCATTTGCGACCCATGTCGCAAATAAAGTCTTTCCGTTGCCGCCTAGCCGATTGACAGGAAAAGTTTTTCCTGATGTCGCTATGCTGATCGCGACATCCTGTTCGCGCCATTGCAGCGTGAGGGTTACCCTGTGAACGTCGTAAATCATCCGATCAGGCGATCGTTTGTGTTCTTCCTGGTCCCCGATTTCACCATGATCGCCTTTGCAACGGCGCTCGATCCGTTGCGCTCGGCCAACCGGATGCTCGGCTACGAGGCCTACCGCTGGCGGCTCGCCAGCATCGACGGCAAGCCGGTGCGCGCCTCGAACGGCGTCGAATGCGCCGTCGACACCTCGCTGGAGGACGAGCGCAAGAAGATGTCCGGCTCCGAACGGCCGAACATGGCGGTCGTTTGCAGCGGCATCAATGTCGAGCGCTATCAGAACAAATCGGCCTTCGCTTGGCTGCGCGAGGAATACAATCGCGGCGTCGCCATCGGCGGCTTGTGCACTGGCGCTCATATACTGGCCGCCGCCGGCCTGTTGTCCAACAAGCGCTGCGCCATTCATTGGGAGAACCTGCCGGGCTTCTCCGAAGCGTTCCCGAAGGCCAATGTCTTTGCCGACCTCTTCGAGATCGACCAGAACATCTACACCTGCGCCGGCGGCACCGCAGCGCTCGATATGATGCTGAAGCTGATCGGCGACGATTTCGACGACAATCTGGTTAACCGGGTCTGCGAGCAGGTCTTGACTGACCGCGTGCGCAGCCCGACCGATCGCCAGCGCCTGCCGCTGCGCGCACGCCTTGGCGTGCAGAACTCCAAGGTGCTGACCATCATCGAATTGATGGAAGCCAATCTGTCCGAGCCGCTGTCGTTGATCGAGATCGCCGACCATGTCGACCTGTCACGCCGGCAGATCGAGCGCCTGTTCCGCACCGAGATGGGACGATCCCCTGCCCGCTACTATCTGGAGATCCGCCTCGACCGGGCCCGGCACTTGCTGATCCAATCATCGCTGCCGGTGGTCGAAGTGGCGGTCGCTTGCGGCTTCGTCTCCGCCTCGCATTTCTCCAAATGCTACCGCGAGCTCTATGCGCGCTCGCCGCAGCAGGAGCGCGTCGATCGCAAGCAGTTGCTGGTCGCGTAGACAAGACAAGGCAATATCTTGCACGCGTACCTCTGGCGGATGGCGATTGAAGTCTAGCGGGTGTCGAACATCCAGCTTCGGTCGCGCCACATTTTCTCGCCGACCTGGCAATCGGTGGCCGGCTTGTCCTGCGCCAGCACCACTGGCGGATGCGCCGCTTCTTCCGCCGTCCATTGCGGTGAGGGAGGTCCGGCAAGCTCAAGCACCAGCTTGCGGCGGATCGCTTCGGGAAACTGCGTCCACTCATTGACCGGGATCATGAACGCCCCGGGCCCGCCGATGACGCAGTCGGTGTAATAGCGGTCGAGATAGTTGACGTCGTAGACGCTGGTGAAGCCGCCCCGGGTCATCAGCGGCAGGCCGTTGATGGTGATGCCTTGCCTGACCAGTTCGTCACGGATGATGTCGACGGGAGCACCTTGATTGTTGGGGCCATCGCCTGAAATGTCGATGACTCGCTTGACGCCTTGAAAGCCGCTTTCGGCGAAGAGATCGCTGCTGAATTGCAAGGCACCGGAAATCGAGGTGCGCCGCGCGCTGTTGGGCGCATGGGCGGAGAGTTGCTCGACCACCCGCTCGGCGTCGGCACGATTGGCGATCACCGTCCACGGCACGATGATGTGCTGCCATGTCGTGCCGGCCCATTCGACATAGGTGACGGCAATCTTGCCGTAGGCGCCGTCGGCGATGGCCTGCAGGACCGTGTCATGCGTCAGTGCCGCGACATAGCCGCGACGCTGGATTTCGAGTTCGGCCGGCGACATCGACAGCGAAACGTCGACCGCCAGCACCAGTTCGACGTCGACGGGTTCGGCAGCGCGGGAGTCCGGCGCCTGGACGAGCATCAGCACCAGCGCGGCGGCGCCTGAGAGGAGATGTCCTGCGCGGGGAAAAGCAGACATGCCGCAAGGTAAGCGAAAATCGTCGCGCCACAAAGCGAAAAGCCCAGCGCCGGGCTAATGCATGTCGTCCAAAAGCATGCCCTGGGTCACGACTTGCATAAAAACGAGAACTTAAGGCGCGGCGCATGACTCCCCACAAAACGTGACGCGCCTTAAGTCCTTGCATTCACGTTTTTGCGAGTCCGCCCTTCACCTTCTATTGTGGGAGGCTCAGCTGCGTGGTTTGAGGTTCTCCGGGTCGTAGAGCGGCCTGTAGCCGACGGCGGCCACTTCGACCGGGTATGTCTCGCCGAAATACTCGACGTCTAGCTTGCGGCCCTCCTGGCAATACGCCCACGGCAGATAGGCGAGCGCAATGTTCTTGCCGATGGTCGGGCCGTAGGCGACTGAGGTCGTAAAGGATCGGCGGCCGAGTTCGTCGACCAGCGTTTCACCCGTTTGCGGGTCCATCACCGGCATCGTGCCGACGGGATAGCGGGCCACGCCGTTGGAATCGACATTATCCGTCATGACAAGTGTGCAGAGCATGGCCGGCTGATGCGCGCTGGCGCGATAGTCCAGATGCTTTGCCTTGCCGCTGAAATCGGCCTCCTTGACCTTTGGGCGGGCAAGATCGGCCTCCAGCAGATTGTACTCGGTCAAAAGATCCGCATTCTGCAGGCGCAGGCTCTTCTCCATGCGGCGGCTGTTGGCATAGGTCTCGACGCCAAAAGCCATCACGCCGGTCGAACGCAAAGCATCCCATACGGCCAGGCCGTCTTCGTAGCGCATGTGCAGTTCCCAGCCCTGCTCGCCGACATACGAGATCCGGAAAGCGGTCACGTCCTTGCCGGCGATCCTGACAGGCTTGATCGCCGCAAAGGCAAAGTTCTCCGGCGTCAGGCCATCCGGGTCCTCGACGACCTTCTGCAAGGTCGAGCGCGCGTTCGGACCCCAGATGCCGACGGTCA
The DNA here is from genome assembly GCF_055811775.1 of Mesorhizobium sp. WSM4844. Taxonomy (NCBI): domain Bacteria; kingdom Pseudomonadati; phylum Pseudomonadota; class Alphaproteobacteria; order Hyphomicrobiales; family Phyllobacteriaceae; genus Mesorhizobium; species Mesorhizobium sp. WSM4844. The sequence continues at coordinate 153,770 of NZ_JBVVQB010000003.1, read as the reverse complement.
CGTATTTCTCGGTCACGTCGGTGATGGCGACATCGAACCCTTTGTCTTCTGCCGTCCGCCGCATGTAGTGGAAGTCGCGCGGGCCGGCATCGGCGCCGTCTATGACGCGGCAGCGGTCGGCCATGCGGATGACGGTCAGGTCGGCGCGCACCATGCCCTCGTCGTCGAGGAAATGGGTGTAGATGCCTTTGCCGATATTGCCGTCGCCGCCGATCCTGGCCGCGCACAGCCACTCCATCAGCGCGACATGATCAGGGCCTTCCACGTCGTACATCGCGAAATGCGACAGGTTGACGATGCCGCAATCCTCGCTCATGGCGAGATGCTCGGCATTGGAGACGCGCCAGAAATGGCGGTTGTCCCACTCGTTTTCGCGCACCGGCACCCGGTTGCCGTATTTCTCGAGCAGGTGCTCGTTGGCGGCATAGCCGTGGGCGCGCTCCCAGCCGCCGAGTTCCATGAAATAGCCGCCGAGTTCCTTCTCGCGCTCCCAGAAGGGCGAGCGGCGCACGTCGCGAGCCTTGGAGAATGGCTCGCGCGGATGGACGGCCGGATTGTAGACCTTCATCGCCGTTTCGGTGCAGCGGTCCCAGATGAACTGCTCTTGCGTCTGGTGCGGATAGAAGCGCGAATAGTCGATGGCGTGGTGGTCGATCGACGTCCTCCCGTCCGTCATCCAGTCGGCGATGAGCTTGCCCATGCCGGGGCCGTCCTTGACCCAGATCGCGACGGCATACCAGAGGCCCCGCACCTTCTGGCTCTCGCCCATGGAGGGGCCGCCGTCTGCCGTCACCTGCAGAAGCCCGTTGAAGGAATGGCTCTCATTGTAGCCCAGTTCGCCCAGGATCGGCGTCAATTCCATGGCGCGCTCGAGCGGCGCCAGGATCTGTTCCATGTCGAGGTCGCGCTGCGAGGGCGAAAGGCGGGCCTGGTCCTTCTCCAGCAGGTCGCGCGGATGACAAAGGCGCGGATTCGTTTCTTCGTAGTAGCCCCACTCGATCTGTCCGCCTTCGGCGGTCTTGGGATCGCCGGTGTCGCGCATGTAGGCCGAGTTGACTTGGTCACGCAGCAGCGGCCAGCCGATCTCCTTGCCGGTGCCGGCGAACTCGGTATAGGGCCCGAAGAAGGTGAGCGGATGGTCGATCGGCATGACCGGCAGGTCCTCGCCGACCATTTCCGCGATCAACCGGCCCCAGATACCTGCGCAAACGATGACGTAGTCGGCTTCGATGGTGCCGCGATCGGTCACCACGCCCTTGATGCGACCGTTCTCGACGACAAGCGACCGGGCCGGCGTGTTGGCGAAGGATTTAAGTTTTCCGGAGGCTTCCGCCTGGTCGACCAGCTTGCCGGCGACCGTTTGCGAGCGCGGGATGACGAGACCGGCATCGGGATCCCACAGGCCGCCCTGCACCATCTCTTCTTCGATCAGCGGGAATTTCTGCTTGATCTCGGCCGGCTCGATCAGCCGGGCACGCGTTCCGAAAGCCTTTGCCGAGGCGATCTTGCGCTTGATCTCCGCCATGCGATCGTCATCGCCGACGCGGGCAACCTCGAGGCCGCCGATACGGGCGTAGTGACCCATCTTTTCATAAAAATCGATGGAGTAGAGCGTCGTCCAGCAGGACAGGAAATCATGGCTGGTGGTGTAGCAGAAGTCGGAAGCATGCGCTGTCGAGCCGATATCGGTCGGAATCCCTGACTTGTCGATGCCGACGATGTCGTCCCATCCGCGCTCGATCAGGTGATGGGCGACCGATGCGCCGACAATACCGCCCAGCCCGACGATGACGACCTTCGCCTTTTCCGGAAACCCTGCCATTGCCCGCGACTCCAAAGTGGTAAAGCGGGCACCGGCGCCCGTTGGTCGGCGCACAATATGCAGGCGACAGCCGCCATGCTACCGCCTGTTTGCGACACGCTGCAAGTGCGACGCGACCCGCAAAAATCAGGTGCTATCGGGCTCCGGGGCTATCCCTCAGGCGAAGGCCCAGATGTCCTCGGCCTGGAAGCCGACCTGGTAGCCGGCGGTCTTCAACTTGACCACGACCTGGCCGATCTCGGCCGCCGGCAACGCACCAACCTCGACCTTGATCATGCCGGGACGGTAGCGCTCGAGGTCGAGCTGCTCGAAGACGATCCAGTCGGCGCCTTCGCAATCGACAAGGAAGGCGTCGATATGGTGATGCCGTTGCGGTCGAGCAGCGTCTGCAATGTCTCCGACGGCACTTCGATATCCCTGAGGTGCGGCGCGAATTTGTTGAAGTTGGCATCGGCCTGGCCCCAGGCATTCTTGCCCGACATCAGATTGGTGTCGGTCACCGACGAGCAGCCGATGAACTCGATCGGCAGCGTGCCAGCCTCGAGTGCGGCGGCATCGAAGGTGTGGACCGTGATCGTTCCCTTGCTCTTCGTCACCGCGACCGGCTCGATGATGAAGCGGCCCGTATCGGTATAGTTGGCGCGCAACCGCTTCTGGTTGTGCGGGATCGGCTCGACCAGTACGGCGCGAGCGTGCGGGATGCGGTGCAGCCACGGCGTCACATCGTCGAACAACACGCCATCGCAGGCGCCGACATTGACCATCTGGAACCGCCTTTTTGCCCCACTGAGGCGCGCCTTCAGCGCGGCCTTCGCCAGGAACTTCGTACCGTGCAGCGACGGCCCGCGATCGAGGATGCCAGCGGGGAGGCCGAGCGACAGCGCGATGCGCGCCAGGCTGGAAACGGAACTCATGACTTGTCTCCAGGAATGACGTGCAATGGCGCGGCGCCGCGCCCTTTGGTGCTCGCTGATGCCCACAACGCCATGAATCGCCCGGCGAGCAGCAGGAACGGCGGGATCAGATTGGGAAAATAGATGCGGGTGTCGTGGATCGGGAAGACCGTGAATTTGGCCAATACGCCGAGCACCAATGCCGCAAACAGAATGCCGGCGCGGCGGTCGAGCTTGAAGCCGGCACGGCTTGAGGCATACCACCCCGCCAGCGCCATCACCGAGACGCCGACCCAGTTATTCAGGCTGACGGCACGGATCAGGGAGGCGGCAAAAGCCCGGAGGTAGGCGACAGCCGAGAACGGCGGATCGAAGCCGGCCATATTGTAGTGCTGCTCGATCGAGGAGAACCACAGATGCGGCCACCAGCCGGGATGCTGCGCCCAGTGGGAGATGGCGAAATAGGCGACGAGCGAGGCGGCAAAGCCGGCCAGCGCGCCCCACGCATTCTGCCGGAAGACCAACAGCAGCACGGCAAAAATAGCAAGAAAAACAATACTGTCGGGCCGAGCCATGAAAGCGAGGAAGAGCAGGATCGCGGTGGCCACTTCACGACCGCGCCTATAGGCAAAGAGCCCGCCGAGGAACAGCGCCGAGCACAGCAGGTCAGGCGTCAACGCCCGCGCCGCGTCGCCGAAATCAGCCATCATCAGCACCGCGCCGAGAACCGGCGCCAGCGCCAGCGCGCCCTCTGAGCGCAGCCAGAGCAGCGCGATCGCGCCGAACAGCAGCACCGAGAACACCTGCAGCAGCCGCATCGCCGCGACCGGCGACATCGCCGAGCTCATCGTCGACAGGATCTCGGCGTAAAGGAACTTGATCCGGTACATGCCGAGCAGCGAATGGAAATCGGCGGCATTCCCGGCCATATGACTGCGGAAGCCGCCGCCATCATCGGTCAGCGCCTTATAGTCGCTCGCCGACAGGCCGTCCCTGACCGTGCCATAGGCATAATCGTGCAGCGCCTGCACATCGCGATAGGTGCCCTCCTCGGCGATCGCAAGGTAGGGCAGCATGTCCCAATTGGCGTCAGGCATGAACCATGCCGTCGCCGCGGTCAGCAGGATGTAGAGCGCGAAGGCAGCCGCGCCGATCGGTGCGGCAAGACGCGCATAAGTGCCCTCGCCCCATGCCAGACTGGCCTTGGTCAGCCGGTCGAGCAGGTTTCTCGGAGCCGGAGACTTGCTCAGCATGGTCTCGCTCGGCGCACCTGGCTAACGAACCTGGCTTTTGACGAAATCCTTCACGATCGACACGATGCCGCGCGACAACAGGCTGTCGAGCGCCTCGACGAAGCGGTCGACATGTTCGCGCTGGCAGATCAGCGGCGGTTCGAGACGGATGACGTTGCGGTTGTATTCGGTGAAGGCAACGAGCACGTCGTAGTCACGCAGCAGCAAAGCACCAACAAAACCGGACAAGGATCCCTTCAGCTTGTCGTCAAGCACGCTGACCACAGGCCGCAGCACCATCGGCAAGGTCTGCGAAAAGTCGTGGAATTCCAGCCCGACCATAAGGCCTTTGCCGCGGACCTCCTTGATGATCCTCGGGTATTTTTCCCGCAACGTCTGCAGGCGTTGCAGCAGATAGTCGCCGGTGACCGCGGCGTTGTCGATCAGCCCCTCGTCGTAAAGCACGTTGAGCGCCTCGATCGAGGTGACGCAGGCCTCGCCCATGCCGCCGAAGGTGGCCATGGCGTGGATCATCGCCGTCTTCGGCGTGCCATAGGCCTTCAAATAGACCTCGCGCCTGGCGATCATCGCGCCGACCGCCGCCTTGCCGCCACCGAGCGACTTTGCCAGCGCCGTCACGTCCGGAACGACGCCGTAGTGCTCGAAGGCATAGAAGCGGCCGGAGCGGCCATAGCCGCACTGCACCTCGTCGGCGACCCACAGAACACCGTATTGGTCACATAGCGCACGCAGCTTCTGCCAGTATTCGGCAGGGGCCTGGATGATGCCGCCGCCGCCCTGGATGGTTTCGAGCACGATGACGCCGACCTCGGGATCGGAGCGGAACGTGCGCTCGACCGCTTCGACGTCGCCGAACGGAATGCGCATGACATTGTCGGCCATCTTGAAGTCGGCGCGATAGAGCGAGCCGTCGGTGATCGCCAGCACGCCCTTGGTCTTGCCGTGGAAGGAATTCTCGGCATAGACGATTTTCGGCCGCTTCGGGCCGGCGGCGCGCTCGGCGAGCTTCACCGCCGCCTCCATGGCTTCCGAGCCGGAAGAGCCCAGAAACACCATATCGAGGTCGCCGGGCGAGCATTTGGCGAGATTGTGCGCCAGGGCCGCCGCATATTGCGACATGAAGGCGATGGCGATCTCCTGCCGCTTCTCCTCTTGGAACTTTTTGCGCGCCTCGAGAAGGCGCGGATGATTGTGGCCGAAGGCCAGCGAGCCGAAGCCGCCGAAGAAATCGAGGATCTTGCGGCCGTTCTGGTCGATGTAGAACATGCCTTCGGCGCGCTCGACCTTGATCTTGTGGAAGCCGAGCAGCTTCATGAAATGCAGCTGGCCGGGGTTGAGATGCGCCTTGAACAGGTCGGTCATGCGCGCGACGTCCATCGCCTTGGCCTGCTCGACGCTGATCAGATCGGGCTTGGCGGTGGTGGCGGGCGAAAGCGCCGGCCCGCTGACCGTGGCGCGCGCAGTCGTGTGGTCTGGCTTGGTCATGACGGTCATCTCAAGAATCTCCTGCTGGCGCATCACTCGGCGGGCACATGTTTGGCGGCGACGGCATGGCCGTCTTTCTTGGCGCGATATTCGCTGTAGGCGGCGATCAGCATGTCCTCGTCGCGATATTGCGGCACCCAGCCGAGCTGGCGTTCGGCCTTGGACACGTCGAGCACGCAATCCTCGTCGGCGATCAGATACTGCTCCGGATCCATGATCGGCATGTTGAAGCGGTCGAGCAGGTCGAGCGTGCGCTTGACGGCCCAGCCCGGCGTCGGGATCAGCATCGATTTCGACCCGGCATGCCTGATCAGGTCGCCGAGCAGTTTCCGGACCGGCGGCGGGTTGAGCGAGCCAAGATTATAGGCCTCATCAGGCACGCCGGCTCTCCAGGCGGCGCGCGCCGCCTCGGCGCAGTCGAACACCGAGATGAACTGATACGGGTTCTTGCCCGAGCCGATCATTGGCACCGGGAGGTTCCAGTCGATCAGCTTGAACAGCTTTTCGAGGATGCCGAGGCGGCCGGGGCCGATGATCAGGCGCGGCCGAAACAGCGAGATCGACATGCCGCGCTTGCGCCATTCGACGGCCAGTTCCTCGGTCTTCTGCTTCGACCAGCCATATTCGCCGAGCGGCGCGACCGGGTGCTCCTCGGTCATTGGTTGTGTGACCGTGTGGCCGTAGATCATGTCGGTCGTGTAATGGACGAGCTTGGGCGCGCCGGCTCTGTCCATCGCCTGCATGATATGCTCGGTGCCGTGGAAATTCACCGGGAAGAAGAATTCGTGGCGCCTGGCGCGCACCTGGATCGGCGACAGCATTTTCGCCGACAGATTGTAGACCATGTCGTCGGCCTTCAGCCCAACCGAAGCGACCGAGGCCGGATCGGTGACGTCGCACCTGACATATCGGACCGAGCGGTAATGCGGCAGGTCGCTTTTGGCGATATCTGCGACGACCACCTCCTCGCCATCGGCCAGGAGTTTCGGGGCAAGGTGGCGGCCCACGAAACCGTCGCCGCCGAAGATCACATGTCTCATCGAACGATCCCACTTTGAATCTTGTCGGACGAAAAGGAGGCCGTTTCCTCGTCATGCCCGCGACCACCCAAATCCCGGCTATCCAAATCCCGGCCACCCAGATCCCGGCCACTTTGGGCGATCAGCACCGTGCCGACGCAGATGAAAGCGATGCCGGCGATACGCCAGCCATTGAGGTCTTCGCGGAAGATGAAATAGGCGAAGATCGCAACGGCGACATAGGCGAGGCTGAGGAACGGATAGGCGAAGCTGAGCTCTACCTTGGACAGCACATAGATGTGCGCCGCCATCGAGATGACGAAGGTGCACAGGCCGAAGAAAACCCATGGGCTGAAGACGATCTGCAACAGCTTCAGCAACGGATTGCTGCCCTCGAAGGAAATCGGACCGAGTGACATCATGCCCTGCTTCAGCATGAGTTGCGCGGCGGCGTTGGTCATGACCGTGAACAGAATTGAGACGATGTATTTCATGTTTTTCTCATCAACCTTTTTCGTTCTACTGAAAACTTCCAAACATTTCGTGAAGCACGAAAAAGTTCGAGGAAAGCTTGAATTATCGATCTGTTTACCACGAACTATTCGAATGTTATCTATTCCGCGGCTTCGGCGGCTCCGTGTCGCGCCTCGAGCCTTTTCGCCGTTCGCGCCCAGAAACTCGACATGAAGGCGGGATCGCGGATCGCTTCGAGGCGTTGCCATTCCGGAAAGGACGCTGCGAAAACGTCGTCGCCCATGCGGGCATCCTTGTAGGGATTGACCGCACCACCGGCCTCGACCGTGATTTGGTCGAGCTCCTTCAGCAGCGCCAGCGTCGCCCTGCCACGGTTGGGGAAATCCAGCGTCAACGTGAAACCCGGCCGCGGGAACGACAGCAGTGCCGGCGAGCGGACCCCGCCGAAGCGCTTCAGGACTGTGAGGAACGAGCCCTGCCCGGCCCGTTTTGCCGCCGCAAGCAACGCCGGCACCACTCGGCGCGCGACGTCTTCCGGCATCACGCTCTGGTGCTGGAAAAGTCCATTCGGTCCATAGAGGCGGTTCCAGTTGCCGACGCCGTCGAGCGGAAAGAAGAAACCCTGGTAGCCGACCTGACGCGCCTCCGTCGACCGGCCTTTCTTCCACCGGTAGGCGGCATTGAAGGCAGTCAGGAACGGCCGGTTGAGCACGTTGAACGGCGGCTGGAACGGCACCGAAAGATTTCCACCGGCACGCAAGGCCACATGGGAGCCATGCTCGGCGTGATTGCCGGTGAACAGCAGCCCGCGCCCGCGACTGTGGCCGCCGGCAAGCTGGTCGATCCAGGCGACGACGTATTCGTTGGCCTGATCGGCCGCTTCTGCAAGTTCGAAGAACTCGCCGAGATCACGGAACGGCGTCACCTTCTCGATGATGTCGAGCGATGGCACCCTCATCAGCCGGATCGATGCGGACAGTATCAGGCCAGTCAGCCCCATGCCGCCGATCGTCGCCGCGAACTGGCGTTCATTCTCGGTGGCCGAGCTGTAATGGGCCTGTCCGTCCGATCTGAGCAGCGTCAAGGATTCGACGTGGCAGCCGAAGGTGCCGCGCCGGTGATGGTTCTTGCCGTGAACGTCGTTGGCGATGGCGCCGCCGAGGGTGACGAACTGCGTGCCCGGAACGACGGCGGGAAAGAAGCCGTATGGCGCTGCATGGGCGATGATGTCGGACAGAAGCACGCCGGCCTCGGCCTCGATCACGCCGGTCTCGGCATTGAAGGCGCGGATCCTGTTCAGCGGCCGCATATCGATGATAGTGCCGGCCCCATTCTGGCAGGAATCGCCATAGGAGCGGCCGTTGCCGTAGGCGAGCAAAGCGTTTCTTGTCGCCTTGCCGCTCTTCAGCAACGCAACAGCGTCGTCCGCCGGGATCACATTGAGTGCCGGTGGCGTGGCAAGACCGAAGCTCTGGAACCGCTCCTGCCCCACGCCTACCAGCCTCCGACGACCAGAAATACAGCGCCGATGAGCACGACGATCTGGCTGCGCCAGTCGCGGATGATGAAGACGACCGGATCGTCATGCATCTGGTCGCGGCGGGCGAGAATCCAGACGCGCATGGTCAGGTAAAGCACGATCGGCGCCAGCGGCCAGACCAGCCAAGGATGCGGATAAAGTTCGCGCACCGCAGCGCTGTCCATATAGAGCGCCAGCACCAGCGCCGAGGAAAAGGCCGACGCCATGCCCGCCTGGGCGACGATCTCCTGGTCTTCGGTGCGGTAGCCGCGGCCGGCAATGCGCTCGCCGGCCGGAATGGCGGTCGTGCGCAGCTCGACAAACCGCTTCACCAGCGCCAGCGACAGGAAAAAGAAGATCGAGAAGGCCAGCAGCCAGAAAGAGACGTCGACGCCGGTTGCCGCGGCGCCCGCCAGAACGCGGATCGTGTAGAGACCGGCCAATGTCAGCACGTCGATCAGAAGCATGCGCTTGAACGACAGCGAATAGCCGGTGGTGATGACCATGTAGCCGCCGAGTACGCCGAGGAATTCGATCGGCAGCAGAAGCCCTGCAGCAACGCCTGTTGCGAGCAGCACCATCATTGAACCGAGGCCGAACGGGATCGACAGCGCGCCGCTGGCGAATGGCCGGTTGCGCTTGGTCGGGTGTTTGCGGTCGAGCGCGAGATCGAAGAAATCATTGAGGATGTAGATGGCGGAAGCGACCGCGCTGAACGAGACGAATGCCAGCAGGCATTCCCAGATCATGTCGGCGTTGAAGTATTCGTGCGACAGCACCATCGGCACTGCGATCAGCGAGTTTTTCAGCCACTGATGAACGCGCAGCATCTTGACGATGGTTCTGAATGTCGGTTTCGGCGCCGGCATGATTTCAGCACTGTGCGCGGCCTGCCAGCGCGCGGCATGACGGTCGGGCGCGACGACGATTGCCGTGCGCGCGGCGTCGAATACCTTAAGGTCGTGCCGACTGTTGCCGGCATAGTCGAAGCCGCCATCGCCATAGGCTGCGACAAGCGAGGCGCGCTTTCTGCCTGACGTCATGTTGTGGGGGCCGTCAGCCGCCAGGACGCGATCGAATATCCCGAGATGTGCGGCGATCGCCTCGGCGAATTTACGCGGCGTCCCGGTCGCCAGCACGATCTTGCGGCCTTCGCCATGTTCGGTGCGAAGGCGCTGAAGCAGCGCCTCGCGGTAGGGCAGCGACGCAGGATCGATGTCGATGCGTTGAGCGATGGCCTGCTTCAACCGCGCCGGCCCGCCGGCGAGCCAGAACGGCACCAGGAAAACATAGAGCGGATTCTTCTTGAGAAGGATGAACAGACCTTCCCACAACAGGTCCGTCGCGATCAGCGTGCCGTCGAGATCGACAGCAAGCGGGATTGCGTTCCTGTCCGACCGCGCATCCATTCTTCGTCGCCCTGCCTAAAAGCGCATGATCCCGAAAGCCGACCTTTCGGAAAGGATCAGGCGCCGATCCAAAACCCCATGCTTCGGCGTCTTCGGCCCGATATAGCGGGCAACAGCGCAGCGATCGTTAAAGCGTCCGGCCCGGCCTGGCTTGCGTGACGGTATTTTCCCTTTCATCGTTAAGTTTCGATAACCCGAAACGATCAAAGGCCGGGCATTTGCCCGGCCTTCTAAATACTAGTCAACGTTTTTTGACGCGGTTACTTGATGCGGGCGACGCCGCCAGAGATTTCGATTGTTTCCGAACCGGTCAGCGCTTCGAGGTCGCCATTCGGCATGGTAACGAAACAGCCGGTCGGGCAGAATTCAGCGGTTTCGCCGGCGGCCAGCGCCAGCTCCGTCTTGCCACCGCCTTCGGTCACGACGAGTGTGCGGGTCTCGGCGTCCTTGTTGGTGGCGCTGGCGGCAAAGGCTGAACCGCCCACGGCAAGAAAAGCGATGGCGGCGACGAGCGACTTCCACATTTGCAGTATCGGTGTTGCCACCGCCTCTGTTGCATTTCGCAAGGCATTCCCGCCCTTTGCATGTGAGCTTATATGAGATGCAAGCTGAACGGCAACTGAATGCCGCATTCATGCCGCAATTGCTTTGGCTGCGTCGGAAGCGCAGGTATCAGCCGTTCGCAGGCCGGCTGAATATCAATAAACCCTAATCGGGATCCGGCTTGCGGGTCTTGCGCCCGGATCTGGCCAGGCGTTTCGTCTCGGCCACGGCTTCCGCCTTTGCTTGCTCCTGTTCGGCAAAATCGACTTCGATCTTGTCGTCATCGATCGGCCACGCCTCATGCGTCTTGGTCTCGACGACGGCGCGCGGCGCCGACGGAATTTCGATATGCTGATCGGCGAACTCGTCGAGGACGGCAAACCGAATGTCGTTCTGCACGATGTTGCCGTTCATCACGTCGGCCAGGAACACACGGATTTCGAATTCGAGAGCGGCCGCCCCGAAATTGGTGAACAGCACGAAGGGTTCCGGATTTTTCAGCACCAGCGGATGGCCGCGCGCAATCTCCAACAGCACAGCATGGGCCTGCTTGACGTCGCTGCCGTAGGCGACGCCGACCTTGATGTCGATGCGACCGAGCTTGTTGCGGTGCGTCCAGTTGCCGACGGCATTGTTGATCAGGTTTGAATTGGGCAGGATCACCGACTGCCGCTGGAACGTCTCGATCTCGGTAGCGCGCACGCTGATCTTCTTGACCGTGCCGCTGATCTCACCGGCGACGATCCAGTCGCCGACCTTGAACGGCCGCTCGGCCAAGAGGATCAGGCCGGAGACGAAGTTGGAGACGACATTCTGCAGGCCAAACCCGATACCGAGCGACAGGGCGCCGGCGACAAGCGCCAGGTTGGAGAGATCGATGCCCGCCGCCGAGACGCCGACGAGGGCTGCGAGCGCGACGCCGGCATAGCCGACCGCCAGCCGGATCGAGTTGCGCACGCCGGTATCGACCTTGCCGCGCGCCATCACCGAGCCGTCGAGCCAGCCCTGGAACCAGCGCGTCAGGAAATAGCCGATGATGAAGACGACGATGCCGGTCAGGATGCCGGTCACCGAGATCGTCACGGAGCCGACGGTGAGGCCCGTCGCCAGCTTGTAGGCCCAGGCCTCGATGTCGCCGGGCTGGAAGCCCCACATCAACAGGATCAGCGGCAGGAACACCAGCACGATCATCAGGTTGATGGCGACGCTGACGACCAGGCCGAGCTGGTCGAGCGCGGACTCCTCATAACTGGAATTGGTCGATAGCCAGCGCCCGATCGACGTGTTGGCAAAGCCACCTTCCTCGCTGATCGCCCGCGCTGACAGGAAGCCGATATAGGCGGTCACCAGAATGGTACCGGTGACCACGACCTGCAGCGAGACGAAGATGGCAAGGCCGATATAGCCGAGCAGCGCCGTGGCAATGGTGAAAAGGCCTAGCGCGACAGCGGTGTAGCGCAGCCACGCCGGCCAGGGGCGCCAGCTTCCGTCGGTGGCCTTGAACGGCTTCAGCAGCGCCATCAGGATCAGGATGATGCCGACGATGACGGTGGCGACAAAACTTCTGGCGATGGTCAGAGACAGCGGCGAGCCCATCGTGTCGTTGACCACCGACAGGAAATAGTTGACGCCGATCACCACCGCCATGGCGGTCGTCAGCCGCACCAGCCAGCGTGCCGGGCCTGATTCAACGGGGATGAGCCGCCAGTTCGGCAGCCGCGGCTCCAGCGTCGCATTGGCCAGTCGGTTGACGCAGAACACCACCGCGATGACCCCGACCAGCGCCTTCAGGAAAACGCCAATGTCGCCGCGCAACACATTGTAATAGTTGAAAAAGAACACGGTCGAGACCAGGAAGACGCCGACCGCCAGCGTCGGCAGCAATGTCGACCAGAACGCCACCGACAACCGGCTGAGATAGGACGGATCTTCGACCGACGGGTCCGCTTCGAAGATGCGCCCGAACAAACGCCGCCCACCGACAAAAAGCACCGCCGCCAGGGAAAGCGCCGTCAAGGTCGCGGCCAGCACGGCCTGGAACTTGAACTTGAAGACAAAGGCCAGCCACGACGACACTGCCTTGTTGAAGCCGGTAAATTCACCATTGGCATCGGAAATGACTTCAGGGCTCAACGCGTCGGACAGCACGTAGCGCTTGGTGAGCAGATTGCGAAACAGCTCGCTGCGCATATTGGCGATCTTGGCGATGAGGCCGCTGATTCGGATCGACAGGTTTTGCGCCGCGGCGATGACAGCATTGATCTCGGCCTTTTCGGACGCCAGCGCCTGGCGTTCGCTGGTCACGATGTCGGGTTCGGGTGGCTGGCCCGCGGCCGGCGGCGCCGCGAGCTGATCGAGCCTTGCGTTGATCTCCGAAAGGCGCGGGCGGAAGACAAGCGCGCTGTCCAGCGCACCTCGCGACATTTCCTCGAGCTGCAGGCGGATGTCGACAAGGCTGGCGTCGTCGTCACCGTCCTCCTGGATTTTTTTTTCGAGATTGTCGGTCCTCGTCGTCAGGTCCTGCAGGATTTTCTGCTGGTCGGCGACCACTCCAGAGGCAGCCTGCTCAAGCCCCTGCGCCGCCGCATCAAGCGACAGCGGCGCCGAGGCGACGATCGCCAGGACCAGAACGAAGCGGAGCAGTCGGAAAAGCATGATCGTTTGGCGACTCACAGGCGGTAAGGCGTTCTAAAGCTCGCCCTTGATAAAGACGCTGATACCGGGGAGCAAGCCGTCCCGCCCTGCCCGCCCTTCGGAGTCGGCCAGTCGAAAAGCGATGGCGCAATATTGGCTTTGCGGCACCGGCCTGCTCTATAATGTGCCGCATCGCCCAAAACGGCTGACGAAAAGCCAGAACGGACAACAAAAAGAATGGCGGAATATTCGGCCTTCTCGCTTCTCAAAAATGCGCTGACCGGCAACAAGGACTGGAAACCGGCCTGGCGCAAGCCGGACCCGAAGGCGTCCTACGACGTGATCGTCATCGGCGGTGGCGGCCATGGCCTGTCGACCGCCTATTATCTCGCCAAGGAGCACGGCATCACCAACGTGGCAGTGCTGGAAAAGGGCTGGCTCGGCTCCGGCAATGTCGGCCGCAACACGACAGCCGTCCGCTCCAACTACCTGCTGCCGGCCAACACGCGCTTCTACGAACATTCGATGAAGCTGTGGGAGAACCTGTCGCACGATCTCAACTACAACGTGATGTTCTCGCAGCGCGGCTGCCTCAACCTCGCGCACACGCCCGCCCAGCTCGACGATTTTGCCCGCCGCGGCAACGCCATGCGCCATCTCGGCGTCGACGCCGAACTGATGACCACGGCCGAGATCGCGCGCCTGGTGCCGGCGCTGGACGTCTCCGCCACGGCGCGCTTCCCAATCGTCGGCGGCCTGATGCAGCGGCGCGCCGGCACCGCCCGCCACGATGCCGTCGCCTGGGGCTATGCGCGCGGCGCCGACCGCCGTGGTGTCGACATCATCGAGAATTGCGAGGTCACCGGCTTCCTGCGCGACGGCGACCGCATATCAGGCGTCTCGACGTCGCGCGGAGATATCCGCGCCAGGAAGGTGGCGGTCGCGGTGGCCGGCAGCACCGGGCAAGTCATGCGGCTCGCCGGCATCGATACGATGCCGATCGAGAGCCACGTGCTGCAGGCTTTTGTGACGGAATCGCTGAAGCCGTTCATCAACACAGTCCTGACTTTCGGCATGGGCCATTTCTACATGTCGCAGTCGGACAAGGGCGGCCTTGTCTATGGCGGCGATCTCGACGGCTACAACAGCTACGCCCAGCGCGGCAGTTTGCCTGTTGTCGATGAGGTGATGAGCGAGATGCTGGCGCTGTTTCCGGGTCTCGCCCGGGTTCGCATGCTGCGTTCCTGGGGCGGCGTCTGCGACATGTCGATGGACGGTTCTCCGATCATCACCACCGGCCCGCTGCCGGGCATGTATCTCAACTGCGGCTGGTGCTACGGCGGCTTCAAGGCGACGCCGGCCTCCGGCTGGTGCTTTGCTTGGACCATCGCCAAGGATGAACCGCACGACTTCAACGCGCCCTTCACGCTGGATCGCTTCCATCGCGGACTGGTGATCGACGACAAGGGCCAGGGCGCGACACCGCGGCTGCATTAGACCATGATCCCGAACCGCAGGTCGGCGTAACAAGAGTGGAAACCGGTTTTCGGCCAAGATCATGGTCAAACGAGAAGATACAATCGCATGCTGATTACCTGCCCCTATTGCGGCCCGCGCGACGTCATCGAGTTCACCTATCAGGGTGACGGCAACCGCGAGCGCCCTCAGCCTGCCTCGCAGGACCTCGATGCCTGGAACGCCTATGTCTATGACCGATTGAACCCGCCGGGTGACCACAACGAGATCTGGCAGCATTCCGGCGGCTGCCGTGCCCATCTCAGGGTCGTGCGCAACACGCTGACACACGAGATCTCCAGCGTCGCGTTCACGCGCGGCGACCACAAAGTGGCTGCCCGGCACAAGGCGGAGGGCAAGTCATGAGCCCGCGCCGCACCGATGCCGGTGGCCGGATCGACCGGCTGCGAACCATCCGGTTCACCTTCGACGGCGCGCCTTACACCGGCCATGCCGGCGACACCCTTGCCTCAGCGCTGCTGGCCAATGGCGTCACGCTGTTCGGACGCTCGTTCAAATATCACCGTCCTCGCGGGGTGCTGACAGCAGGCGTCGAGGAACCGAACGCCCTGGTGACGGTTTTGCGGGGCGAGGTTCGCGAGCCCAACATCGCCGCGACCATGGTCGAGATCCATGATGGGCTGACCGCCGTCAGCCAGAACCGCTTTCCATCGCTGGCCTGGGATGTCAGCGCCGCCAACCAGCTCGGCGGCAAGCTTCTGTCCGCCGGCTTCTATTACAAGACCTTCATGGGGCCCGCGATCGGCCCGCTGAAGAGCACGCGTTTCTGGAAGTTCTGCGAGCATTTCATCCGCCGCGCCGCCGGTCTCGGCCGCGCCGGGACCGCTGCCGACACGGCGCGTTACGAGCGCATGAACGCCTTCTGCGATGTGCTGGTGGTCGGTTCCGGTCCGGCCGGACTGATGGCCGCCAGGGCAGCCGCCGATCAGGGCGCGCGTGTCATCCTCAGCGAACTCGAACCGCATTTCGGCGGCTCGGCCAATTGGTCGGGCGAGACGATCGACGGGATGCCCGGGGCCGACTGGGCAGCGCGAGCCGCCGGCCAGCTCGAAGGCTATGACAATGTCCGCCTGCTGCCACGCACCACGGTCTGGGGCTATTACGACGGCAACACGCTCGCCGCGCTTGAACGGGTTGCCGACCACAAGGAGAGGCCCGGCAAGGGCGAACCACGCCATCGCTACTGGATCATTCGCGCCAAGTCGGTGGTGCTGGCCACCGGCTCCTTCGAGCGGCCGCTGGTGTTTCCGGGCAACGATCGGCCGGGAGTGATGCTGGCGCATGCCGCCGAACGCTACGCCAACGAGTACGGCGTGCTGGCGGGCAACAGGATCGCACTGTTCACCAATAATGACAGCGCCTATCGCTCCGCCCTGGCGCTGAAGAAGGCCGGTGCGGCGATTGTTGCGATCGTCGACGTGCGGCCGGAGCTTTCGAGCAGGATGCGCGAACTCGCCGATGAAGCGGAAGCCAAGATCCTTTTCGGTCACGCCGTGGTCGCCACCGAAGGCGGCAAGGCGCTGTCCGGCGTCAAGGTGCAGCGCTTCGACATGGTCAACGGCGCGCTTGCCGGCGAGGCGCGCAGCATTCAAGCCGACTGCCTGCTGATGTCGGGAGGCTGGTCGCCGACCATCCATCTGGCCAGCCAGGCCGGCGCCAAGGCGGAATGGAATGCCGCCAGACAAGCCTTCCTGCCACCGAAGCAAACCCAGCAATGGCCAACCCAGCAATGGATTGGCGCCGGCGCTATCACCGGCAGCTTTTCAACCGCCGAGGCAATCGCCGAAGGCCGCGCCGCCGGGCTTTCGGCGGCAGGTGGAACAGGCGTGCCTACGGCCCTGCCGGTCGTCGAAGCCGCACCCGGCGGTCCCGACCCGGCGCCGGTGTTCGAGATCAGGGCCAATGGAAAAAGCTTCGTCGATTTCCAGCACGACGTGACCGCGGAGGATGTACGGCTTGCACATCGCGAAGGCTTCGTCTCGGTCGAGCATCTGAAGCGCTACACCACGCTCGGCATGGCGACCGACCAGGGCAAGAGTTCCAACATATCCGGCCTCGCCATCATGGCCGAGGCGCTGGGCAAGCCGATTCCCGAAGTCGGCACGACACGCTTTCGCCCACCTTTTTCGGCCGTGTCGATCGGCTCACTCGCCGCCGAGCGTTTCGGCGACCTGAGGCCCCAACGGTTGACGCCGATGCATGACTGGCACGTCGCCAACGGCGCGACCATGTATTCGGCCGGCCTCTGGTATCGCCCGATGATTTATGGCCATCCCGGCGAGACAATCGAGCAGGCCTATGTGCGCGAAGCCAGGGCGACGCGGGAGAGCGCCGGCATCGTCGATGTCTCGACGCTGGGCAAGATCGCCGTGCAGGGCCCGGACGCGGCGGAATTCCTCGACCGGGTTTACACCAACATGTTCTCGACATTGGCCGTCGGCAAGGCCCGCTACGGGCTGATGCTGCGCGAGGACGGCCTCGCCTTCGACGACGGCACGACGTGGCGGCTCGGCGAACAGGACTTCCTGATGACCACCACCACCGCCAATGCCGGCAAGGTGATGCAGCATCTGGAGTATTTCCTCGACGTCATCTGGCCGGAGCTGAGGGTCCATGTCACCTCGGTGACCGACGAATGGGCGGGTGCGGCGATCGGCGGGCCTAGGGCGAGAGAGATCCTTGCTGCTTGCGTCACCGGCACCGCCGTCGACAACGCAACCCTGCCTTTCATGGGCATCGTGCACGGCAAGATATCAGGCGTGCCGGTGATGATCTGCCGGCTTTCCTTCTCCGGCGAAATGGCCTTCGAAGTCTACTCCGGCGCCGGCTACGGCGCCCCTGTCTGGGAAGCCTTGATCGAAGCCGGCAAGCCGTTCGGACTGGTGACCTACGGGCTTGAGGCGCTTGGCACGTTGCGCATCGAGAAAGGTCACGTCACCGGCGCCGAGATCGACGGCCGCACCAGCGCACGCGACCTGCATCTCGACTGGATGCTGTCCAGGAAGAAGCCCTTCATCGGCTCGGCGATGATGGATCGCGAGGGCCTGATCGCGCCCGGCCGCCTGGAACTCGTCGGCCTGATTTCGCTGGACAACCAGCCGCTCAACGGCGGCGCCCACATCGTCGAAGCGCTCGACGAAGCCAATCCGCACAATTCCATCGGCCACATCACCGCTTGCTGTTATTCGCCGGCGCTCGGCAAGTACATCGCGCTCGCTCTGGTCAAGGACGGCAAGGCACGGCGCGGCACGCGCGCCCATATCTCCGATCCTCTGCGCAACCGGTTCGGCCCGGTCGAGATCGTCTCCAATCACTTCTTTGATCCGGACGGGAGCCGCATGCATGGTTGAGCGCCAATCCCCGCTTGAGCTGGAGCTGCGCACCGGCTCGCATGGCGATTTCGAACACGGCATCGAGGTCATCCTCTCCGAAACCAGGCCGGGATCGATCCTGCAGCTCGCAGCCTGGCCGGGCCAGGAGAAGGCGTTGATAGCAGGCATTCGCACCGTTACCGGCCTTGCGCTGCCCGACGGCGCTGGCGCCGGCAGCACCAACGGCGTGAGGTCGGTGTTCGGATTTGCACCGGGAAAATTCACCGTGGTCGACGAGGCCGAGGGCCTGGCATCGGCCTTTGCCAATGTCGTCACCCCTGATATCGGCACCGTGACCGACCTGTCGCACGGCCGCACCGCGATCCGCATCGCCGGACCGAAGGCCGAATGGGTGCTGGCAAAGTTCTTCGCCATCGACTTCGCGCTGCCGGCCTTCCCGGTCGGTGCCGGCCGCTCGACCATGCATCATGATGTCTTCGCCCAGATCCAGCGCACCGGCACCGACCAGTTCGACATCTATGTGTTCCGCTCGTTTGCGCGCTCGTTCTGGAAGGCGCTCTGTCACTCCAGCGAGGAAGTCGGCTACGAAGTGCAGTAGACCGACGCGGCGCGTCGTCACCTCACGTGGCGAACGTCACCCACTCTTCCAGCGGCGCGCGGTCGGTGCGGAACGCGTTTTCGGGCTTGGATGTGTCCTCACGGCCAAGCGCCATGCCACAGACGACGATCTCCTCGTCGGGAATGTTGAGCACCGGCCTGATCTGCTTGTGATAGGGTGCAAAGGCCGCCTGCGGGCAGGTGTGCAGACCCCTGCCCCGCGCCGCCACCATGATGTTCTGCAGGAACATGCCGTAATCGATCCACGAGCCCTTGTTCAGCCGCCGGTCAACGGTGAAGATCATGCCGACCGGCGCGTCGAAGAAGACGAAGTTGCGGTCGTGCTGCGCGCGCATCCTGTCGACCTCACGCCGGCCGATGCCGAGCACGCTGTAGAGGCCGAAGCCGTTGGCCCGCCGCCGGGTCAGATAGGGCTCGAAGAACTGGTCGGGATAGTAGCGATACTCGTCCCACTCGGCCTTTTCGGCACGGATGCCGGAGTTGAGGATGGCGTCGGTGATCCGCTGCTTGACCTCGCCCCTGGTCACGTAGACCCGCCAGGGCTGCATGTTGGTGCCCGAAGGCGCACGCGCGGCAACGGCGAGTATGGCGCGGATCGTCTCATCGTCGACCATGTCGGGCAGGAACGCCCGCACCGAACGGCGCGACGTGATCGCCTCGTCGACGATCGCCGCGCCATCCGTAATCTTAGTCCTGTTTTCCAGCATGGGCGTCCCTTTGCGCGTGCCCCGGAAACCGGAATCGATTCCGGAAAGGATACATGCGCCGTCTAGAAATGAGAGAGCACCATTGCGGTCCAATTTGACGCATGGCGCTCTAACGCAAGCCTCGACCGGACGCCCTCACTCGCCGTTCGTGGCCGAGCCTTTGCCTGAACCGTCAAAACGGCGCAAGCAAATCTTGTGGCCTCATGAAAATTCTCTTGATTTTTTCACGAACCTGACCCCTGATGAAATTTGCCCTCAATTTTTTACCAAGGGGGACTTTTCACCAGACAGATTTTTACCGAGAAAAAAGCTTTGACCTCAACCGCCGTCAGATCGGAGCAGGAAACCCGCGAACGGCTGCTGGCCGGCGATATCAGGGCGCTGCGCAGGGCGCGCGGGCTGACGCTTGCCGAGACCGGCCTGAAGCTCGGCCGCTCGGTCGGCTGGGTCAGTCAGGTCGAGCGCGGCCTGTCGATACCGTCGCTTAGCGATCTCAGAGGCTTCGCGGAATTGTTCGGCGTGCCGGTCAGCCTGTTCTTCAGCCACGATGTGCCCGTCGAGAACGAGCGCGGCGTGGTCGTGCGCGCCGGCAGCCGCCGCACGCTTGGCACAAGCGATTCCGGCTTGGTGGAGGAGCTTCTTTCGCCCGATCTCGGCGGTAGCTTCGAGATGCTGCGTTCGGTCTTCGCGCCGGGTGCTGAACTGAAGACCGAAGCCCGCCGGCCGACGGAGGAAGCCGGATATGTCGCTTCCGGCAGCTTCGACATCGAGATATCAGGCGTCTGGCACCGGCTTGGCGAAGGTGACTCGTTTCGCTTCGACGGCAAGCCATTCCGCTGGCGCAATCCCGGTGCGGAGCCGGCGGTGGTCATCTGGGTGGTTTCGCCACCTGTCTACTAGAGGTCTGGAGAAGAGTATGGCCGGTTTGCCGACTACGGCACGTGTGGTGATCATCGGAGGCGGTGTCGTCGGTGCGTCGGCGCTCTACCATCTCGCCAAGGCGGGCTGGACCGACTGCGTGCTCCTGGAAAAGAACGAGCTCACCTCCGGCTCGACCTGGCATGCGGCCGGCAACGTGCCGACCTTCTCCTCGTCATGGTCGCTGATGAACATGCAGCGCTATTCGACCGAACTCTATCGCGGGCTGGCCGATGCGGTCGGCTACCCCATGAACTACCATGTCACCGGCTCGCTCCGGCTGGCCCATACGGCAGAGCGCATGCAGGAGTTCCAACGCGCCAAGGGCATGGGCCGCTACCAGGGCATGGACATCGATGTGGTCGGCCTCGACGAGATCAAGCGCCGCTACCCGTTCATCGAAACGCATGATTTGAAGGGCGCGCTCTACGATCCGAGCGACGGCGACATCGACCCGGCGCAGTTGACCCAGGCGCTGGCCAAGGGCGCCCGCGACCTGGGTGGGAAGATCATTCGCTTCTGTCCGGTCACCGGCGTGCGCCGCGACAAGGACGAGTGGGTGGTCGAGACCGCTCAGGGCGAGATCCGCTGCGAGATCGTCGTCAACGCCGCCGGCTACCGTGCGGCCGAAGTCGGCAGGATGTTCGGCCGCGACGTGCCGATGATGGTGATGAGCCATCAATATATCCTGTTCGAGGAAATCCCCGAACTGGCCGCGTGGTCGAAGGAGCAGGGCAAGAAACTGCCGCTGCTGCGCGACGTCGACACCTCCTATTATCTGCGCCAGGAAAAGAACGGCATGAATCTCGGCCCCTATGAGCGCAATTGCCGTGCCCATTGGGTCGGCCACAACGATCCGATGCCAGACGATTTTTCGTTCCAGCTGTTCCCCGACGATCTCGACCGGCTCGAGGACTATCTGGCCGATGCCGTCGCCCGGGTGCCGATTCTCGGCACCGCCGGCCTGTCCAAGGTCATCAACGGTCCGATCCCCTACGCGCCGGACGGCAACCCGCTGATCGGCCCGATGCCCGGCGTGCCGAACGCCTTCGAGGCCTGCGTCTTCACCTTCGGCATCGCCCAGGGCGGCGGCGCCGGCAAGGTGCTGGCCGAATGGGTGACTGAAGGCCAAACCGAATGGGACATGTGGTCCTGCGATCCGCGCCGCTTCACCGGCTTTGCCTCGGCCCCGGATTACTGCGTCGCCAAGGGCATGGAAATCTACGGCAACGAATACGCCATCCAGTTCCCGCGCCATGCCTGGCCGGCAGGCCGCGACCGCAAACTGTCGCCGATCCATAATCGCATCAAGGCGCTCGGCGCTTGCTTCGACGCCTATAATGGCTGGGAGCGCGCCACCTGGTACGCGCGGGCCGGCGACGACGTCTCGGAAACCGCGACGCTGACCTTCCGCCGCGACGGGCCGTGGCAGCATCGCGTGCGCGAAGAATGCCTTGCCGTGCGCGATGCCGCCGGCATTTTGGACCTGCCCGGGTTCTCCCGCTTCAATCTCGACGGTCCGGGCGCGGCCGACTGGTTGAGCCAACAGATCACCGGCCTGGTGCCGAAACCCGGCCGCATCGGCCTCGTCTATTTTGCCGACGACAAGGGCCGCATCGTCACCGAAATGTCTGTCGTTCGCCACGACGAGAATTTGATGACGCTGATCACCGCCGCGGTGGCGCAGTGGCACGATTTCGAATGGCTGAAATGCCGCATGCCGAAGGACGCCTCGTTCAGGCTGGTCGACAGGACCGAGGAATTCTCAACGCAGATCCTCGCCGGGCCCAATTCGCGAAAAATCCTCGCCGATGTCTGCGCCGCCGACCTTGCTCTGCCCTGGCTGACCTACCAGGAGACGACAATCGCCGGCCGTTGGGCAAGGCTGTTGCGCGTGTCCTTCGCCGGTGAACTCGGCTGGGAAATCCACACCAGGATCGACGACACCGCCGCCATCTTCGACGCCGTCTGGGCGACCGGGCAGAAGCACGGCCTGAAACCGTTCGGCATGTACGCGCTGGATTCATTGCGGCTTGAAAAATCCTATCGCGCCTGGAAAGGCGACCTGTCGACCGACTATTCGATCCTGCAGGGTGGGCTGGAGCGTTTCGTGAAATGGGACAAGCCGGATTTCCGTGGCAAGGCGGCGCTGCAAAACGAGAAGCAGCAGGGCGTGAAGAAGCGCTTTGTCACGCTGGTCGTCGAAAACCCCGGCGACTGCGACGCGCCAACCATGTCGACGCTGTGGCATAACGGCCGGATCGTCGGCGAGACGACGTCCGGCGGCTGGGGTCATCGCATCGACAAGTCGATCGCGCTCGGCATGCTGCGCGCCGACCTGACTGAGCCGGGAACTGCGGTCGAGGTCGAGATCTTCGGCGAACGCTTCAAGGCGGTCGTGCAGAAGGACGAACCGCTGTGGGATCCAAACAACGAGAGGTTGCGCGCATGAATTCAGTCATTCTCACCGACGGCGGCATGGGCCAGGAACTGGTCCGCCGCAGCAGCTCCGATCCCACCCCTCTATGGTCGGCCAGGGTGCTGATCGACGAACCGGACCTGGTGCGCGACCTGCATGCGGAGTTCATTCGGGCCGGCGCCCGCGTCATCACCATCAACACCTATTCCGCAACCCCCGAGCGGCTGGCACGCGAGGGCGCGCAAGAGCTGTTCAAGCCGCTGCAGCAGCGCGGCATAGAACTGGCAAGGCAAGCGCGCGACCAGGCCGGCGACGCGGCAATCGCCGGCTGCCTGTCGCCGCTGTTCGGCAGCTACGCACCGGCCCTGACGATATCCTTCGAGGATACGCTCGACATCTACCGCCGCATCGTTGCCGAGCAGGCCGACGGTGTCGATCTGTTCCTGTGCGAGACCATGGCGTCGGCCGAGGAGGCGCGCGCGGCTGTCACCGCCGCGTCGGAAAGCGGCAAGCCGGTGTGGGTGTCGTGGACGCTCGCCGATCACGGCGCGCCGCGGCTGCGCAGCGGCGAAACCATAGCGGCGGCAGCAAGAGCTCTCGATGGCCTGCCGGTCGCAGCCAGGCTGATCAATTGCTGCCGGCCCGAAGCCATTGCTGCAGCGCTGCCCGAACTGATCGCTCTCGGCGGGCCGGTTGGCGCCTATGCCAACGGCTTCACCTCGGTCGAGGCGCTCAAGCATGGCGGAACGGTGGAAGTGCTGCACGCCCGCCACGACCTCGATCCGGATGCCTATGCCGACCAGGCGGTCGGCTGGGTCGAGGCCGGCGCCGACATCGTCGGCGGTGCTGCGAAGTCGGGCCGCCTCATATCGCCGCCCTGCGTGACCGGCTCGAACAGGCTGGCTACGAAATTTCAGGAGTAGCATAATGCCCAGACCGTCATCGCGCATTTCCGGCATCGTGCCTTCCGGCAAGGACGGCTGGGAGGTCCATATCGCCGCCTGGACGCGCAAGCATGCCGGCGAGGACATCATCATGCTGTCGGTCGGCGACCATGATTTCGACACGCCGACGCAGACGATCGAAGCCTGCGTGACCGCGGTTCGCGCCAGCAATCACCATTATACCCCGCTTGCCGGCATTCCGCGCCTGCGCCAGGCCATGGCGGCGGCCTCGACCGCCTGCACCGGCGTTACGACCAACCCCGACCAGGTCATCGCCACACCGGGCGGGCAGGCGGCACTTTACGCGGCGGTGCAGGCCGTTCTCGACCAGGGCGACCATGCCATTGTGGTGGCGCCCTATTACGCGACCTACCCCAACACCTTCAGTGCGGCGGGCGCCGATTTCACCGTGGTCGAGACACCCGCCGAGGATGGTTTCCAGCCGCGCGCCGCCGACATTCGCGCAGCACTTCGGCCGAACACCCGCGCCATCCTGATCAACACGCCGAACAACCCGACGGGTGCCGTCTATTCGCGCCAGCGGCTGGAAGAGCTGGCGCAGATCTGCCGGGAGCATGACCTCTGGCTGCTGTCGGACGAGGTCTATTGGACGCTGGGCGGCGGCGAGCACGTCTCGCCGCGTTCGCTGCCAGGCATGGCGGAACGCACGCTGGTCATCAATTCCATGTCGAAGAGCCACGGCATGACCGGCTGGCGGATGGGCTGGCTGAGCGGGCCCGAACAGATGATCTCGCTGCTGACCAACCTCAATCTGGTGACCACCTACGGCCTGCCGGCGTTCATCAGCCTCGCTTGCGCCGAGGCGCTGGAAAACGGCTACGGCGTCAAGGAGATCGCCGAACGCTATGCCGCACGGCGCAGCGTCGTCCTCGATGCCATGCGCGGCATGAACAACGTCACCGTGCGCGGCTCCGAAGGCGGCATGTATGTCATGCTCGACATCTCGGCTCTCGAGCCGGACGACGAGAAATTCGCCTGGGCTCTGCTCGACAAGGAAAAGGTCGGCGTCATGCCGGGCTCGAGCTTCGGCGAGGCCGCCGCCGGCCATATTCGCGTCAGCCTCTGCCAGCCCGAGGCGGTGCTTCTGGAAGCAACCCTTCGCTTGCGCCGCTTCGTTTCCAGCTATCGCCGTGAGGCCGCATGAGCGCCCCGTCTCCCAAAACCATTCCTCCCAAAGCAAGGGCCGTCATCATCGGCGGCGGCGTTTCAGGCTGCTCGGTCGCCTATCATCTGGCCAAGCTCGGCTGGACCGACATCGTGCTGCTCGAGCGCAAGCAGCTGACATCGGGCACGACATGGCACGCCGCCGGCCTGATCGGCCAGTTGCGCGGTTCGCAGAACATGACGCGGCTGGCGAAATATTCGGCCGACCTCTACGTCAGGCTGGAGGCCGAGACCGATGTCGGCACCGGCATGCGCCAGGTCGGTTCGATCACCGTGGCGCTGACCGAGGAACGCAAGCACGAGATTTATAGGCAGGCGTCGCTCGCCCGTGCCTTCGATATCGACGTGCGCGAGATTTCGCCAAACGAAGTCAAGCAGATGTACCCGCATCTTAATGTTTCCGATGTGGTCGGCGCCGTGCATCTGCCGCTCGACGGCCAATGCGACCCGGCCAATATCGCCATGGCGCTGGCCAAGGGTGCGCGCCAGCGCGGTGCGACAATCGTCGAGAATGTGAAGGTCACCAAGGTTCACACCAGGAATGGCTGCGTCACCGGCGTTTCCTGGATGCAGGGCGACGAGCAAGGCATGATCGAGGCCGATGTCGTCGTCAATTGCGCCGGCATGTGGGCACGCGAGCTTGGCGCCCAGAACGGCGTCAGCATCCCGCTGCATGCCTGCGAGCATTTTTATCTCGTCACCGAACCGATCCCCGGCCTGACCCGGCTGCCCGTGCTGCGCGTGCCGGACGAGTGCGCCTACTACAAGGAAGATGCCGGCAAGATGATGCTCGGCGCCTTCGAGCCGGTGGCCAAGCCGTGGGGCATGGACGGCATAAGCGAAGATTTCTGCTTCGACCAGTTGCCCGAGGATTTCGAACATTTCGAGCCGATCCTCGAAATGGGCGTCAACCGCATGCCGATGCTGGCCAGCGCCGGCATCCACACTTTCTTCAACGGCCCCGAGAGTTTTACGCCTGATGATCGCTATTATCTCGGCGAGGCGCCGGAGCTTTCCGGCTACTGGATGGCGACCGGCTACAACTCCATCGGCATCGTCTCCTCAGGCGGCGCCGGCATGGCGCTGGCGCAATGGATCAACGATGGCGAAGCACCCTTCGATCTGTGGGAGGTCGACATCCGCCGCGCCCAGCCGTTCCAAAAAAACCGCCGCTATCTCAGAGAGCGCGTCTCCGAGACGCTCGGCCTGCTCTACGCCGATCATTTTCCCTACCGGCAGATGGCGACCTCTCGGAACGTCAGGCGCTCCCCGCTCCATGAACATCTGAAGGCACGCGGCGCGGTGTTCGGCGAGGTTGCCGGCTGGGAGCGGGCCAACTGGTTCGCGCGTGAAGACCAGGAGCGCGAGTACCGCTATTCCTGGAAACGGCAGAACTGGTTCGACAACCAGCGCGACGAACATCTGGCGATCCGAAACGGCGTCGGCCTGTTCGACATGACTTCGTTCGGCAAGATCCGTGTCGAGGGCCGCGATGCCTGCGCCTTCCTGCAGAGGCTTTGCGCCAACGACATGGAGATGGCGCCGGGCAAGATCGTCTACACCCAGATGCTCAACCAGCGCGGTGGCATCGAGAGCGACCTTACCGTCTCGCGGCTGTCTGAGACCACTTTTTTCCTCGTCGTACCGGGCGCCACGCTGCAGCGTGATCTCGCCTGGCTGAAAAAGCATCTCGCCGATGAATTCGTCGTCATCACCGATGTCACCGCTGCCGAAGCCGTGCTCTGCCTGATGGGCCCGGATTCGAGGAAGCTGATACAAAAGCTGAGCCCGAACGATTTCTCCAACGAAACCAATCCGTTCGGAACGTTTCAGGAGATAGAAATCGGCATGGGGCTGGCCCGCGCCCATCGCGTGACCTATGTCGGCGAACTCGGCTGGGAGCTTTATGTCTCGACCGACCAGGCCGCACACGTGTTCGAGGCGATCGA
Source organism: Mesorhizobium sp. WSM4844 (assembly GCF_055811775.1). Lineage (NCBI taxonomy): Bacteria > Pseudomonadati > Pseudomonadota > Alphaproteobacteria > Hyphomicrobiales > Phyllobacteriaceae > Mesorhizobium > Mesorhizobium sp. WSM4844. Next base: position 127,111 of record NZ_JBVVQB010000003.1, on the reverse strand, counting down.
GGCGGCCGGCGCCGATGTCGGCCTGAAGCTTTGCGGCCTGCACACGCTGGATTCCTGCCGCATCGAAAAGGCCTTCCGGCATTTCGGCCACGACATCACCGATGAGGACAATGTGCTGGAGGCAGGCCTTGGCTTCGCGGTGAAGACTGCCAAGGGCGATTTTCTTGGCCGCGACGCCGTGCTGAGGAAAAGAGAAACCGGATTGAACCGGCGGCTGGTGCAATTCCGCCTGAAAGACACGCAACCCTTGCTCTTCCACAACGAAGCGATCCTGCGCGACGGCAAGATTGTCGGCCCGGTCACCTCGGGCAATTACGGCCATCATCTCGGCGGCGCTATCGGCCTCGGCTACGTGCCGTGCCAAGGCGAGAGCGAGGCGGATGTGCTGTCGTCTTCCTATGAGATCGAGATCGCCGGCGAGCGCTTCGCCGCGGAAGTGTCGCTGAAGCCGATGTATGATCCGAAAGCGGAACGGGTGCGGATGTAGGGCGCCCTTCCCTTCTCCCCTTGTGGGAGAAGGTGGCCGAGCGAAGCTCGGTCGGATGAGGGGTGTTCCAGCTTGGCACCCCCGCACTCCGTCCAGCACCCCTCATCCGTCTCGGCGCTGCGCGCCGATCCACCTTCTCCCACAAGGGGAGAAGGAGATCTCCGCCAGCTCAAAACCACTCCAGTTTCGCCCGCACTTTCTCCAGAAACGCCGCCCTCGACTTCGGTGTCGACGCATCCATCAGGTAGTGCGCCAGAAAGAACGTCCTGCAGCGGGTGGCGCAGAGCGCCCGCATGCCGCGCAGGATTGTCTTGCGTCCCGGCTGGCCGACGACGACGCTCCACCAGGTCGGTGCGCCGCAGGTCGTGATCACCCCGATCTTCGTCACATGCCTCACCAGTGACTGGATCCGTCCCTTGCCGGCCGGCAGTCGGAAGGCGACGTCGGTCGCCCAGACCCGGTCGAGCCAGCCCTTCAGCATCGCCGGCAGCCCGTACCACCATGTCGGATAGATGAAGAGGATTGCCTGGGCCCAGTTGAGATTTTCGATATGCGGCTTGAGCGCCGGATCCTGCGGGGCGTGCTCGTTATAGAAGCGTCGCTCGTCGCAGCCCATGACCGGATCGAAATTTTCCGCATAGAGGTCGAGCAGCCGCACCTCCCAGCCTCTCGCCTCCAGCACCTCGATGGCACTATCCCGGATCGCGGCGCAAAAGCTTTCCGGGACCGGATGGCAATAAACCACCAGGACCCGCATCAGAAGGCATCCATGCTGGCGGCGACCTTCGCCGTAAATCTCTTCCGCGTCTCATCGGTCGACAGGTTCATCGAATAATGCGCGAGATAGGACACCGAGGCGCCTGGCTTGACCGTCGCGCGCAACACACGCTTGACCAGCTTGCGCGGCGGGTCGCCCATCAGCATGGCGTGGAGCCGGCTGCCACCATAGGTGGTGACCGCCGCCAGCTTGCGGATGTTGTGCAGCGAAGGCTGCACCTTGCCATTGACCAGCTTGAAGGAGACGCCGGGCAGGAAGACGCGGTCGAAAAAGCCTTTCAGGATCGCCGGATAGCCGTAGTTCCACACCGGAAACGACAGCACCAGCGCCTCTGCCCGCAGCAGGCGCTCGACATAGGGCGCTGCCGGATCACCGGCGCCGCGCTCGTCGTGATAACCGAGCCGCTCGGCCCGTGTCAGCCGCGGGTCGAAATCCTCGGCATAGAGATCGCAGTCGTCGACGGTGTGACCGGCGGCCGTCAGCCGCTCGACGATCGTCCGGTGCAGACCGGCGTTGAAGCTGGTTTCGACCGGGTGGGCATAGAGCACGAGGATTTTCACCGAAGACCTCGCAGGTCAGCGCGACAGCGCCACACGCTCGTCATCGTTCACCCCGCCTTCTGCAACCCCTTGAACAGGAACGACTTGCCCGAGCGATAGTCGTAGTCAGGGTTTTCCCAGGCGATCATCTTGCCGGGATTGAGCAGCCCTTGCGGATCGGTCTCGCGCTTGAAGGCGAGCTGCACCTCGTCCGTCTGCTTCATGCCGCCCTCTTCCAGCGTGTAGCGGTGCGGATTGAAGACCCAGCAGCCATTGTCTTCATGGATGCGGATGATCTCGTCGAGCCGCTCGGCCGTGGTGAAGCGGACCAGCGGCAGTCCGGCGACGCCGATCGCGCCGTCGAAGCGGATGAATTCGAGATGAACCGGCACCTCGTCGCCGAAGCGGTCGATCATCGCCTTGACGTAAGCGAGGTGATCCGGCGAGGGATAGCGGGTCTGCAGATAGGTAATATCAGGGTCGACCCTGATGGCGCGCAGTGTCGTGTGGTTCCAGGTCAGCTCATAGGCCGGCGGCAAGCCCTTGAGATCGGCCTCCTTGTCGGCGCGGAAGACGATCTCGCCCTTGCTGCGCGCCGTGAGGGCGACAAAGGCGTCCATCGCCTGCGGTGCGATCATGCAGACGACGATGCTTTGCTCGCGCCGGAAGAATTTCTGGTGCCGCTTGAAATAGTCGTAAGGGATCGGCGCGGCGATCGGCGTGATCAGCTTCGCCAGGATGCCGTCCTGAATGGCGAGATCGTTGCCGAAGCCGGCCGCATCCATGAAATCGTCGAAGCCGACGATGACGTCGATCCAGTCGTAGGATGCGGTCAACGGCATCTCGACCTCGGTGATGATGCCGTTGGTGCCGTAGGCATGCATCACCTTCAGCACCTCCTCGCCGGCAAGATCCATGATGCGAGGCTCCGCCTCCATCGTCACGGTCCTGAGCCGGATGACGTTGCCGAGGTCGCGCAGCCCGCCCCAGCGGATCGAGCCGATGCCGCCCGAGCCGCCGGCAACGAAGCCGCCGATCGAAGCGGTGTTATAGGTCGACGGCGACATCCGAAGCTCCTGGCCGGAATGGGCGCGCGTCGCCCTGTCGATGTCGGCGAGGACGGCACCTGGACCGGTCACGACGCGGCCGGGCGATATCGTCTTGATCGTATTCATCTCGGCGAGATTGAGCACGACGCCGCCGGACAAGGGCATCGCCTGACCGTAATTGCCGGTACCGCTGCCGCGCGGCGTCACCGGAATGCTATGCCGGTGGCACGCGGCAAGCACGCGGATCACCTCGTCCTCGGTCTTTGGCGTCACGATCAGGTCGCCGGTCACGTGATCGAGCTGTTGCTTCAGCACCGGGCTGTACCAGTAGAAATCGCGGCTCTTCTGCTGGACGATCGCCGGATGGTCGTCGATCTTCAGACCTTCGAGATCGCGTATGAGCGCAGCCAGGTCCATCATCGCACCATCAGATCGTCGAGTTCGGCATAGTCGGGCAATTGGCGCTCGATGGCGCGGCCGTCCCGCACCACGATGCGATCCGATTCGGGCCGCGACAGCAATTCCGTCCAGTTCCGCCCCCTGAAGACGACGAGGTCGGCGCCACCGCCGGCGGCAAGCGTGCCGAACCCGTCGAGCCGCATCACCCTGGCCGGCGTCGAAGTCACCGCTTGCGGCCAGTCGCCGACCGGGTGATCGAAATGCAGGATACGCGTCGCCATGCGATAGACCTCCAGCATGTCGAGATCGCCATAGGCGTAGAACGGATCGCGGGTGTTGTCGGAGGCGACGGCGACGGGAATGCCGCGCGCCTTCATCTCGTGCAGCAGCGTCACGCCGCGCCAGCGCGGCGTGGTGTTGTCGCCGCGCCGGTCCTGCAGATAGAGATTGCACATCGGCAGCGACACCACGGCGAGCCCCGCCTTCGCCATCTTGTCCAGCGTGTCGAGCACGTCGAGATCGGGCTGGCGTGCCAGCGAGCAGCAGTGGCCGACGAGGATGTTTCCCTCAAACCCGTTCCACAGCGCCGCCTCGGCGATCTTCTTCAGCGAGATCGCCGAGATGTCGTCGGTCTCATCGGCATGGAAATCGAGGTCGAGGCCATGCTTGATCGCCTGCGCGAAAACCCGATCGAGAAGTTCTTCCAGATCCGGCAGCATATAGGTGACGACGCCAAGCACGCCGTTGGCCGCAGCGACGCGTTTGGCCAGGCTTTCGAACCATTTCTTGTCGCGCACGCCTTCGATGCCGAGCAGGCAGGCGGCCTGCAGCTCGATGCGGCCACGCCATTTCTCCCGTACCGTCTCGAACACCGGCCAGGAGATCTCCTCCTGCGGTGCGACGCTGTCGAGATGGGTGCGCAAAGCCCTTGTGCCGTGCGCGTAGGCGCAGCGCAGCGAAAAATCCATGCGGCGAGCGACGTCCTCGGCGCTCCAGCGGGCAGCACGGTCGGCGCCGGTGGCGTTCAGCGCACCCATGAAGGTGCCGTCCGGATTGGGTTTCCGAGGCCAGATATGGCCTTTGTCGATATGGGTGTGGCAGTCGACGAAGCACGGCATGACAATACGGCCGCCGAGGTCGACGGCGCCTGCGGGTGAATTGGATGGGCGATATGCGGCGATGCTGGCAATCCTGCCGTCGGCGACGGCGATGTCGGTGAGCGCGAAGCCGTCTGCATCGAAGGCTGCGGCAAAACCCGGCGTCAAAGATGAATGAAGCCGGACGTTGGAAAGTACGAATTGGCCGGTTTCGGGGATCATTTCTGAGGTCATCGCTGCCCCTCATCTGCCTGCCGGCATCTTCTCCCCGTGAACGGGGAGAAGGGGGCTGACGGCAGCCTTGGCGCTCGTTCTGCAACGCTGGCGGTTGGCGAAACCGTCGATGAAGGCGCCCTTCTCCCCGTCTCTATACGGGGAGAAGTGCCCGGCAGGGCGATGAGGGGCAGCGCCAACGCCGGAAAGGACCACAGACAGTTTTTGCCTTGAACACGACCCTCCATCATCGCTCCTGCTTCAGCGCACTCTCGTGCCAGCGTCGCAGGATCAGGTGCGAGATCAGCGACAGCACCAGGAAAATCAGAATGCCGGTGAACGAGATCAGGATCAGCGCCGCGAACAGCCGCGGTGCGTTGAGCCGGTAACCGGCCTCGATGATGCGCGAAGCCAGCCCCGACGACTGTCCGGTGGCCCCGGCGACGAACTCCGCCACCACCGCGCCGATCAGCGACAGGCCGCCGGCGATCTTCAGCCCGCCGAGGAAATAGGGCATCGCCGCCGGCAGGCGCAGATAGCGCAATTGCTGCCAGCGGGTTGCGCCATTGAGCTTGAACATGTCGCGCAGGTTGCGGTCGACGGAGTTGAGGCCGAGCGTCGTGTTGGACAGGATCGGGAAGAAGGCGACGATCCAGGCACACAGCAGAAGCTTGGTCGTCTGGTTGTCGACATAGATGTTGATCAACGGAAAGATCGCGACGATCGGCGTCACCTGCAGCACGATGGCGAACGGGAAGAACGACATCTCCACCCATTTCGATTGCGTAAACAGCACCGCCAGCCCGACACCGCCGATGACGGCCAGAAGCAGGCTGAGGAAGGTGATCCTGAGCGTCACCAGCAGCGAGGAGAACAGCAGCCCGGCATCGTCGAACAGCGTTTGCAGCACCACAGCGGGGCGCGGCAGGATATATTTCGGGATGTCGTTCCAGACGCAGATGCGGTCCCACAGCCAGATCGCCAGGACCATGATCGCCAGCGGCAGCAGCCATCGGCCGATCCGCTCGAGCCGCTCCTGGCGCACGCGACGCGCCTCCTCTGGATCCAGGGTTACGGCAGTATGATCAATGGCCGTCATGATGCGGTCCGGCGGTTGAGTTGATGGCGCCGATCAGCACATCGGACGCCTGGCGGCAGAGCGCGGCATAGGCGGACGAGGTGCGGAAGGCTTCGTTGCGCGGATAGGACGCATCGATGGCGAGTTCTTTGAAGACCCTACCCGGCCGCGCCGCCATGACGACGACGCGGCTGGAGAGGAAAACGCTTTCGAAGACGCTGTGGGTGACGAAGACGACGGTAAAACGCTCGTTCTGCCACAGTTCCAGGAGATCGTTGTTGAGCTTGAAGCGGGTGATCTCGTCCAATGCCGCAAATGGCTCGTCCATCAAAAGCACGCGCGGCTTGGTCACCATGGCGCGGGCGATCGAGACGCGCATCTTCATGCCGCCGGACAATTCGCGCGGCACGGCTTTCTCGAAGCCGGTCAGATGAACCCGCGCCAGCATCTCCATCACGACAGGCGCAGCCTTGGCCCGCGACACGCCCTTCAGCCTGAGCGGCAGCCAGACATTGTCGAAGACGTCGGCCCACGGCAGCAGCGTCGGTTCCTGGAAGACGAAGCCGATGTCAGAGCGATCGGCAGCGCTGCTGCCGCGCCAGTCGAGCAGGCCGGAGGTCGGCGTTGCAAGACCGGCGATGAGGCGCAAGGCCGTTGACTTGCCACAGCCGGACGGGCCGAGAAGGCTGAGGAAGTCGCCTTCCCGGATCGTCAGGTCGACGTCGCTGAGGGCTGTCACGCCGTTGGAAAAGACTTTGCCGACGCCGCGCAGCGCCAGCAGCATCGGACCTTTGCCCGATGCGCTTGCCGGCGCTTGCGCCACTTTCTCCTGCATCATGCCCGGGTGCTATTTCTTCAGGTCGATCCCGACGCCCTTGTTGACGAAGGCCAGTGTGTAGGACTTTTTGATGTCGACGTCGGCCGGCACGACCTTGGCCTTGACCATCTTGTCGTAGAAGCTCTGGATGCGCGCGTCGGTCATCGCGCCGATGCCGAGTTTTTCCGTATCGCCGGAATCGACGATGCCGAATTTCTTCATCTGCTCGATCGAGAACGCGATCTGCTCGTCGCTGATGTCGGGGTTGTCCTTCTTGATCGCCGCGTTGGCGGCAGCGTTGTCGCCGTAGAGATAGTTGTACCAGCCCTTGGCCGAGCCATCGACGAAGCATTGAACCACCTCCGGCCGCTTGTCGATCGTCGCCTGCATGGTCTCGATCGTCGTCGCATAGGTGTCGAAGCCGTAGTCGGCGAGCAGGAACAGATTGGGCTGGAAGCCGCCTTCCTTGGCGACGGCGAAGGGCTCCGAGGTCACGTAACCCTGCTGGATCGACTTCGGATTGGCGATGAAAGGTGCGGGGTTGAACGTATAGGGCACGCGCTTGGCCGGATCGAAGCCGAACTCCGTGATCATCCACTGGAAGTAGCTCTGTGCACCTTCGTCGCCGATAATGTACTGATCCGCGTTCTTCAGATCCTCCCACCTGTCGAGCCCCTGACCCGGATGGCTCATGATCACCTGCGGCTCTTTCTGGAACGAGGCGGCGACGACGCGCAGCGGAATCTCCTGCTGCACGGCGTCGAAGGCCTGCAGCATGTTGCCGCCCATGTAGAAGTCGATCTTGCCGGCAAGCAGCAGCGGCCGGCCACTGACCTGCGGGCCACCTTGCATGATCGTCACGTCGAGCCCGCACGCTGCATAGGTGCCATCAGCCACCGCCTGATAATAGCCGCCATGCTCGGCCTGGGCGAGCCAGTTGGTGCCGAAGGTGATCTTCTCGTTTGCTGCCGCGTTCAGCGTGCTTGCGGCAAGCAGCACGATCGCGCCAGCCGAAATCTTGAGTTTTCCGTCCATCCACACCACCCTCAGTTGGCTCTGGCGCGCCGCGCGCCGAGCTCGACACCATCGATTGAAGAAGCAAGACACATGCCATCGCCCGGACCGCCCGCCTTGCGCAACAGTGGCGCGCGAAAGCCGGACCGGTCATGCCGTACCGGGGGCATCGTGCCTATTTTTTGAACGCCTGTCCACAATCGCCCTGATAGTATGCACTGCATCTTGAGGGCTCGCCCAATCCGGCTTTACGCTGGCAGCAGACTGGAGATTTTCATGTTCAAATTCCTGACGCCGAAGTCGATCAAGCCGCCCTTTGCCCGCTACAGCCATGGCGTCGAGGTGCCGCCCGGCAAGCGGCTGGTGCTGTGTTCTGGCCAGGTCGCCATCACGCCGGACGATAAGATCCCGGAGGATGCCGGCGCGCAGGCCGAGCTCTGTTTTCAAAGCATCGCAGCGATTCTCGGCGACGCCGGGCTTGGACTTTCCGACATCGTGCGCATCAACGCCTATGTCACCGACCGCGTCTTCCTGAAACCCTATATGGACGTGCGCGATCGCCTGTTCACCAGCCCGGCGCCGGCTTCGACGCTGATGATCGTGTCCGGTTTCGCGCGGCCGGAATTCAAGGTCGAGATCGAGGTCATCGCGGCAGGGTGAGGAGCAGGCTGGAATCGACATGCCGTTGATCTCCAGTTACACGACAAAGGCTGGTGCTGCCCCTCATCCGCCTGGAAGCGCTCCAACGCTGGCGACCCCCCTCTCCCCGTCTCTATACGGGGAGAGGGTACGGGTGAGGGGCAGCGCCAACGCCGCCAGTTTGCTCGAGGTTTCAAAATGACCGTTGCAACGAAACGCGTGTGGTGGGGCGACTACCGGACCACGGAGTACGCCACCATCGACCCGGAGGCGACGATCGCCGTTCTGCCGGTGGCGGCGATCGAACAGCACGGGCCGCATCTGCCGGTTTCGACCGACAGCTCGATCATGAACGGCATGCTCGAAACGGTGATCGCGCGCCTGCCTGGCGATCTCGACATCCGCATCTTGCCGGTCCAGGCGGTGGGCAAGTCGAACGAGCACCTGCATGCGCCGGGAACCCTTACATTGCCGGCGGCGACCTTGATCGAGGCCTGGACCGAGCTTGGCCTGTCGGTCGCCCGGGCCGGGTTAAGGAAGCTGATCGTCGTCAACTCGCATGGCGGCAACGAGGAGATCATGGGCATCATGACGCGAGAATTGCGCGTGCGGGCAAAGATGCTGGCGGTGAAGACGAGCTGGCAGCGCTTTGGCCGGCCGGCCGGCTTGTACACCGAGCTTGAGGATAGCCACGGCATCCATGGCGGCGATGTCGAGACCTCGCTGATGCTGCATTTCCGGCCGGATCTCGTCGACATGGCAAAGGCCGACAATTTCGTGTCCAACGTCGCCCGCGCCGAAAAGCAATTTTCGCTGCTGCGCCACACCGGAACGCACGCCTTCGCCTGGATCGCCACCGATCTCAACCCGAACGGCGTGGTCGGCGACGCCAGCATTGCAACGGCCGAAAAGGGCCGGCTGACCGCCAACCATCAAGCCGACGGTTTCATCAGCCTGTTGAAGGACGTGCGCAAGGCCAAGCTTGCAGATTGGCTGGCCTAGGAGGCTTTTCGCCAGCGCCGCGCCGCCCCTCACCTGCCTGCCGGCATCCTCTCCCCGTAAACGGGGCGAGGGGCGCCCTCATCAATGTTTTCGCCTATCGCCGGCATTACAAAAAAGGCGCCAGCGCGGCGGCCAGCCCCTTCTCCTCAAGACTAGGATCAGCCGTCGATCTTCAGCTCGAAAGGCGTGCCCTCGAAGGCCTCGGCGCCGCGCCCGATCGCCTCGATCGCACCGGTCATGCGGCCGTTGCGATCGAGCAGCGCGTCGGCGACCGCGATCAGCCGCGGATTGGGTGTCGCCGTCGGCGACAGTGCACGCAGCGTCTCAGCCAACTCGACCTCGCAGCGCTGCGGCGCCAGTGCCGCCGCGATGATGTAGGCCGAGGCCGTCGACCGGCTGATACCGGCATAGCAATGCACGACCAGCGGCCTTGCGCGATCCCATCGGCGCGCGAAATCGAGCAGGTTGCGAACATGCGCCTCGCCCGGCATGGTCATGCCCTCCTGCGCCACCGCGATATCGTGCATGACCAGATGCAGATGGTTTTCCTGGGCGATCGACGCCGGCCGCGTCACCTCGGTGCCGGCGGCCAGCAGCGAAAGCAACCGCTCGGCCCCGGTCTTCGCGACGGTTTCCTCGACTTTTGAAAGCGAACAGACATGGATCATTGCTGGACCTCGCTGGTGTTATCGTGGCGCTGTTGCGCCCAGTCGGCAAGAGCCGATTCGAGCCGCTGCCATTCCTCGCCCCCGCCCGGCAGCCCGGCGCGCAGCACCTCCGGCCGGCCGGAAAAATGCCGAAGCAGGATGCCGCGCTCGCCAAGCACCGAAAACAGAGAGGCGGCGTCGCTCAGCCTGATATAGTGGAACAGCGTGGTGCCGCCGTCGACCGGGACACCGAAGCGGCCAAACAGCGCATCGAGCCTCGCTGCATCCTTGGCCAGACGGTCCCGCATCTCGGCCTGCCAGCCGCTGTCGGCAAGCGCGCGGATGCCATATTCGAGCGCCGGACCGGCAACCGCCCACGGCCCGAACTGCGCCTCCAGCCGTTCGACCGTCAGCGCGTCGGCCAATGCAAAGCCGAGCCGCAGGCCGGCAAGACCAAAAAACTTGCCGAAGGAGCGCAGCACGACGATGCCGCCTTGCTCGACATCGCCGGCCAGGCTCTCGCCAATTGGTCCGACATCCATGAACGCCTCGTCGACGACCAGCAACCCGCCTCTGGCGCGCAAACTTTCGGCGAGCGCAAGCAGCTTCTTGCGTTCGACGATGCGTCCGTCCGGATTGTTGGGGTTGACGACGATGGCAAGGTCGGCTCCTGCCAAGGCCTCGAAATCGTCGGTCTCCGTCACCGCATGGCCGGCGATTGCCGCCGCCCGCTGATGTTCGGCATAGGTCGGCCCGAGCACCAGCGCCTTGCCGGGACTGACCAGCGAAGCGACGCGCGGCAACAGGATCTGCGTGCCCGGCGCTGCCACCACATTGGCCGCCGACGGCGCGCCATAGGCGCTTGCCGCGACATCGGCCAGATCACGGACCCGCGCAGCTTCCGGCAATCTCGACAGGGCGGTGGCGGGCAGCTCGAAAAACGGATAGGAGTGCGGATTGATACCGGTCGAGAGGTCGACGAAGGGCTGCGGCGCATGCGGAAAAAGCGCCCTCGCCCGGCCAAGGCTTCCGCCGTGATCCACCACTGCCGCCGCTCCATCAAGAGACTTCATGTCGATCCTGATCGCTTTCCTGTCACTGCTTGTTGAATTCGCTGTCGGCTATCCCAGCTGGCTGCTCGGCGCCATCGGCCATCCCGTCACCTGGTTCGGCAGGCTGATATCCTTTCTCGACCGCAGGCTCAACCGCGATGCTGATTCCGACGCCCTGCGCCGCCGGCGCGGTGTTCATGCGCTGCTGATCATCGTGCTGGTGCCGGCCACCATCGCATTCGCTGTGGAAACCATGCTTGCGGGCATTCCAGCCGGATTGATCTTCACCGCGCTCCTGGCGACATCGCTGCTGTCGCAGAAGAGCCTGGCCGAGCATGTCGAGGCGGTGGCCGACGGACTCGACAATGGCGGACTCGACATCGGTCGTGTTGCCGTCTCGCAGATCGTCGGCCGCGATCCGGAGAAGCTCGACAGAGCCGGTGTCTGCCGCGCGGCGATCGAAAGCCTGGCCGAGAATTTTTCCGACGGCGTCGTCGCGCCGGTCTTCTGGATCGGCGTCGGCGGGCTGGCCGGCGGCGTCGCCTACAAGGCCGCCAACACCGCCGATTCGATGATCGGCCACCGCACGCCGCGCCATGAGGCTTTCGGCCGGGCGGCGGCGCGCTTCGACGATCTGATCAACCTGCCGGCGTCGCGGCTGACCGCGCTGCTCATAGTGCTGGCCGCCTTCCTCGTCAAAGACGCCGATGCCGGCAACGCCTGGCGCACCGTGCAGCGCGACGCGAAAAAGCACCGCTCGCCGAATGCCGGCTGGCCGGAGGCCGCGATGGCCGGCGCGCTCGGCCTGGCGCTGGCCGGGCCGCGCTCCTACGACGGCGTCATGGTCGACGACGCGTTCATGGGTGAAGGCGGCCGCCGCGATGTCGAGAGCGTGGACATCAGACGAGCGCTAAGACTCTATCAGCTTGCCGACTTTCTGCTGATGGGACTGTTCGGCTTGCTGTCGGTGATCGTCATCGTTGCGTGACTGCGGCCTCCCCTTCTCCCCTTGTGGGAGAAGGTGGCCGCGAAGCGGCCGGATGAGGGGTGTTCCAGCTGGTACCGACGGCGCTCCGTCCAGCACCCCTCAACCGTCTTGGCGCTACGCGCCAATCCACCTTCTCCCACAAGGGGAGAAGGAAGAAGAGGCGAACGAAACCTCAAAACTCTATGCCTTGCTGCGCTTTCACGCCGGCGGAAAAGTGATGCTTGGTTACGCCCATCTCGGTGACCAGATCGGCGGCATCGACCAGCGCCGGCTTGGCGTTGCGGCCGGTGACGACGATATGCAGGTTTTCGCGGCGGCCCTTCAGCGCCGCCACCACCGTGTCGAGATCGAGATAGTCATAGCGCAGCGCGATGTTCAATTCGTCGAGTACCAGCAGGCTGATCGATGGATCGGCCATCAGCTCGAGCACCTTGGCCCAGGCAGCCTCGGCGGCGGCGATGTCGCGCTTCAAATCCTGCGTTTCCCAGGTAAACCCCTCGCCCATCGTGTGCCAGACGACCCGGTCGCCGAAAGCGGCAAAGGCGTCCTTCTCGCCGGTATGCCATTTGCCCTTGATGAACTGGACGACGCCGACACGCCTGCCGTAGCCGAGCATCCTCAGCGCCAGCCCGAAGGCGGCAGTGGTCTTGCCCTTGCCGGGCCCGGTGTTGACGATCAGCAGTCCCTTCTCGACCGTCTTGGCCGCGACCTCGGCGTCCTGCACCGCCTTGCGCTTGGCCATCTTGGCGCGGTGGCGTTCCTCGTCCCTGTCGTCGATCTCGGTCATATCACTTCACCTTGAGCGGCAGTCCCGCCACCATCAGCAGCACCGTGCCGGCGACGGCGGCGACCTGCTGGTTGAGCCGGCCGGCGGCATCGCGAAACCGGCGGGCAAGCGCGTTGTCGGGCACGATGCCCTGCCCGACCTCGTTGGAAACCACGAACCACGGCCCGCGCGGCCGCGACAGCACATCCGCAAGCCCTCGGCATTCGGCCTCAATGTCGCGTTCGGCCAGCATGTGGTTGGACAGCCACAGCGTCAGGCAGTCGATCAGGACGGGCCGCCCGTCAGGCAGCGCCTCGATCGCGCCGACGAGATCGAGCGGCGCATCGACGGTCGTCCAACCGTCGCCGCGCCGTGCTCGGTGTAGCGCGACGCGTTCGCGCATCTCGTCGTCATAGGCTTGCGCCGTGGCGATATAGGTCCACGGCGCCGGACAGTCCGTCACCAGGCTTTCGGCATGCGCGCTCTTGCCCGAGCGTGCACCGCCGACGACCAGGGTCAGCTTGCTGCCTGGAGCAGCGCGATCAGGCAAGGCTGTCGCGCAGGCCGGTTGCGGCGCCGGTCAAGCGGCCGCGCACCAAGCCGACGACAGCGCCGAGCACCAGCCAGAACACCAGATTGGTCAGCGTCACCGCCACCACGAACTGGTGGTGCAGGCCTTCCGGGATCGGCGATTCGAAACTGTCGGGCTGCGGCGCGCCGACGATATGCGGCGCCACGATCAACGCCACCGCAATCACCGCCAGCGGCAATGACTTGCGAAAGGCGAGCAGGCCGAGACCGGCCGCGGTCGCCACCACCGTCGCCGTCCACCAGATCTGGCGCTGGGCGAGATCGGCCGCCGGCATCGCCGGCAGTTCGGGCGGCAGGCCAAGGTTCGGGGCCAGCGTGAACACGGCAAAGCTGGCAAGGCCCCAGAACAGGCCCTGTCGCCAATTGCCGATGCCGCCGGCGAATTCCGAAGCGGCGACCAGGATCAGCGCAAAACCGATGCCGGTGACGACGTTGGCAACGACGTTGAAGGCGAAGCGCTCGAAGCCATCGGCCGGAGCCCAGCCTTCCTCTTCCGCGGTGGCTGCTTCAGCCGGCACGGCGCTGCTCATGGCATTACTGCCTGCTGCGGCCGGCGACAAACCATGGTCATGCGTGTGACCACCGCCGGCCTGTTCGTAGACTTCCGCCTTGAGGATGAGTGGCACCGTGGCGTAGGCCTGCATGCAGGCGAGAACGACGCCGGCCACTAGCCCTGCGATCGCCGCGATGAACACGACGTTGCGAAACAGTGTCATGGTGTCAGCCCCTCGTCAGTGGCAGGGAAAGCCCATCGAATGGCGATAGTCGTGGGCGGCATTGTGGACCGCATCGATATGCGAGAAGCCGACAAAACCCATGACGAAAACGCCGAGAAATGCAGCAAGCGCCAACTGCACGAAGCGCGACTGCGAGGAGACGGAAGCGCCGAGCGAGACGGAAGCGGTATTCATGTCTTGTCCTTTCGCCCTCCACCCGAGGGCATAGAAGTCAGTTCTCCTGTCGCCGGCAGGTCTCCTGGCTCGCGGATCAGCGCCCTTCCCCACCTTCCCGAAGAAGCTCTTCCCGAAGAAAATCTTCAGTGGCATATGGAGAGGACTACCGCACACAGTTGCGGGGGCAGCCACGGCATCGGGCGAATTTTGCCCCTACCGCATTCCCTCTTGGTTCCAAAACGGAACCGACGACGGCTGCGACTATAGGCAGAATCGCCGCGCCCGGCAAACCAAATTCCGCCAGCTAGCAGCGCGAATGCGCCGTCTCTCGTGGGCTCTTCCTTCTCCCATTGTGGGAGAAGGTGGCCTCGCGAAGCGAGGTCGGATGAGGGGTGTTCCAGCTTGGCACCAACAGCGCTCCGGCCAGCACCCCTCTTCCGTCTTGGCGCTGCGCGCCAATCCACCTTCTCCCACAAGGGGAGAAGGAAGAAGGGCGGCGCCTGTCTTCTTTTGTCCGGGGCAACCATGATAGTCGTCTTGCAGCACTGAATCAGAATTGCGAGACCATGACCATTCCTACGCCGGCCGTTCAGGACCGATCCAGGCGCATCATCGCCATCGACGTCGCCCGCGGCTTCGCTTTGCTTGCCATGGCGAGCTACCATTTCACCTGGGATCTCGAATTCTTCGGCTACACCGATCCCGGCCTGACTGCCTTTGGCTGGTGGAAATTCTACGCGCGCTGCATCGCTTCGACCTTCCTGTTCCTGGTCGGCGTCAGCCTGTTCCTCGCCCATGGCAAGCAAATCCGCTGGAACGGCTTCTGGAAACGCTTCGCCATGGTCGGCGGGGCGGCGCTCGCCATATCGGCCGCCACCAGGCTTGCCACACCCGACAGTTTCATCTTCTTCGGCATCCTGCACGAGATCGCGCTCGCCAGCCTGCTCGGCCTGGCGTTTCTGCGGCTGCCGGCGCTGCTGACGCTGGTTGTCGCAGCTTTCGTCATCACCGCGCCGCTCTACCTCAGGTCCGAGATCTTCGATCATCCGGCCCTGTGGTGGGTCGGCCTGTCGGCAACCAACCCGCGCTCCAACGATTATGTCCCGCTGTTTCCATGGTTCGGCGCTGTGCTTGCCGGCATCGCAGCGGCAAAGCTTGCCTTCGCCTCCGGCATGCTGACGCGGCTGGCGGGCCTGACGCCCGGCCGCTGGACTAATCCGCTGGTCTTTATCGGCCGGCACAGCCTCGCCTTCTATCTGATCCACCAGCCGGTGCTGATCGGCTCGGTCTGGCTGATTTCGCAAGTCATGCCGGCAACGGTCGAAACCAGGCAGGTCACCTTCCTGAAAGAGTGCCAGGCATCGTGCGAGCAATCGCGCGACACGGAGTTCTGCAGCAGCTATTGTGTCTGCATGCTCGATACGCTCGAGGGCGAGGCCACGCTTGATCGGCTCTACCGAAACGACCAGGCTGCGGAATGGAAGGCGCATCTCGACGAGCTCGCCGGCGCCTGCACTGCCAAGGCCGACGGCACTTTGATGGAGGGAGGAGCACAATGACCGACCATCAGCAGAAACCGGGCCAACAGAAACCGGGACAGCAAAAACCGGGGTTTATACCGTGGCCGCCGCTGATCTATGTCGCGGCCATCGCCGTCAGCATCGCGCTTGGCTTGCTTTATCCGCTGCCATGGATCGGCGGCCTTTTGGGCGACATCCTGTTCGCGGCCGGCTGGGTGGCATTGTTCGGCGTCGTCGCACTCTGGTTCACGGCGATCCGCATCATGATCCGGGCAAAGACGACGCTCCACCCGAACGCCGTGCCGGACCATCTGGTTACATCGGGCCCCTTCGCCGTCAGCCGCAATCCGATCTATCTGGCCAACACGCTGCTGATGATCGGCGTCGCCCTTATCTCGGGGAACGTATGGTTCCTGCCGCTGGCGATCATCGCCGCCTTCGCAACGCAGAAAATGGCGATCGAGGGCGAGGAAAAGGTTCTGGCAACGAAATTCGGCAAGAAATACCGGGATTACGCAAAAAGGGTGCGGCGCTGGATTTGAGGCGGCAACCGATCAGGTGTTGACGCCGAGTTCCACCAGCCGCTCGACGCACGACTCTTCGGCCTGGTCGAGTTCGGCCAGGGTCTCTTCGAGATCGCGGCGCTTCTGGCGCAGATCCTCGCGCTTTTCCTCGATGCGCTTGATCATCAGGTTGAGCTGACCGACCTCGCCGGGCGGCTCCTTGTACATCTGGATGATTTCGCGGATCTCGTTGATCGAAAAGCCGAGCCTCTTGCCGCGCATGATCTGGCGGATCAGATGCCGGTCCGACGGGCGAAATAGCCGCGTGCGGCCGCGCCGCACCGGCTGCACCAGCCCCTCGTCCTCGTAGAAGCGCAGCGTCCGCGTCGAAACGTCGAATTCGCGGGTCAGTTCGGTTATCGAATAATATTCCCGCATCATCACTCCAAATGCCCGGCCGCGCTGCGGGTTCCAACCATGCGGCCTCGCTATCCGCACGCGTTTCAGAATCGGCCGGAGGCTGTTCCAAAATCTCGCATGGCATTTACGTAAAAGTCAATTGAGTGGCATCGCTCACACGCCGAACCACCATGTGGCGAGGCCGAGAAAGGCAAAGAAGCCGACGACGTCGGTGACCGTCGTGACGAAAACCGCCGAAGCCACGGCCGGGTCGATCTTGAACCGGTCGAGCAGCAGCGGGATCAGGATGCCGGCCAGTGCGGCCACGAACATGTTGATGATCATCGCCGCGGCGATGATGCCGCCCAGATTGGGATCGTGGAACCAGGCGGCCGCGACGATGCCGATCAGGATGGCGAAGATGATGCCGTTGATGAAGCCCACCCCCATCTCGCGGCGGATGATGCGGCCGGCATTGTAGATGTCGAGGTCCCGCGTCGCCAGCGCCCGCACCGTGACCGTCATGGTTTGCGAGCCGGCATTGCCGCCCATGCCTGCCACGATCGGCATCAGCACGGCCAGCGCCACGATGTGCTCGATCGTGCGGTCGAACAGGCCGATCACCGAGGCCGCCAGGAACGCCGTCAAAAGGTTGACGAGCAGCCACGGAACGCGCGAGCGCGAGGTCGAAAGGATGCTGTCCGACAATTCTTCGTCGCCGACACCGCCCATGCGCAACAGATCCTCCTCGGCTTCCTGCTGGATAACGTCGACCACGTCGTCGATGGTCAGCACGCCGACCAGCCGCTCGTTCTCGTCGACGACGGCAGCGGAGAGAAGGTCGTATTGTTCGAATTCGCGCGCCGCCTCCTCCTGGTCCATCGTCGCCGGAATGGCGTGCCTGGTCTCATGCATGACCTCTTCGACCTTGATCGAGCGCTTGGTGCGCAGGATCTGGTCGAGGTCGATGGCGCCGAGCAGCTTGAAGCTCGGATCGATGACGAAAATCTGGCTGAAGCGGTCGGGAAGGTTGTTGTCCTCGCGCATGTAGTCGATGGTCTGGCCGATCGTCCAGAATGGCGGCACCGCGACGAACTCGGTCTGCATGCGGCGACCGGCGGTCTCTTCGGGATAGTCGAGCGAGCGGCGCAGCCTGATCCGCTCGGTGAACGGCAGTTGCGACAGGATCTCGTCCTGGTCTTCCTTTTCGAGATCCTCGAGAATGTAGACCGCGTCGTCGGAATCGAGGTCCTGCACACCCTGGGCAATCTGCGCGTTGGGCAGGCTGTCGACAATGTCGCGGCGGATCGCCTCGTCGACCTCGGTCAGCGCGGAAAAATCGAAGTCGGCGCCCAACAATTCGACCAGCGCGCGGCGCTGTTCGGGATGGAGCGCCTCGATCAGGTCGCCGAGTTCCGATTGGTGCAGGTCGTCGACCTCACGCTTCAGCGTCAGCGTGTCGCGATCGGCGATCGCGGCGCCGATCTGGGCAAGGAACGACGACAGAATGGCGCCGTCCTCGCCATAGATGTCGGCGCTGTCCTCAGCAGTCCTGGCGCCGGTCGTCTGTTCGTCCTGGCCTTCCACCAGCGCCTCCCGCCATCAGAATTCCGGAAAAGCTGCGTGTTAGGTCTAGCGCATGACCATGGAAATCGGAATCGATTTCCAGAAAGGATCATGAGCAGCGTTAAATTGCTACAGCGTCCGTCAGATTTCGAAGTCGATGTCCGCGGGCGCAATCATCGACCAATCGCACAATGTCTTGTCCGGCTCTCATAATCGTCACGCCGAGGCTCCTCGGTATGTTCCCTATCGGCGTCTCTGGGGGGCTACCATTGCGGGCGGAGTCAATATTCTCACCGACGTGCCACCAGCCCTGGCGGCCGCCCGGCGCTTTCGCCATTTGCGGATGGCGGCTGGAAACCTTATATAATTGACCTTGTGCATGCTGCGGCGTGCGCAGATCAATCGTAGAGAAGGATACAGATGCCGGACTCGGATGCGGCGATACCTCGAATTGCTCTCATTTCAACCCACGGCTACGTAGCAGCCAACCCGCCACTGGGCGCGGCCGATACCGGCGGACAGGTGGTCTATGTCCTGGAACTTGCCAAAAAGCTGGCTCAGCTGGGTTATGCCGTCGATATCTGGACGCGACGATTTGAAGACCAGCCTCCTGTCGATGAAGTGGCCGACGGGGTTCGCGTCCTGCGTGTCGCCTGTGGCGGACCCGATTTTATTCCGAAGGAATATCTCCACCGCCACCTTCTCGAGTGGTGTGAAAACGCGCTGCGCCTGATTCGCCGGGAAAATCTCTCCTACGACTTCATCAACAGTCACTACTGGGATGCGGGCGTGGCGGGGCAGCGACTGTCGGAAGCGCTCACTGTCCCGCACATCCATACGCCGCATTCGCTTGGCATATGGAAGCAGCGCCAGATGAAGACGGACTACCCTGACAAGGCCGATACGTTCGAGGCCGAGTTCAATTTCACCGAGCGCATCAAGCACGAGACGATCATCTATCGAAGCTGCGCCATGGTGATCGCAACAACGCCGCCGCAGGTCGACATGCTGGTCGAGGACTACAGCCTCGAGCGCGACCGCGTGCACATGATCCCGCCCGGTTACGACGACAACCGGTTCTTTCCCGTCAGCGAGGCGTCTCGCCGGTTGATCCGCCATCGGCTCGGCTTCGAAGGGCGAACGGTCCTGGCGCTCGGCCGGCTCGCCACCAACAAGGGCTACGACCTGCTGATCGATGCGTTTTCAGTGGTGGCGCCGCGTGTGCCGGATGCGGTCCTGAGGCTCGCTGTCGGCGGCGAGAACATGGACGAGCAGGAACAGAAGATCCTCAACCAGCTCAAGCAACAGGTCGAACAGCTAGGCTTGCAGGATCGTGTCGTCTTCTCCGGCTATGTTGCCGACGAGGATCTCGCCGACACCTATCGGGCGGCGGACATGTTCGTCCTGTCGAGCCGCTACGAGCCGTTCGGCATGACCGCGATCGAAGCAATGGCTTGCGGAACGCCGACCGTGGTTACGATCCATGGCGGCCTCTATCGCGGGATCAGCTATGGCCGGCATGCGCTTTTTGGCGATCCGTTCGACAAGGAAGACCTCGGCATCACCATCGTCAAGCCGATGAAGCACCAGCGCCTCTACGGCCGCTTGGGCCGTATGGGCGCGCACAAGGCGCGCAGCCTGTTCACCTGGACAGGCATCGCGCAGCAGCTGGTCAGCCTTGTCGAAGGACGTCCGGTGCTGAAGGCGGTCGACGATCATGACTGGGACGAGCCGTGGAACGACGGCGATTGAAACCGATCGCGCTTTTGTCGAGTGATCTCGACGGGACCCTGGCGGGCGACGCGCCGGCGACGTCACGCTTTCGGTTGAAATGGCAAGCGCTCGATCCCGAGCACCGGCCGGTTCTCGTCTACAACAGCGGTCGCCTGGCCGACGATATCTTGAACTTCGTCGACGAAGTCGGCCTGCCAGCGCCGGACTATGTGATCGGCGGTGTCGGCACGATGCTCGCCGGTCCGCGGCACACCTCTGTTCTCGGGCATTTTGCCCAAAGGTTTTCGGAAGGCTGGTCGCTTGAAAAGGTCGATGCGGTGCTCGGGTCGCTCAAAGACACCGTCCGCCAGCCCGACGGCTATCAGCACGCCTTCAAATCGAGCTGGTACCTGCTCGACGCAAGTCCCGAAACCCTTGCCAGCATCGAGCGCGCTCTGGCCGAGGCCGGCCTGTCGGTGACGATGGTCTATTCGAGCGGACGCGATCTCGACATCCTGCCGCGCTCAGCAGACAAGGGCCAGGCGCTGGCCTGGCTCTGCAATGAGCTCGGCATCGGCCTCGATGAGGTGGTCGTCGCCGGCGATACCAACAACGATCGCAGCATGTTCGAGCTGCCCGGGGCGCGTGGAATTGTCGTCGCCAATGCCCTTCCTGAACTGCTTGACATGGCGCGGAACAACCGGCTGATCTACAGCGCCAAGGAACAGTTCGCCCTTGGCGTCGTCGAAGGCCTCGTTCATTGGTCGGTGTTTGCGGACGCCCGATCCTGAACTGGAAATATTTATCTCCTTGTCACGGTTTGAGCGCCCATACCGTCGCGTGTAGTACGGCGCCGGTTTCGGCGATGAGACGTGCCGATTGCACCGGATCAAAACCGCTGATCCGTTTCGTGCCAGCCCAACGACCGCGATCCGCAAATACCTCGATCGATCCGTAGTCGAGGAATATCCGCAGCCGTTTTGGACGGGCTCCCTTGGCAATATAGTGAGGGGATTCCACTGCGTCGTCTCCATGACGAATGGCAAGTCCCTCGTCGTCGACGACAACCTCGAGCCGGACGGTTGGATGTTGCAGCTTCAGGTGGAAATGGGCACCCGGCTTTTCCAGCTCGAACAGGATTTCGACGGCGCCGTTGATAAAGCTTACCTGCTCTCCGGCTGCGAGGCGTGTCCGGTCCAGAATATGGCTCCGCAGGCTCTCGGCAGCGCCGATGGGCGGGGTGTGCAACTCGCCTGCGGACAGATGGATATTGCGAGGCAACGTCATGGCTGTGGGGAAATCGATCGCCGGTCCGGTGTCGGCCCAGTTGGCAAGCCAGCCTATGCCGACAATGGCATCACCGTCGGCGAAGGCCTGGAAGGCGTAATTATCCGTCCCGAAGTCCAGTTCCTGTTCGAATTCCTTGGCAAAGGTCCGACCATCGAACCAGCCGACAATGGCCATTGTCAGGTTCTTGCGCCGGGTCGACCGGTCCTCACTGTTCATCAGCCCGACAATCAGGACCCAGCGCGTCGCTGGATCGGTCGCAGGCCCGTCGAGCGGCAGCAGACAGGGACATTCGATCGCCGTCGTCCGATAGTGTTTCTCGACCAGAAGCTTGCCGACATACGTCCATCCGGTGGCGGCCGTATGGTCAAGGGTTTCGTAGAGCAGGACAACGCCGCCTTCATCGCTCTGGCTGCCCAGCAGCATTTTCCAAAGGCCATCCGGTCCCCTGAAGACGTATGGGTCACGAAAATCCGCTGTCAATCCCTGGTCAAGCGGGCGGTATGGCAGGATGACGTGCGCATCTCCCGCCATGATGAGGTCGCTGGAAGTGGCCGTGAGTTGGATCTGCTGTTCCGGGATACGGTCCTGTACCTGCTCGGTGAAAAAGACGCGAATGCCCGGGCCATCGGCAAGCGGGATGGCCGAGCCGGAATAGGCGCCGCCCCGTTTGTCGGGCCTGGCGGTGAGGTCTTCCGACGGAAACAGGAAGATTGGCATGTGACGCCACCGCAAATAATCGGAAGAGACGGCGTGCCCCCAATGCATCGTGTTCCAGCGAAGCCCATGCGAATAATGCTGATAGAACAGATGTGGGCGGCCTCCAAACCGGCCAAATCCGTTCGGATCGTTCATCCAGCCGAACGGCGGACGAAAATGATAGCTGTCGGGGATGTTCGGTGGGGCATTTCCCGGATTGGTGTGGAGAACTGTAATGCCTGTCTCCAGCACGTCGGCCAATGCGAACCAGTAGGCAACCGAAACCGAGGTCTGATCCGCATCGTAATCCAGTTCGACACTGCCGCCGCCGAAGACGTGAAAAATTCTGAATTCATGCTCTTCGGCGTTCGCGACGCTCACCTCGCCGAACTTGCCGCGAACGTTGGAAAACGACAGCGAGCCTGGAACGTCCGGCCTGGTCGCCTTGAGCCAGATATGGAAGGTGGCGTTGACCGGCAGATCGGCATGCAGGCTTCGAATGGTGTTCCCGGCCGCAATCCTTACCTGGCTGTCACTCATAAATAGGGCTCCGTTGCGTGCGGCTTTCCCAGGCAAAACCGGATGCTCGACCTGGAATGCATTGCAGAAGGTTAAGGCTGGATTTTGACTTTGGCAAAGTCATTCCCCAGGATCGACAGTCCTTGAGGTCAATCGCCGCACGGATCGCCGCCTGCAACTGCTGAACTCGCGGCGTAAGAAGGTTGACGGCTCGCAGAGCATGATTGCATTGTCCGACGGCGTATCACCTTCTCTTTTCCGCGGGTTTCGACCCGCGGCGCAATCCCGTGCAGCCATTGTCCAGATCGGCCAACCAGTTGTCCGCATACGATGGAACGACGAACGGGACCCCGCCCGTCCGGACCGACTGCCGGGTTGGATCGGACCGTCGGTCCTGCGCTATGGTTGAAAGCTGGATTTAGGAGGAGCTCATGGCCATCGGCCCTGACACCAAAGGCGTCTACACCATTGCCCCGACGCCGTTCGAGGCGGATGGCAAGATCGACTGGGAATCGCTTGATTCGATGGTCGATTTCTACGAGCGCTGCGGCGTCGATGGGATGACAATCCTCGGCATCATGGGTGACGCCCTGAAGCTCGACGCCGGCGAATCGATCGAGATCGTCAAACGTGTCGCGGCACGCACCAGGCTGCCGGTCATCGTCGGCGTCTCCGCCCCCGGCTTCGCAGCCATGCGCAGCCTTGCGCGCGCCGCGATAGAGGTTGGCGCGCAGGGCGTGATGATCGCGCCGCCGCCGGCGCTGCGCACCGACGACCAGATCGTCACCTATTTCCGCAACGCATCCGAAGCGGTCGGCGAGGATGTTCCTTTCGTCCTGCAGGATTATCCACTGACCCTTTCGGTCATCATGACGCCGGCCGTCATCCGCCGCATCGTCACCGACAACCCGGCCTGCTTCATGCTCAAGCACGAGGACTGGCCGGGCCTGGAGAAGATCAGCGCGCTGCGCGGCTTCCAGAAGGACGGCTCGCTGCGGCCGCTGTCGATCCTTACCGGTAATGGCGGCCTCTTTCTCGACTTCGAGATGGAGCGCGGTGCCGACGGCGCGATGACCGGCTATGCCTTCCCCGATATGCTGGTCGACATGGTGAAACTGTCTGCCGCCGGCGAGCGCGACAAGGCGCACGATCTTTTCGACGCCCACCTGCCCTATCTGCGCTATGAGCAGCAACCCGGCGTGGGGCTTGCAGTACGAAAATATGTGATGATGAAGCGCGGCGCCATCGCGTCGGACGCCCAGCGCAAGCCGGGCAGTGCATTGTCGGCGGCGGCCAGACAAGAGGTCGACTATTTGCTCATGCGGCTGGAAAGTCGCGCTTAAAGCGCTTGCGTCTCGATGGAACCAAAACCGCAAAACCGCGCCCTTACTCTTTGTTTTGACGTGCCTTATCGAACGCCAAACGAAGACGTTTGGCTGCCTGATGCTCCAGCTTTCGTCTTCAGCTTTTCGACTTTTGGTCGCGGATTTGAGCCTCGACCGAAGGCGCATTGACGCCGGGTCCGGCCGGCGAACGGGCCAAGGGGAGCGAGTGGCACCACCGGACTGCGCTACGGGCCAGGGTCCGCAGCGCCTCGGCTCGCGCCTGGCGCGCCCTATGCTCCAGCGCCAGCAGATCCAAAGGACCCCGCCGCTGCCGCCAGCTGAACACGAGATCATCGATTTCGCAGGTTTGCCGATCCTTGTTCGGACACATCGATGTTGTCTCTCCCGGTTCGTTGGGAAAAAGCCATACCGAAGCGAGTCAGCGGCTGGATCGCCGATAGAAGGCGTGTTTTCTGCGCGAGCCGTAGCGCTTCTCGTAAAGTGGTCGCAGCAACGACTGAATGTCAGGGTCTGACACGCGCCTGCCTGCGGTTCTTGCGGCGTTCTTGATTTCCTCGATCTGTCCATCGAGGGCTCGGCGCACTTCGTGCGGAAAAATGCCGTTTCGATACATCGCGCTCTCCTGATTGACGAGAATGTTTGGCGCGATAGTCGATGGGCGGCACTACGGGATGATTTCAAGGGAGGAGGAATTTGATTACAGTTGTAGCAACCGAGATCAGCGCATTGTCGCCGGCAACCACAGGGCAATCTGCGGGAAGATGATCAGCAGCACTGTCGTCGCGACGAGCGCAATCGTCAGGATGCTGGTGCCCTTGTAGACTTTCGTCAGGTCGGCTCCCGCGGTTGTGCCAACGACGAACGCGACAAGGCCGACCGGCGGGAAGACTAGCCCGATAGTGACCATCATCATGGAAACGACGCCGAACCAGATCGGATCGAAGCCGAGCGAAGTGATGAGCGGGAACGTCAGTTGCAACGTCAGAAGCAGCAGCGGAATCTCGTCCATGAACATGCTGATGACGAAGTAGACCGCCAAAATTCCGATGATCACCATCCAGCGATTGAGATCCATCGCGGTCACCAACGCAACCATCTCCTGCGGGATACGGCTAAGCGTCATGTAGTGGCCGAACAAGGTCGCGCCGATCAGGATCAGGAAAATCATCGCGGAGGTGCGAATCGTCGATTTCAGCGCCTGCAAAACGTCGTGCGCCGACAGCCTGCCTAATGCGACGCCGATCACGCCCGCCATCAACGCGCCCACCGCACCGACCTCGGTCGGCGTCGCGATTCCGAGGTAGAGCAGCGCGATCACGACGACGATGAGCAACAGGCTCGGCCATACGCGCGCCAGGCTTGCCCAGCGCTCCCTGGCCGGAGCGCGATAGGTCTTAGGTGCATGCGCCGGGCTTATCGTGACCCAGAGATAGATCGTCAATGCCAGCAGCATGCCGGCCAGAATGCCGGGCACGATGCCGGCGACCAGCAGCTTGCCGACGGAAGTTTGCGTGGCAAGCCCGTAGATCACCATGGCGACGCTTGGCGGGATCAGGATGTCGAGCGTGGCGCCGACGCCGATCGCGCCGGCGGCAAGCTCGTCGGAATAGCCGTGCCGGCGCATCTCCGGCATGGCGATTTTCGACATCACCGAGGCCGCGGCGACGCTCGCACCCGACATCGCGCCGAAAACCCCGCAGGAGAATACGGTGGCGATAGCAAGCCCACCGCGGATGCGCGACAGCCAGTTGCTCGCCGCCGTGTAGAGGTCGCGCGCCAGCCCGCTCGAAGCCGAGAAATAGGCCATCAGGATGAACATCGGGATGGTCGTGAGCGCATAGTCCGCCACCGTATCGAATGACGTCAGGGCGACGATGCCCAGCATCTTGGCGAGATCGCCGGTCACCACATAAATGCCCAGCATGCCCGACGCGGCAAGCGCGACCGCGATCGGCACGCCGAGCAGCAGAAGCGCGACCAGTGCGACAAGGGGAAGCGCGGTAAGCATCGGCTAACATTCACGATGGGGCGCGCCCGTCAGGACACGGCGGCCGCCGGTCAGGATTGCCAGCACAAGAACAACGAAGCCGAGCGGGGCCAGCAAGTACGCCGGGCTGACCGGAACTGGAAGCGCACTCAGCGTCGTTGGGTCGGAGAGCGAGCGGTATGCCTGCTGCACGGTCGCCGCCGCGAATACCAGGCAGCACAGTATGGCAATGACGTATGCGAGGCGCTCAGCATTCGATCGCAGCGACCGCGAAAGCCGATCCACAAGAAAGGTCACCCGGACGAAGGCTCCGCCTCGAAATGCGGCAGGCAGGCCGAGAAAGATTGCCGCGGTCATCAAGTATTTCTCGGTGAGCTCGTAGGCGATCAGGATCGGACTGTTCAAAAAATAGCGACAGACGGCGTCGGCGCTGGTCAGCAGCATCATGATTGCGGTCGCGGTGACGGCGACGTAAGCGAGCACGAACTCGCAACGCCGCTGCCACGTGTCGATTCGTCCAAAAACGGTCATGTCGTGGCAAGATGGCATCGTGTCGGACATCGGCTTCTCTGGAGATGAATTTTCGTCGAGGTGTCGTCTCGCTCTGAGAAACGGCGACCGTCAATCGTTCAACATCTCGACGGTGGCTTCGAGAATCTGTCGGGCCTCCCCGTGGCCCTTGGCTTCCATTTTTCTGACCCACGCGTCCCAGAGCGGCTGAGCGGCGATCTTGTTCCAGCGCGCCACCTCGTCCGTCGGCATCGCGTAGCCGATCATCTCACGGTTTTCCGCCTCGGCCCTGTCGAGGGCTGCCTGTTCGGCTGCGTCGAAGAAGTTCCTGCCCCACAATTTCGAACCTTCGAGGCCGCTGACGCTCATGATGGCGTCGCGGATGTCCGTGGGCAGGCTCTCCCATTTCTGTTTGTTGGCGCACAGCGAGCCGTACACGGCAGAAAGCGGCGCGATCGTGTAGTATTTCGCGACCTCGTAAAGCCGGAAGGCATTCACCGCCTCCCAGGGCGCTCCCATGCCGTCGACCACGCCCTTGTCGAGGGCCTGGTAGACATCCGGCATCGGTACCAGTGTCGGCACGGCGCCCAGCGCCTTCATCTGCTCGGTCGGCGGTCCGCCGGTCACGCGTATCTTGAGACCTTTCAGGTCATCCAGCGTCTTCACCTGTTTGCTGGTGGTGAGGAGGAAGTACGGATGGCTCGTCCACAGCGCCAGCGGCTGGATCTCGGCATAGTCCTTCCGCATGGCGGGGAACTTTTCGTAGAGTTTCCACAACACTTCGCTGCCTTTTTCGGCGGACGTGATCGGCAGGCCAGGCAGGGTGATCACGTCCGACAGCGGGGTGATGTCCGGCCAGTAGCCATGGAAGCACCAGCCGATGTCGACGATGCCGGCGCGCACCGCGTTCCACGTTTCCGTCCCTTTCACCAGGGTCTGCCCGGGATAGTGCTCGATCTTCACGCGGCCTTTGGTTGCTTCCTCGATCTTCCTGATCCAGGGCTGCATCGCGTGGACGGAGCCCCAGGAGGTCGGCGGATTCTGGTCGGCCACTGTCAGCGTCACCTCCTGCGCCGGTGCCGCCACGGTCAGCGCAAGTACAACGGCCACGATCCCGATCACCAAGAGAATGTTTCTGACGACGTTACATGACTGGTGATAGCTCATCCTTCGCGCTCCGCTGCTCTCATGTCGAGAACGGCATTGTCTCGGAGAATTTCGCTGCAGAATGATTTCAGCGAGACGGAATTTGGTTACGTCTGTAACAACGGGCAGCGTCGTTGTTGATCGCCCGCGGCGCCTTATGGCACTTTGCTGCGGCAGGCGGCCGCCGGCTCGGTGCCGATGCTGGCCGAACGCCGGCGTCAACAACAACCAGCGTCAACAGCAATGGGAAAAAACGACCCATGGCCAAGGCAGAGGAACTCCGGACCTACATCATCAAGGGTGGCGAGGAGGGGCGGTCGCGGCTCGCCCTCATTTCGCGCGTGCTGGCGCCGGCGACCCGGGCGCTTCTCGACCGCTTCGAACCGCTGAACGGAATGTTGGCGCTGGACGCCGGTTGCGGCGGCGGTGACGTCAGCTTCGAACTGGCGGCTCGGGTCGGTTCAAACGGTCGCGTCGTCGGGTTCGATCTCGATGAAGAGAAGCTGGCGGCGGCCCGCGAAGAGGCCGCCAACCGCGGCCTCGCCAATGTCGCGTTTCACCAGGCCAGCGTGCTCGATCCGTGGCCGGTCTCGGGCGCCGCGTTGGTCTATATCCGGTTCGTGCTCACGCATCTCGCCAGGCCGGAGGACGTGCTGGCGAGAGCGAAGGCGGCACTGGCGCCCGGCGGCGTCTTGATCGTCGAGGACATCGACTATGCCGGCCAGTTCTGCGATCCGCCTTGTCCGGCCGTCGACCGCTATCGCGAGCTCTTTGTCGCGACGCTCAAGGCGCGCGGCGGCGACCCGTTCATCGGCCGCAGGCTGGTCCGCCTTCTGGAGAGCGCGGGCTTTGCCAGTGTCGATACCTGTCTCGTCCAGCCCTTCGGGCGAAGCCGCGACGTCAAGCAGACCACGTCTCTCACCATGGCGGCGATCGCCGAGGCGATCGCGACATCGGGCATCGCCTCCGCCGAAGAAGTCGACCATGTGACGCGCGAGATCAAAGCCTTTGCCGACCGGTCGGACACGACCATATCCCTGCCGCGCATCTTTCAGGCGTGGGGGCGAATGACGTAGCTGAGAGATGCATTGCCTTCCGGCAACAGCCTTGCCGTATGACGGCTTTGCGTCAAACCACGCGGTCAGGGCGCGGCATTCCGCATCCAACCAGCAACGGGACCGCGCAGTGTTCAGTTTGCACAAACAGCCTTGGAAGGACTGCAGGGAAACAAGAAAACGCACAATGAAAATAACAGCTTGTTGGATAAAGCTGGTGCGGTCGAGATGCACCCGCACCTGCGTGTGCTTTTGATATCATTGGCAAATTCGGCAAAACTGGAAAATTTGTGGCACAGTAGGTGGCGCAATTGGTGGTACACGAAGGTGCGGCAAACGGCATATCCGGTTTGCGACATATTCAGCTTGGAAGGCTCCTAGGAACGCAATGAAATCAATGCGCCGTGTCCCTGCCCTTCACAAGACGTGTCAATGTCGAGCATAGGGATAGCTGGCATGTCACCCAGCCGGAGCAGAGCAAAATGAGCGAGATTCCAGACGACATTCACGAAGCAGTTTGGTGCCAGTTCGGAAATAGCAGCTTGGACCTTTCTCGCAGTCGAGATGGAAAATTTATAGAAATTCACGCTTTTATGGAGTTCGCCATGGAGGCCGTTCTCGCCGAGCGCAAGCGGTGTGCCGAGATCTGTTTCGAGCGGGCCGGCGGCGACTTCTTCAGGGACGATCCCAACAGCTACGAAGCAGCATGCGGCCGAGCGATTCTTGGAATTGTGGTTCCGGAAGTCGAGGAATGAACATCGGCGACACAGTGAGGAGGAAATGAGCGACACCGCTGACGATGGCTGGAAACCATCAGACGAGGAGTATCGATATAGACGCCGCACTTGCGCTTGCGCCCGGAGAGAAGTCATGAAAGCAAAATTGACCACTGAGACCACGATTTACATCTGCTGCCCGTACTGCAATGTCGGCAAAAAAAGGGTTGATCATCTGTTCAACGACACAATGCCAAAGGAAGCGGGCCCGTGGCAGTGCGACGACTGTGGCGGCAAATACAAGGTCTCAGTCCTCTCGTCGACCGACGTCGAGGTTGAGCCGTTCGACGATGGCAAGAAGTTCGTAAAGTCCTACGATCTGCTGGTGATCCCGCCGCAGGAGAAGCCAATCTATTTCATAGTGGAGGGCGGCTATCACAGCCCGCACGAGTTTGAAGATAAGGGCAAGGCCTACTTCTACGGCGAGCACACCTGCCCGACGAACTGGCTTCAGAGCGTCGAGGCGATCGTTTCCGAGGGCGACGATGATCCGCACGGGATCGCAGAGTTTGTCCGTACCGTTGATGTCTCTGGCGTCGAACATCCCGGTGGCGATGGCGAGCCGGACTGGAGGGCAGTTTTCCCGGAAGCGTTTGGCGACGGCCAGACGATTGACGGCGATCTGGCCGCGAAGGCGATCCCTCACGAATGACCGCATGGACCGCCAAAGCCGTATGTTGGCGGTGCCAGCGGATCGCGATATCGAGACCCGGAAACCGGGTTACACTCGATAGGATTCCAATCGATCAAGGGGTGCACTGGCGCAGTACGCCTTGAAGGCGCGGCTATGACTTACTGGACCATCGGTTGAGGCTAGACGCACTATCCTTGATCAGGTCGCCGATCATTGCCTCAACCTCGTCACATTTCTCTTGAGCCCTTAGGCGATTGTCGGACCCTTCGGCCGTGGTCAGCAGATACCGCTTTGCCCGTGCACGGAGAAATTTAAGCCCCTGGAACTTCAGTTCTTGGAGCAACGCCGAGGCGAAGAACGGTCCGATCGCACTTATGGTTATCGCGATCCAGGGGGCAATTGCTTCAAAAAACAGCTTCCAGGTTGGTGTTAGATTCGTCGCCGAAATCCAGACGATGAGACCCGAGCCAGCCCCGCCGCCGGCGATCTTTGAAAGGTCGCCCCTTCGTTTCTCGTTAAGCGGCTGCTCTTGTCCTGACATGATTCTCCCGCCGAACACGCTCATGAAGGAGCCGCAGATCCTTGATGTCCGCGGCTTCCAAGTGTTCGGCCGAGAGAGTTCCGATCATCTTGCCCTTGGAGTCGTAAATCTCAACGGCTTTCGGGAAGGCTTCATGAAAAGCGACCTTAAGCAACTTAGCTACCGGATACACCACGGCAGCCGCTGAAAGTATTCCAAGTGTCAGTTGAAGCGTCATCTCATCCATACAGGTCAAGCCCTTGCTTGTTACCCGTCCCCCACCGAAACGCAGCCCAGACTGACAAGTTCCAACTGGGAAAGCAATAGCTGGGCAGTGTAGTCGTCAGGAATGGAGACAAGTTTAATATGTAGGGTTCTTCAAGGCGCCATAAGATTCAAACCCAACTACACTAGCGCGCGGGGTCCCCAGAGAACGCTCCGAGTCGAAATGCCCAGCCGGCGTGATACCAGTCAGCGCCCTTCCCTCGCCTTCCGATAAGGACTCACGTCCACGCGTTTCATCCCGGCGTAGTCGGGAGTGTATGTCAGGCCGACCTGCTTGCCGCCGCACCTGGCGCATTTCAGCTTTGGTGTGAGGTCATCCGACATCGCCGGCGCGTCAGGGCCGAGTTTGACCTTGATCGCCTCCAGGTCGAGCGCCTGATTGTGGTGGCATTTTGGATTGTGGCAGAACGCGATGAGCCGCATCTTGCCATCGATCAGTGATTGCAGTGTCCAGCCTTTCGCCATCCGGTCGATATAGAGCTGGCTCTTGACGATTGCCAAGGCAGCGGCATCATCCGGTGATAGAAGCAGCATCAACCACCAGCGAGCTAGTTCGTCATGAAGCCTGGAATCATGGAAGAAGTCCCGTGGTCGGAATCCATCACGGTTTACGACAAAGAGAATATCACCATCTACCTGCAGATCCTCGACTACTGCGCCGACGAAGCCAGCATAGAAGAGATGGCCGAGCGCATTCTCGGCATCGACCCGGCTCTTGAACCGGTCCGCGCCCGCAACGCTGTTCGCAGTCACATCGACCGGGCGAACTGGATGGTGACGACCGGTTCCAAACACCTGTTCGCCGGCTGACTGCGGCTCACTTGTCGCTGAATCCCTGCACCGAGGCGTGGCGCAGCTTATTCTCGCCGCGCAGTGATTTCACGACGGCCTTGATACCCGGCTCTACCCATTCCACGTCGGGCGTCACCACAGCCTTCGGCAGGCCCTCCGGTGGCCTGGCCTTGGCTTGCTGTATCCGCTGTCGCAATCGCTCCTTGATGGAACGTGTCGTGCTAACGGCAGCCTTGCCGGCATATCGTCCATTGCGTCCGAGGATTGCTTCGGTCTGTTTGCCAGGCTCGCGCTTGATGCCGAGCAGATCGAAGTTGCCAATCTCCCAGCATTTTATCTTGAGCCAGGAGTTGTTCTTGGCGCTGCGATAGGGGCTACCCTGTCTCTTGGAAACCATGCCCTCTAGGCCCATCTTCTCGACGGCTTGGTAGAAATCGTCGCCGCTGCCCTGGATGTGCTGGCTGTACTGGATGATGCCCTCTGCCGGCTTGACCAGATCCCATAAGATCGCCTTGCGCTCGATCGCCGGTAGGGAGCGCAAATCCTTGCCATCGAGGTGCATGATGTCGAAAGCGACGAAGGCCAGCAGTTCGGCGTTCCATGCCATGCGCGAGTGCATTTCGTGAAAATTCGGCCGGCCGTCGGGGTCCGGCGCGATCACCTCGCCGTCGAGGACGAAAGACTTGGCCTTCAGCTTTTCGGCCGCGGCGACGATCGGCCAGTAGCGCTTTGACCAGTCGATGCCGGTGCGGGTGAGTGCCCGAGCGCCGGCCCAATCGAGAATGAGCTGAGTGCGGAACCCGTCGTATTTGATCTCGTGGAGCCAGTCGTTGCTCACTGGCGGGGTTTCGACCAGCACCGGCTCTTGCGGCTTAATGAACTTCAGCCTCGCCCCGCTCATGCAAACTCCAACGCCAACAGACCCGATTCAATAAACTTTGAACGTTTCGGTTCCCGAACGCAAAAAAGCCCGCGCCTCCGGAGGGAAGGACGCGGGCTGATCGGGCCATCCGATCGCACAGCATTGTCTGCGAGAACGTGCTGCAAGGACCGAACTTTCTTCTCAGGGTTGTGTTCCATCCAGACGCGCAAAAAAGCCCGCCGCACCCTTCGGTACAGCGGGCCTTAATTTTTTGCGACCAGATTGGAGGTTCAATCGGCCGGCGTGAAGTCGAGATAGTATTCCTTACCCGCTTCGAACTGACCGACAAGCGAGGGGTTGGCGACCTGCAACTGCAGCGACGCCGATGGCGAGTACTTCGCGTAGGTGTTGTTTTCGTCGCTGCCATCCTCAGGATACTTGGATGCCGCGACAGCATGGAAGTAGAGTGTTTCGCTGTTTGGGGCATTTTGCTTGTCGATGTGGTGCAGGCGCAGCTTCGCGCGCATCTTAGGCATGGTCTTCTCCATGTTGGGGATGCCCGGAACCGCCGGGCGCGGATTTGCGGCGGTCAGCCAGCCGGCTGCTCTGGCGTTAGCGGCTCGAGCGGGGCCGGCGCATGCGTGATGATGAAGTCCACCGCCGGGGCGCGAACGACGATCGGCTTCGTCAGCTTTTGCCAGAGGTTGCAGATATAGGAGAAGCGGGCATCGTAGCGCGCCTTGCCGACCGCGGCGGCCAGGGGAATGGTGACCGAGCGCTGATAGCTCTCCCGGCCTTCAGGCGGATAGGCATCGATCAACGCGCGCCGGCCAACCGTATAGGTCGAAGGCACGTGAATGGTGCCTTCCGAATCGGTCACAAAGCGCTCGACCGTGGCAGCACATATCCGGCTCTGGACGACGGTGTACTGGATGTCGAGGACACCGCCCTGTGGAACTTCTGGCGTCAGGACCGTCGCCTGTTCGAACGCGATCGGCGGATCTCTGTCCAGCGCCGAAGAAACCATCACGGCAACGCCCACACCGGCGAGCGCGGCCATGATGAACACCATCGCCGCCGGCACGTCGACCTTGCGCCAGAAGGCGTTCCATGACCGCTTCAGGATCATTGCTTGCCTCCGGAGGCGCCGAAATAGGCCATGACCTGGTTGAGCGCCACCAGCGTGCCGGCGACGAACAACAGAAGCTTTGTCGCCGTCTTGGCGACCCACGCCGTCCGCGTCCACAATTCCACGATCTTGAAGCCGGCCTGGAATTTCTCCTGCTCCAGGGCGAGAAATAGATCGAGGCGTTCGCGTTGGTATTTTGGCAGTTTTCCCGCCCAGATAAGCGCTGATCGTTCTTCTGTGGTAAGCCGGTCCAACCATCCTACCGTCTCCGGGTCGATGTCGAGGAGCCTGCGCGGCAGCTTTCGATCGTCACCATTTTCAGTCATCAGTTCCCCGCCCGTGCCTCTGCTCAGTTTTTCAGTTCGGCACGCCGCCCGGCGCTGGCCTTGCTATGCCGGTCGCATTCGTCCGGCTTGTAAAAGCCGATGGCGCAGCCCGGCGCCATCGTGCGATCGATCCGGTTCTGATCATCGGCCGTCTTGCCCTGGGCGCCAGCAAGGCTGCTACCGAGGGCCGAGCGTAGCGCGGGAACACCGCTGACGCCGGAAGTCCCACACCCCACCAGCAGCAATGCACTCGTCAAGAGAGCGGCTGGCCTCAATGCCCTTGCGAATCGCATCCTGGTTGTCCTTCTGGATCTGGTCGCGGACCTCTTCCGCGCCTTTGTGCTTGACGTAGGCATAGACGCCCCACGCCGCGCCCGAGGCGGCGAGGACGGCGACACCGATGGAGATGATGCCGGCGAG
Organism: Mesorhizobium sp. WSM4844; assembly: GCF_055811775.1. Classification (NCBI taxonomy): domain Bacteria; kingdom Pseudomonadati; phylum Pseudomonadota; class Alphaproteobacteria; order Hyphomicrobiales; family Phyllobacteriaceae; genus Mesorhizobium; species Mesorhizobium sp. WSM4844. Next base: position 93,068 of record NZ_JBVVQB010000003.1, on the reverse strand, counting down.
TGTGCGATTGACGCCCAGCAGGCCTGCGACGATACCGATGAGCACCGACATCAGCAGCCCCTCAGGGCGCCGTTGTGTAGGAAGCCATGAAAGCCGGGAACTGCTATCGAGCCTGCCCCGGCCGAGCACGTGTTTCCGTTTTTGTCGACATGCAGCGTGCCATCTTCCGGGCGGCCGTGACGGACCCAGCAGAAATGCTCGTTGTCATCCGGCTTCGTGCAGTTGCTAGCGCGGCTGTCGATGTGCCAGTCGTGATTGCCCGGAAGCTTCACCACGAGCGACCGATGATCGGGGCCAACCAAATAGCCGCTTCCGGTGGGACCCTCCTTGCGACGCTCGGAAATCCACCAGGCATCCCAGCAAGCGCCGACCGGCGCCTTGTCGAGCGTGGAGCGCTCGCCTGTCGCCTCGCAGATGTAGATTTGCCTGCCGAAGAGTTGATGGGGATCGTCATTACCGAACGACCGACCGCACGCATCGCATAGTTTAGGCCAACGCGGGTCGCCTTCCGGCGGCTTTCGATTGTCCCTGTCACCGGCAATATAGCCATCCTTGGTGTAGAGGATGTCGGCTTCGCCAAGTTCGTACATGGCGTTGCAATAGCCGCCCGTCGCCGAGCATTTGTGCTGATCGCTCGACGTATACCGGCGAAGCCACTGGCGTTCGCGATCCGTCGGCTCCCACCACGATATCTTGACCTCGCTCATCGCCGCGCTCCGGTCTTGAACGCTTCGACGCCCTTGGTCTCGCCGTGGCGCGCGATCAGGAACAGGCCCCCGGCGACGCCGGCGATCGCCAGCATCCACATCCAGCCAGGCACATCGCCGGCGGCATCCTTGACCGGCTGCATGAAACCGGAAGCCTCGTCGAGATTGCCGAGAATGCCGTCGAAGAAGCTACCGATCAGCGCGGCGATGCCGGTGAAGAAGGCGCCGATCTTAGTCAGCCAGTTAGTGCGAACCTCCGGCACTTTTTCACGCACGATCTCGGGCGGCGCTTCGCTGCGCGCCGGCGCCAGCACGCGCGGCTTGGCCTTCTGCAGCGCCAAGAGCAGCGCATCGTCGATGCCGTCGCCTTCCGGCAAGCCATTCTCGGCGCGGAAGGCGCGGATCGCTGTCGCCGTCATTGTGCCGGTCTTCCCATCGATGCCGCCGACTTCGGTGTAGCCCAGATCCTTCAGCTGCTGCTGGACGCGCTCGATCGTTTCCTTGTCGACGGCCGGCGCTGCCGGTTCGGAAGTAGCTCCGGCCGCGAGCTCGGCCGAGAGCTCCTCGGCAGCGACCACGGAAGGCGCTTTCTTCATAGCGGGCCTAGGCGTCGTAGCGTCTCTCGGCGGCAACGGCGTATCGCGGATCTTCTGCCACTTTGCGAAGGCGGCCGAGATCTTCGAATCGTAACGGTTCTTCTTGTAACCGGCCCCGTTGTAGCCCCTGGCGAAGCCGGCCCAGTTGTGGTTGCGCAGCTCGTCGTCGAGCTTGTTGGCCTTGATGAACCTGACCGCGGCCTCGAGGTGCGCCGCCTCATCCGCCATGAAGGCCTGCACCATCGCCTGCACGGTCCCGAAGCCAGCCGCCTTGAAGTTGTCGCCGAGGATCTGGGTCAGGCCCCACGAAGCCGACTTCAGCGCCGCAGCCTCATCGATCTCCATGGCCGCGACCAGGCGCGGATAGCTGTCCCTGGGATAGGGCTTTGCACCCCATTTGGCATAGGCGAGGCCGGCCTTGACCGCGGCGGTCCGTTTGGCGCCGGCCAGGTTGCGATAAAACACATGCGGCTCGAACAGCAGCTTTGGCCGGCCGTAGCGATCGAAGCCTGATCCTGCCGCCTCGACATCCATGAAGGCGTGCATCTCGTCTTCGCCAACGCCGATCATCGCGCCGATGCGCGATATGTCGCGATCGGCGATGCGCTTCGCGGCGCCCTTGAACGTTTTGTCCATGGTCGTTCCTTTCCGCCCTCGCGGGCAGGTTCAAGTGGTCAGTGATTGTTGTGGTGGCAGTGGCGGTTAGGCTGGCAGTTCCACGATCTCGCCCATGGGGCCGACAATGGTTGTGGCGTCTGAGATATTATGTGGCACCGCGTTGCCGTCGAAGAATGATCGCATGGCCGCGCGCGTCATACCTGCGAAGCCAAAGGTCGTGCCGGCAGCGACAGTAATGCTCGCAGGAAGATAGCCGGTGGCCGTGTAACTAGGGACCAGGTCGCCTATGATGGTGTTCCGGTTGGCAGAAGGACCGAGATCGATGTTGACCAGGAACGCGCTACTGGTTGTGCCGAAAGCAGTAAGATGCCTGCCGGCGGGACTTTTATCTTGAAGCCCGCGCGCCAGGAGTGTCGGAGCTGCGTTGCCGGTGAAACCGCGCCAGATCAAATACTTGCTGACCGTGCCGAGAACAACCGGCCGTTCGTCTTCCGAATAAACGTCGAGATCCCATGACTCGAAGACTTCGCCAGAGGTCATGAACTTATACAGACCAGTCCGGTTGTTAGAATTGTTGAGCGATCGATTATTTAGGCGAACGCTACCGCCGCGCAAGATTTTCAGACTGCTACCGGGCGTAAATGCCTCGTCAACACCATTCAGTTCGACCCTGCCAAGCACAATACCATTGACGGCGAACGGTTGCGTAACAGACATTTGCCCAAGGCCAAGGCCGTTGGTCACACTATTAAATCGTAACAGTCCCGGTATTTGGAGACTTCTGTAGCACTGATTTCCGGATCCGTGCCCGCCTATACCATAACCGGAATTATTCACTTCGATAATGTCGGCAGGCCATACCAGATCAATATTGCGATATGTGCCGGTATAGATGTTGATGCCCTCGCCGGATGCTCTACCAACAATATCGCCCGACATGCCAACCATCGGCACACCGTCAAATTGACACTTATACCCACCGTAAATCACCGGCCCAACATGCGCGTGTTGGCCGAAGTCCTTAGAGTTGAAGTTTTTGTGTACAGGGATATTACCCACTGATGCAGACTTTTCAAAGTCCTTCCAAGCGCCACCCTTCACCGTGATGTTGTCTTGCGTCCCGCCGATAAACTGCATCGCAATAGCTATATCAGCTACAGAGATATCGGCACCGGTAGGGTCTGCGCCCGTCACGCGGTTTATGTAAATAGTATAGCCAGTCGCATTGATGTCGCTGCGAGGATCTTGCACGGCCGAGCCGGTGCGATAGATCGTGAAGCTTCCGGGTGCAGCATCAACCGCCGCTTTGTTGGCCGCAATATCAGCGCCACCAACTTTCCAAGTCAGCAAAGTTTCGCCATCCCAGACTTGATAGTTCCACGTGGCGGAAAGTACACCGGCGTTTTGTGTCGCCTCGCGGAAGGTTACATCTTTACTGTAAGAGGTGCCTTCCAGCGTCCATGCACCGGTTATATGCTGCCTTGCATCAATGACAGCAGGTTCCAGCCCAATACCTACCATGTTAATATCGGTGGCCGTGCGATAAGCCAGAACCTTGTGATTTACGCCGCCTTGCAGGGCAAGCGTCTGACCGGCCGTAACGTTGTCCAGACCCTTATCAATGGTCAGGTAGGGTAGTTCTTCCGAACCGGCATTGGCGTCCAGACCGTAGGACGTTACCCACTTGCTCGCCGCCAGTCTGCCATCTGCCGATGCTTTTGCTCGCGCAATATGGAGATTTGCAGCCTCAGTATAATCGATGGCCGCAACCGAGGGCGTGACTGTGTTCTTAAGTGAGGTAAGCGCGGTAGCTAGACCCTCTTGCGCCGGCCGTGAAGTTCCTCGCGAAATCCAGATGTCAGAAATCACAACTTGCTTGGCGGCCTTAAGGCCGGAGGCGCGCGTGTCCGGACGCAGAACAATTGATCCCGGCGCGTTGCCATCACCATCATTGCCGGCGAAAACCGCGTGATAGTAGATGTTGTCGGCCATCCTAGTCAGTTCGGCGACAACGCCTGGTCCGGTGCTGTGGGCGGTCATCCGAACCGGAATGGCGAAGATGCCGGAAAAGCCGGCTAACGTGTCGTCGGTGACCACCTTCATATTAGCGTAGACCGTATCCCCGGCGCGGATGTTTGGCCCATTGATGAAGACAATTTCGCTTTGCGTGTCGGCGGCGAGAGTGATCTCCCGTGTCGCCGAATTATAGACAGGAGCCGCGCCGGCGCCGGCAAGCACGCGCATCGAATACGGTCCATCGGCGGCGATGTTGACCGGCATGTCCTCGATCGCCTCCGTCGTGGCCTCTGTGATCGCCTTATGGTCGATGGTGGTGGCCGAAGGCGTATCAGCAGCGACGATAAGCCGGGCCTCGGGGTAAAGGGTTTTCGCCGTGCCCGAGCCAGGGTTGTTGTCGTACTTGACCCGGAATTTGGTGAATGCCGCTTCAACAGCGATGTCTGTCGCGATGTAGTCGTTGCCGACCAGCGTCATGGCCGTGCCGGTGCCGATGATCGAACCGCCATTCCACTGCTCATAGGTCGCGCCATCGATCACGGTGCCGCCTGCATGGACAATGGCAAGATCGCAGCGTTCGGCAATCAGCAGCGCCCGCTCTTCCGCGGTGATCATGATGTCGAACTGCGGTACGCCACCAGCCGGGACCGACACCACGCCGCCAGCCTCGAAGGTGCTGGCGGGTGCGGCATTGGCAATCGGGTAGGTCGCCCGGAACACCTTGGTGCCGCTGTCGAGATCGTAGATTACCCTCGTCTCAGACGATAAGTCGTCCATTCGATCGTCCTGAGCGTCCTCGCGAGCATCAAGAGTGCCGAACGGGCCACGGGCAGCGATGAGCTCACCCTCATAGCCAACAGCGTCCCTTACAAGCTCGATGACAACAGGTGTGGTGTCGAGCGTCGTTATGGTGCCCGTCTTAACGGCCCACTGCTGGCCGGCGTGCGAGCCTTCATCAACGAAGAACGTTGAGTATTGCAACTCGGCAGACGTGTTCGCATCCGCAGCGCGGGAGGCAGCACCGGAAGCCGGAACAACCCAAACGCCGTTTGATGCGGCACCGCCGACAACAGCCTTGGCGATGCGATCGCCAGTGACAAGCACTACACCGTCAAAGGTATCGCCGTTCTCCATGCCTGTCGCCGTAGCGACATCGACTGTGGTGAGCAGCCGCACAGAAAGCAGCGGCGGCTTGGTTCCTGCAAGCAGTAGTGCCTCAGCGGCATCGACGTCAGCCTGCAGGGCATCGACCTGATCTTGGATCGTCTGACCGACGATGCCGCGGATCTCGGACTTCGGCGGCTCTGTCGGCGAACCGCTCGGACCATCGGCATAGACAAGATTGAACGCGTTGCGAATTTCATTCGCCATAGCGAATCGTCCTCTGGATAGAGTTTTGGAGACGGGGCGGTAGGTGCGATGGGCTATTCTTCGGCGGGGCCGATCATCTCGATGGCAAAGCAGCCGCCTTGTTCAGCCTGCAAAGCGGCTATGTGCGCCTCGGCTTTCATCTGATCGCCTTCGAATGTTTCCCCGGTATCGACGAACTTGGACCACGACGAGAGATCGCCTTTGGTCCGCTTCTTCACCGGGACGGGCTGCTCTTTCAGGATTTTCCACTTGGCCATTTTCGATTCCCTGTTACGGCGCAACGTAACCGCCGCAGTTGAAGTAGACCTGCGAGCCGGTCGTGATGTTGGCGATGTTCAAGGCGGTCGCGGCGCTGGATTTGAGTGGCGACGGAAACGACACGCGTAAGGGCGAAACACCAAGCGCCTTGACGAAGCCCCGATAGATGACGGTGGAACCGTCCTTCACAACAAATTCGGTGTCGACGCTGGCGTGCACGTTCTCCGCAGTAAGCCACGTCATGTAGTTGCGCAGGCCGGCAGCGGCGGCGGCCTTTACGGCAATGTCCGAGGTTCCAACTTCGCCACCGGAAGCGGCAGCGTAGGACCAGTCATTCTCTGGTATTGAAAAAGGCTTCTGAATTAGAGCGCCAGCAAGCGTAGTAACCAAGTCGGCGACATCGCCAGATGATACCGCCGTATAGATGGCGCTCAGCGCGCGCGCGGCAATGCGAACCGGGTTACCCGAAATGGCCGCATCATGCGCAGCGATGCCGCTTACAGTAGATGTACCAGAAGAAGATATAGAAGGAAGGGAGTTAAATGCTGGCGACTTTCTAGCGTACCCAACTACGGCAACAGTACCACTGCCGTAAATTGACACACGGGCGCGGAAATACCGCAACAAATTGCCAAATCTAAGGCCGATCGCCGCAGTAGAAGTTATCGCTGTGGCAGACGATCCAATCGTCGCAACATTGAGTCCTCCAGTTGACACCCAATTGGTGTTGTCGTCACTGGTCTCGTAGGCAATCGTGCAAGATGTACCCGCGCTGGTGACTTGCACTGCGGCCGACTCATAGCCGAGCATATCAGCCGTAAAGAGCGTCGCCGCGCTGGTGACTGAGCCTGACACGGCCGATCCATCCAACTGAGACACAGGCAGGCGCGTCGCGTCAGATAGTGATGTCGCACTACTAAGCTTTGCCAGGATGCTGGCGAGCGTAGCTTCCGTTGCTGGTGAGGCGATGATCTTGGCAAGGATCGCCGCCAAGGTCGTCTGCGTAGCGAGATCGATGGGAGCATCAGTCTCGTCGACCATGACCTGACGGCCAAGGTCTCTGCCGCCAACCGTTGTCACCGATCGATTGTGAGAGGTGCCGCCTCCATCGAGGAAGCTTCTATCAGTTCCGGCCATATCGGCTCCTACACGTCAAAGAGGTATTGGCTGTTGGTGGCCACGTTGAAGGCATGGCGGGCAGAGACAGCGGTCGGGATGACGAACCTTGAGGTCGTCCAGTCGCCATAGCTGCCGTTCGATCCGATGAAAGCGGCTTGCACTTCGATCTGCGCTGCCAGTGGGACGGCGTTCGTGTTCAGGACAACTAGACCGGCTGCTGGTGCCGCATCCGGAAACTTTTGCTCGATCCACGCACCGGGAACGCCACCCCCCGTATCGACAACCCGGTAGCGCAACACCGGCGTGACGTCCTCTCGATCCGGGTCAATGATCGCGACGCGAACATAAGCGGAGCCCGATGAACTGACTGCGATCGCCGTGTCGATGACCGGAATTGGGAGACCATCCGAGACGGGCTTCGGCGGAACGGGCGGCGCTGCGCCTTCATCTGTCGCAGGATCCCACGCCTCGATGTCCGGCGGCATGACGACGAAGGTCATCTGGAAGCCGCCTCGAGATACGGACAGGACGGAGCGGCGGTTGTTGACGAGCTTTCCGTTCAGCGACGGAATGCTCACTGGCGTCTGGAGCCTGACCCAAGGAGCATAGATTGCGTTGATGCCGGTGAAGCGGACATCGAGCGAGCCGCGCTTCTTCTGGCGCATCCGAGCGAACTCGCGCTTCGCGAGCCGCCGCGCCTGGCGCCACTGCTGGACCCACAGATAGTTGCCGTCCTGGGGCAACACACGCCCTGCCTGGAGTTGGGCCGGAACGTCCTCGAAATAGTCCGTGTCGGTCGATGTGTAGTCTGTCGCCGGATAGGTGAATTTCGGGACGAGCCGGTTGCACTCCTCCTCGGGAAGGACGTCGTGCTGAATGGTGTAGCCGACGATGTCGGCATCAGTCAGCGTCGCGACGTACTTCTCGCGGAACTTGCCGGCGACGAACAGCAGAGCACCATCGCCTCGCTCGCACATCCAGCCGTCGCATGTGGCGAGGATCGCGTTGGTTCCGGCCTTCGGATCGTGCTCAGTGGTGTCGAAGCCGCCGCACTCGTAGCGCTTTTCCGTGCCGCCTACAGCGCGCGGAACGAGCTCGTCGCAGACATCGGCCTCCTCCTGCCACATGTCGAGGACTGGCAGGATGGCCTTCTTGAAGTCGCGCTTCGTGCCGAACGGGTTGAAACATTCGTGCCAGGCGAGATGAATAGCCGGGTTCTTGGTGAAAACCCACGTCGAAGGATCATCCGGATCCTGCAAGGGATCACGGAAATCCCAGCACAGGGATAATTCGGCAACCACCGACAGGGCCGGCTTTCCATAAGGGAATGCCTTCGGGAAATTCGCCTGCGCCGGCGTGACACAGATCATCGCGACAGAGGCCTGGCCGTCGCCGCGATGGTTGACTGTCCAGATGCCCTGATCGCTGAGCTCGTCCACCAAAACAGGAAACGCGGTCTCCGGAGTGAGGCCTAGACTGTAGAAAATGCGGGCCCTGTTGGAGCCGTAACGATTGGAGTGCAGAGGGTCTTCGACCCCACCGCCCACTTCCAGTGTGACCTTGTCGTCGTTCAGGTAGAAGTCGACATAGGCGTTGATCCGGTGTGCGACGATGGCCTGCACCGAGTACATGTCGCTGTCGACGGACTCCCACAGCATCATTGCGCCGGCCAGCCTCGCAACGCCAACGCCCCAGAAGCGATACGGAATTGGCTGCGTTAGCGGCTGTCGGCCATCCTCCGGCTTGGGCGGCTTTGGCGCCATCGCGTAGGTAAGGCCGACAGTGAGAGCTGTCGTCACAATGGCCGAGGCGATGGCAGCATAGGAGATCGATGTGCCGAACAGCGTGAGCTTCCCTGCACCGAGAATGGCGGTGAAGATCGTCGTGAAGATCGGGTCCCTGTGGACCGGCCACTGATACTCGCCGTTCCAACCCGAGGCGAGAAACTCCTGTGTCGTCGTCGTCTCGAACGCACCGATCCCAGTGCCGTACGAGACGGCACGGCCCTTCAACGCCTCCCGCAGGACGTTATCGAGCGAACTCACGCTATGCGCCATGCCACGCCGGTCCAATCGAGCTTTTTGACCATTGGTCCCCGCGCCGACATCACCGCCCACAGCGGGCCGAACTTGATGCCGGGGATGTCTTTGACTGATGCGCCGTCGGCGTTGAAGCCGGCCATGGCGCGAATGATGCCTATGTCGCCGTCCGCCGGCTGCTGGACGCGCTGGAAGCCCAGAGCGCCGAGCTTTGCCCCGACGAGACTCTCGACGCCTCCAGCGGCCCGCAAAACAGCCTCAGCGTCTTCGGCGGTGAAGTAGGTCCCACGCAGATCGGCGGCAGGATCCTTGCCTGTGGCCTCGAATACCCAGGCGGCGCAGAAGGTCGTGCAGTCATCGCCGCCCATGCCTCCCCACCGCCACCGGTGCGGCAGCCTGATGTATTCTTCCAAGGTCATGGATCTCTCTGATGAACGGGATAGGGTCCCAGCGGCAGCGATGGGAGAGAGGCATGAAGAAGCTTTCAGAGATCGACATTGCAGAGTGGGCTCAGAATGCCGATGGCTCGTTCAACCTTTCACATCTGACAAAGTTGAGATGCCTTCCTCTTGAGCACGGCGGCGTTGCTCTGCGCTTGGTTTTCTCAAATCAGAAGGCTCCCACCGATCGAACAACATCGGACGAAGGCATCCATCAACTGGCACTTTCGACCAATCAAGCTCGCGCAACAGCCGATATCCTTCGGAAGATGGCTGACTTGGTCGATCAGCAGAGCCCGGCACCAAAGGCGGGCAAGACGAATTGATTGCCTCGATCACTTCCTTCAACTCCTAGTAATCTGGCCAGGGCGGCGCCACTCCGCGGCCTAGCCGAGCGACGCCAGAGCAGTACTCGTCTGTAGGATAGAGAGCCTTCTGATGCGCCGGCGTCCACGTCACCTGGGCTGATCGAGACCGGGTGTTGGTGCCGGAGACGACGGCCAGGCTGAGATTTGTCTTCTTGTCTTCGCCGCCCGTGACCGGGGGAGACGATTCCGTTGGATGCGAGGCCGTCCCGGTCCACAGCGCCACAATGCTCGACATCGGCTGGTAATACTGGTCCAGCGTGGTAAAGCCGATTTTCAGATCCTTGCCGCGCACATCCGGCATGGTGTCCACCACCTTCTGGGCAGTGGACGGGTCAATGCCGGCGATGCCGAACTCGACGGAACTCGACTGGCCATTGACCAACACCTCGAGCGTCGGGATGTTGAGCAGTCGGCCGCCGCCGAGATAGACTGTCCCGTCAGGATCGATGCCGTCGACGCCGGCCGGGATGTCGTTCACACCTGCCCAGATGTGCAGACCCGGATCGGTCTCCAGACGAAAGAAGATGCCGAGGATATGGCTTCCAGCCATCGCGTCGAGCACGGCTTGCGGCACGTAGTTGACCGAATACGAGCCGATCAAGCTAGCGTAGGTATCCTGCCAGGCCATTCAGAACGCCTCGACAAATTGAAAGCTGACGCTCGACTGCATGAAGCCGCGCGCCTTCCACGCCAGCGTGAATCCGACGGGGAACTTGGCCACACAGCGCGGCCGGGCGAATTCGATACGGGTTCCCGTTATGACGGCTTCCCGAAGTGGCCGATCGAGAGAGACCACATATTGCGAGCCGCTATAGCTGACGCCATCGACATCGACGGTGACGTCAACAGGGTCGGAGGCCTCCCAGTATCGATAAACGCGCCAGCCCTTGACCGCGTGCGGTATTGAGAACCAGTCCGACCACCGGAGCCTGCGACTGGCCCCGAAGATGTTGATCGTCATCTGGCCGGCGTTGAGGGCTGCATTGGCCCCTACGGTTCCGAACACCGTCGCCTGGCTGTAGCCGGAATCGTCGGAAAACAGGGAGCCGTCAGAATGCGGGATGCCGCCGATTATCGGCTTGGGCACGCCGTTGATCAGCGGGAACGGGCCCATCCAGTCCGAACGAACCGGCACGTTCATGAACCGGAAGGAGCCGTTCATCCGCGCCGCGACCCAGTTGATGTATTCGTGCTCCTCCGGCCTTTGAGCGAAGCAGTTTTCATAGCTGGCGATGAAGACGCCACCGCCTGTGGTTTCGATGGTGACGGATTCGCCGAGGCCATTTCGCCCGCCCTCGATGCCGCCGCCCTTGCTGTCGAACGACATTTCCGACGCCTTGATGAAGTCGATATCGAGCGTGGGCAAACTGGTATAGCGACCCATGCCCTAACCCTTCTGCGAAACATATTGCCGCTGTAGTTCACCAAAACCGCCGCTGGCCTGGGCTTGATGATATTCAGCAATGCCCTCGTCGAAGGCTTGCCTTGCAAGCATACGAACGTGCGCATCCCCATTCGCGCCGTCGATGTTGACGTTGAATTCAACCCGGCCCTGTTGACCACGGCCACCGCCCTTGGCACTCCCGTTCCGATTCGCGGCCATTTCGATGGAACGACCATGGCTTCGGATAACATCGCCGCCGCGCAGCTTACGCAGCTCCGGACCGCGCTCGCCAACCCATGCCCAGCCTTCCGGAGCGTTTTCCGTGCCGTCGGCAAAGAGACCGATATAGCCACCTGGATTTGCCGCGAGATAATTGCCGGCCGCCCCCCATCCGGTAGCGCCGCCGAACAGCTTGCCGAGGAAAGAATTGAATAGACCACCGCCACCGCTGCCAGGAGAGGCAGACAGGGCCGGTGCAGCCGGAAATTGCGACAGGGATTGCCCAAGCTTGCCAAGGCCACCGGCAAGAGACTGTGCGGTCTGGGTCGCGCTGCCCGACATCTTGTCGAGAGCGGCCGCAGCCTTTTCCGCCCCCACACCTATCGGATTCGCGCCCGATAGCCCCTGCCATTTGCCGACGCCAGCCGCCTTGGCGCCATACCAGGCACCCCAGCCGCTCCTGGCCGCGTTGTCCAAGGCAAAGTCGACACCAGCACGAGCATTGGCCGGGTTGGCAGGGTCGAGCCCTGTCTGCCTCATGAAATCGTTACCCAAACCGGTCGGATATCCGGTCCCAGCGCCGCCCTTGAGAAGCTGGAACGGGCCATAGGAAGGTTCGCGAATGCCGTTCTTCATGGCGTTGCTTTGCCATACGCCGGGCGCGAGCCCCTCGGAACGGGCGACGCGAAGTGCGGTGTCAGGATCAATTCCGCGCGCAGTAGCCGCTTGCTGAATGTAGCCGGCCATTCCCGTCAGATTGGGCAGAGGTGCGCGCGTGACCGCGCCCTTCGCGTAATTGTCGTTGCTGGCGGCGCCAGCACCAAGGAAGGCGGAGAGCGTCGTGTTCGCTGCGAAGCCAGCGCCGCCGCCAAGGCCCGCGCCTGGCGTCTGTCCGGTCAGCGCAGAAGCAATCCACGTCCCCAACCGGTCGAAGATGTCACTCAACTGCTTGTCCATCGACGTCGTCAGCGCATTGAGGATTGATTCCCCAAGCGCCTTGCCGACGTCGCCACCGTTACTCAGCAGCTCGGATTTGAAATCGGTCAGGAAGCCGACAGCGAGGCCTTTCGCGTCTGCAAACCTGGCGAGGTCGCGCATCTGCTGCGCTGCCGGCGAATTGAGGTCGACCGCCAGACCGGCCCCCTGCTGCCGTGACGCGATCGCCTGGTCCTGTGTCGAGCGAAACATCTGGTCTCGCTCGAATGCAAGATCCTTCTGCAGCTTGGCCTTAGCAGAGGCATCGGCGAGCGCGGACAATTCCGCCGAGTTGGCGCGGATCGCTTCGGCTTCCTTGCCGTAGAGATCGATGCCGAGCTGGCGGATCTGCTGCTCCGCCTTCAGATTGGCAATGGCCCGGTCATGAACCGACGCGCTTTCACCAATCAGGGCAAGCTCGGCCCGCTGGAGTTCGAGGCTCTGCTCCTGCCCAAGAATGGCAGTCTGGGCCGCCGTGAGCGCGCTTAGCCGGCCGTATTCGGCGGCCTGGGCGCGGATCGCCGCAATTTGCGCCGGGCTCAATTCGACATTCTTGGCAATCGCGGCGTTCAAGGCATCCTGTTCGAAGCGAAGACTGGCGGCTGCTCCACCGACCAGGCCGAGGCCGTTGCGTTCCTGCTCCATCTGCAGAAGGCGCGCTTTGCCAGACTTGATCAGGTCGTCGTAGACCTCAACGTAGCCTGGCATGTCGTCGATGCCACGGAATTGGGGAATCGGAATGTTGCCGCCGGCGAAGGTCGGTCCGCCGACACCGCCGGCATCATTGAACGTCTTCTTCAGCGCTTCCTGGAGCTTTTTGGCGCCGATTTCTGTCAGCTCAAGGTTGGCCCGCAATTCTTTGATTTTGTCATTCAGCGGGCTTTTATCGAGAAGCTCTTGGGTTCTCGACAGCCCTGAAATGTCATCGGGCAGTCGGACAAAGGGGATGCCGCCATTGATGCGAGGATCCGCGAAGCCCTGTCTTTCCAAGTCCATCCTGGTCGACACGGGGTTGGTGCTATCGAAGGGGTTCCAAGGAGATCCAGGGTCGCCAGCTAGGATGTCGCGCTGGAGATGGAGCCCTGCGATTGCGAGTTCGGACTGCCGCGCGGCGATGCTGGCCTGCTGCCGTTTCTCCTCGAGCTCAAGGAGCTGCTTCTTGGCGTCGAACTCCCGCTTCGTGTCGGCGATAATCTGATCTGTCATCGTCCTATGGACGTCGCCAGTTGTCACAATGGACTTCGAGTAGACGTCCTGAATGCGCGACAGCTCGCTGATCTGAGACTCCAGCGCACCGAGGGGTGCGGCCTGCTCGGCGAGCGCGGCCGTCGTTTTATCAATGCCGAGCGAGGCCTCGGCGGAAAAGCTGCCAATGAGCTTATACGCGCCGTAGAGCGCGCCGGCCGCCGCGATCCATGGGCCGGCCGCCCGCGCTACGCTTCCGAGCAGACCGATGGAATCTTTCCACAAGGCGTTCAATCCGCCCTGTCCGGCGTACAACTGCGCAATTTGCGGGCCCTGCTGCGCCAGGATCATGGCCGGGTTCATTCCTAAGGCGAGGCCCTGGCCGACATCGAAAGCCTGGTAGCCAAGGTTCTGCCGGCGGAAGCCGGAGCCAGCTGTGCCAGCGTTGTCATTGGCGACCGCCATGCGATTGAGCGCTTCGGTGTTGCGCGCCGCAAGCGAGGTCTGCGAGGCGATTCGCGTGTTCACGGTGTCGATCACCGCGCCGAGCCGGCCGAAGCCTTGGGCTGCAAGATCGGTCCCATTCGCCACCAGGCCGAGCTTGGAGTTCATGCCTGCATAAATCTGCTCGGCCTGCGCTGCATCAACCTTGCCTTGCTCAAGCATGCGATTGAGTGATCGCAGCCCGGTTTCGAACCTCTGGGCGGTGCCGTAGCCATCGATGAATTGTTTAGAAAGTCGCGCCAATGGATCGCCGGCCCGCGAGACCTTTCCCTCCAGATCGGTCATGGAGACCGCAACCATTTTGTTGCCCGCGGAAAGCTGCTGCTGCGCCGCCGCCATCTGGTTCGCGCCCTGGACGAACTTCGAACCGTCGAGATCCGCTGCGACGCGGAGCGTTGAGAGTTGGATGGTCATGTTGCTCCATTCCTGAACGTGCGGTAGCGTCCCGGCTTTCGGTGGGAGGTTTTAGTGACTGCGATAGTCAAAGGTTTCGGCATGATCGGCGTCGTATGTGGCGCCATCTGCATCGCTATGGGGATAATCTCCTCATCCCTCCACTTGCAGCTTGATCCAGCATTCTGGTTGATCGCCGGGCTGTCTGGTGTAGTCACAGGTGCTGCCCTTTATTGCGTTGGGCGCGCGATCGATCTGTTGGATGCGATCCGAGACATCCAAGAACGACAACTTTCAATGTTGCGTGATGACCGCGGCAAAGCGTCAGGCAGATAGGGTACCGATTAGTCCTCCTTCTGTTTCTCGGCCTGATACTCCAGCCATTCTGTATCGATGGCGGTCATGAAAGCGTGAAACCGCTCGAAGGCCTCGCCCTCGATGCCGTAGCGCCTTGCATAGGCATCATAGGCTAGAAATCCGATCGGCGATTCGCCGCCCATCGCGCCATACTGCCGGTCGAAGCGGAGCGCCTCCCATGCCCGCCAGTAGAAATCGTGCCAGTACTCGGCACGGGCCTCTTCAGGGCGCGTCGGGACCTTTTCCTTTGGAAGTTCCCGTGGGAACTCGGCCGCGATCTTCGCCAGCCACTTGTCCTGGCCATTCCGCTCGAGGTCGTAGCGGAAGGCCGCCGTTAGTTTTTTGTTGCGGCCTGGACGAACTCGACCTTTTTCTTGCCGACACGGCCGGCGCACCAGAAGATCATCTGACGCATGACGCGATGCTCTTCGGCAACAAGGATCGTGCCGACCAGGTCGGGCGAATATTCAACGTCGAGGCCCTTCCAGCCGAGCAGGAGATGCTCGACTGACAGCTGGCCTTCAACGCGCGCCTGAACGTCTGCTGGCACCTTGTCGTCGGGATACTCTTGCTTCAGCTTTTCCAGCATGCCCTGACGTGCCGTCACGTAGTCTGGATAGTTCGTCGACCGCACCAGAAATTCGAGCCCGGGCAACGGCGACATCTCGTATGGCTTTTCCGGGTCGAGACCT
Source organism: Mesorhizobium sp. WSM4844 (assembly GCF_055811775.1). NCBI lineage: Bacteria > Pseudomonadati > Pseudomonadota > Alphaproteobacteria > Hyphomicrobiales > Phyllobacteriaceae > Mesorhizobium > Mesorhizobium sp. WSM4844. Next base: position 77,827 of record NZ_JBVVQB010000003.1, on the reverse strand, counting down.
GGCCATTCCTTGATCGGGATCCAGTCGCCTTCGCGTTCCTTCGATAGGTCAGCGCTCAGGCTGGCCAGCTTGATTGTCATTGATGATGTCCTTTGTCGGAAGGAGGTTATTTTGAGGGGTGGTGAGGGGCAGGCGCAGGATGCGGTTGCCGCACTTGCAGGATGGCATCGTCGCGGAACTCGCCTTCGACGAATATCTCTCCCATGATCTCCAGATGGAGCATCGTAGCGGTCTGGGCCGCGTTGAGGTCGAAGGAGATGCGACAGACGCCCTTAAGCGGCAACCCGTTCATCTCCACGGTACAGTCATGGAGTCTCTCCCCCACGACGATCTTGAAGTTATTCACACTTCTCTCCTGTCGGGGAGTTGGAGGATCGGGCGGCTCCGACAAGCCGCCCGCCTTCTGCGCAGAACCAGTCCCGGTGTCGGCCGGGAACTCTGATCAGACGAAATATTCCAGGCGATCGATGATGAGATGCGCCGAGGTCAGTTCATCCTTGGACGCCTGGCCAACGAGCGGGAGAACGGTGTCGGTATTCTTGGCCGTCGCCGATGGGGCACCGTCGGTGAAGGTGATACGCGGGATCGCAAAGATGATTGCCTGGTTGTTCTTGGCGATGCGCGTGTTGATGTTGCTCGGCGTCCCGGCGAAGAGCTTGGTCAGCAGCGCGTCCGACCCGAAATAGGTTGGGGCGTTTATGGTGACGTCGAAGCTGCCCTTGCCGATGTCGACCGGGCCTATCGTCTCGTCGCAGTCCAGCGCGTTGATCATGCGCAGATTGTTGTTCACGCTGATCTGCAGCGACTGCATCCAGTTCGGCGAACCAAGACAGACGCCGTTTTCCGCGATCCTGCCGACGTTGACCGCCGCCGCCATGACGGCATTCGTTGTTGCCGCATCCGGCGCGCTGTCGAGCGACGTCGTCGAAGCCTGGCCGCTCATCCCGGAGAACGTGAACGTGTATTTCGCCTTGTCCTCGGTCGTGAAGTTGAACTGGCCTTCGCCGGCGACCATGCCGCGCTGTGCAATATAGGTCGGCACAGCTTGGCCCATGAAGCCGCGCTCGATCGTGCAGCTCTTGGTGTCGACGCCGTTCTTGATCTGGTCACCGAAGAACACCTGGATCGTCTTGCCGGTACCGACATCAGTCGCCCAGCCGGCCGGCAGGTTATCGAGCGTCAGTTTGGCGGCGGCGATCGCCGTGATGCGCGCCCAGGCGTTGCGGCGGGCGATCGCGCCGGCGGTGACCAGGAAGGCGAAGCTGGTGATATCGGCGGTGCCGCCGATCTTGACCCACTGGCCGACGCGCAGGCCGAGCGTGGTGAAGTCGAGCAGCGTCGAGCCGAGACCGTCAGCGAGGGCCGTAATGTCGGCCGCGGCGCCCATGAAGCCGACAACCTTCATGCGCGCTGTAGCAGGAGGCGCGGCTTCGGCGACAAAGCCGGCGCCAAGGAATGCCGGAACCGTCGCGCTGCCGGTCGTGCATTTGAAAATGCCATTGTTCGCCGACGGGGTGAAGCCGGTGAAGCGCACCAGCTGACCGGCTACGAATGCGGCGCCGGCGGTCACCGTGGCGACGTCAGTTGTGTCGGCCAGCGCGGTGATGACGGAATCGGCGACGCCGTCATTATCCCGGAACGGCGTATTCAGCCAGGTCGAGCACATCAGCGTCTTCAGCCAGGTCGACAGCGGCGATTCATCGACCGGAAACGAGAGCTCGCCATTGATCGGACCGCTGTTGGTCTCACCGATCTTGATCGGGTCCGAGTTCATCCGATCGTCACGGATCTCTTCCGAGGTGCCGAAGGTCGGGCGAAATGCCAGGGTTTCGCCCGTGAAGCGCGCCGTGCGCATGCGCGGCGTGACAGGCGTCGTGCCGAGGGTGACTTCCTCGACGACGGTCATGCGGGTGCGGTTGGAATCCATTGGAGGCTCCATCGATGGGCCGCCTCAATGGGCGGTCGGGGTTGATCGGATGAGAGGAGGCTAGTCCGCCTTGGAAGGATCCTGCTTTTTCGGCTTCGCCGGGTGCGGCAGCTTTTCGATGTAGCCGGCGTCGGCCAGGCCATCGAAGCTTTGCGGCGACAGATCGTCCTGCGACGAGACGCGATCGCCTTCCTTGAACCGGCGCAGGCGCGTCGGGAATGCTTTCAGCACGAGAGCCATCATTCGTCCCTTTCAAAATTCACGGTTGCGGTCATGGCGTAATAGTTGGCAAAGGTACGGCCGGGATCGCCGGCGCCGATCGAGGCATCGCGGAATGTGACGCTGTCGATATCCTGGCCCCGGAACAGACCGACCAGCTGCTTCGCCAACGTGCGCGCCCGGCGGCTGCCGGTGTTGTTCGGCGTCATGACATGCAGATAGACTTGGCCGGCCTCCCGCCAGAGGTTTTCGTCCCGCAGCTCGGCCCCGATCGACACCTGATCGAAGAAATCCCCAAAGACCTCGACGTAGATGAACTCTGTCGGCGTGTCCGGCAGTTCGTAGGGATCGTTCTCGAACACGACATCGGTCAAACCGCCCCATTGATCGGCGATTTGCTGAACGACGACGTCGAAAGCTTCAGGACTGGCCATCAGAGCGCATTGATCAGGATAGAGGGGTAGGCAATCGGACTCCCAACCGCATATCGCCGAGTGCCACGTTTCAGGCGGTAGGGGATCTGCGCATGCAGGCCGGCCCGTATGTTGAGGAATTTGGCCTCGAAGCTGTAAGCACCTCGGAATCTGCTCCCCATTAAGCGAGCGGCGCCCTGGAAAAGGCGCTGTTCCGGTATGCCCAGATAGCCCACCTCAGCCTTCCTCACCGTCGGCATGAAGTTGGTGATGATGATCTCCGCGTCCGGCCTGATTTTGCTGAAATCTGTCGCCACCGCGCGTCCGCCCGCGATGACGATGAACGACGAAGCTAACTTTCCTGATCGCCGCGGCGACCGCTTTTGCAGTTCGGCCAGGGCCGCATTGATAACGAGCGGCCAATTGACGAATTCATAGACGATCGGGCCAGGAGCCTTCACCGCCTCTTCCGGCGCATTGTGGACGCCGTTGACATAGCGCTCATAGGTCGGGCTCGCGATCCCTTCTCCGATAACGCGCTTGAGCTCCTGCTTCGCAAAAGCCGCCAGCGCCTTGTCGATCGCCTCCGGCTCTATGCCGGCCGTGGCAAGCTTCAGGTCGCGCTCGAAGAATTGGAAGCCAGCCATCTTTGTCAGCCGCGCTGGCTCACGTGTGCTAGGCGAGACGGCATGGAACGCTCGTATTGCCCGATCACCTCAAGAGCACTGTCATACGCGATCTTTCTAACGTGCTCATCGCCAAGCAACCGACCGCTGCCGAGATAGACCTCGCAATCATCAACGCCATTCACGACAGGCGGAAGCGACTTGCCCAAGAGATAGGAAACGCCCGGAGTAACGGCGGTATGGGCTTCGGCTCCGGCCATGGCTGCATAGGGCGATTTCACAGGGGCAGCAATCGCGGCAACGGCAGCGAGCGGTGAGAGGCCAAGGCCTGCGAGGAAGGAACGTCTGTGCATGGTAGCCTCCGTGAGAAAACGCGGCATCAGCCGGCAACCGTCAATTCGACCCGCACCAGGACGTTCTGGACCCGGATATGCTTGGCAAACTCGACATTCCTCACCTTGGTGTCCTGCACGATCTTGTCGCCCTTGCGGACAGGCAGTGAGAAGCCATGGTTGATGTCCGTCGGGCTCAGGATCACTCGAGACCAGGTCTGATCGATGCTGCCGGTAAGCTCTTCCGGCCGCAGAGGCCGGATCGAAGCCCTGACGTCGACATCGAACGGGATCTGGATCGCATTCGGACCCAGCGTCAACCGGCGAAGCTTCGCGTCTTCGCCCGAATCGAGCAGCGCGGCGTCGAGATCGGCGATCAGTTCGGCAGGCGTTGTCATGCGGGGAGCAACATCGTGAGATCGTCTGTCGCGAGTGTCACCTGCGGCAACGGATGCCGAGTTGTTGCAGTCTCAAACCCACCAAGATGAAATCGCACCCATTGGATACTGAATTCCGCAGGAAGACCGTCAACGTATCCCCATTCCGGCCTTTCCCAGTTACGGACACGCGGCGGAACCGACCAAGGCCACCGGAGAAACAAAGGGACGGCGGCCACTGGTGACGTTACATTGATAAAATCTCGCGTCGTCACCTGGCGTGGATCCTCGCCGAAAGCACGGTGCTGCCGGCATAGGTTCCTGTCGAGACCACTTTCAGCCGGACGCGATCGCCGAGCACGATACCGGTTGCTGCCGTGTCGTCGGCAAGAGCGCCATCGGTCGGTGTCTGTTCGACGCCATCAGGCTTCAGGCGCCGCGCACGCACCTTGCTCGCGGTCGCACCGGCAAAGCACCATAGATCATTCCACGTCGTTCCCTGATCGAGCGAGGTTTGAAGGAATGCCTTGATCGACGCGCCGCCACTGCCATAGGCGAGCCGCAGCTGCACATCGATTTCAGACACACCGGCGAGATCGTCGATAACATCGCCGATCTGCGTTCCTGCCGCAGCAACGGCAAAATCGCCGAGCGAGTAGAGGCCAGGATTGTCCATCATGCCACCATCATGTTGCGGAAGCGGGTGAGCTGGCCGGCGACGATGTCGGGCACCGCGCCTTCATTGGATTGACCGGGGACCGAGCCAACCCAATAGCCACGCTCGACACGCCGGACATCGGGGATATCGACGACTTCGGATTTCAGTGATGGATCGCGTTTCTGCTCCAGCCAGGACAGGCGGAAGAAATCAATCGCCGCCATTTTCAGATCGTCGGGGACGGTCTCGAACCCGGCGTCGTAAACGACGACGACCTTTCGCGCCGTCCACCATGTCGGATAATTGCTGCAGAGCTTGGTAGCGATGCCGGATTCCGGATCGACCATGTAATCGGCCGCCAGAAGCGTCACAGTATCCTCGACGATGCTCGCGATCTCGACGTCATGCCGGCGCGACAGGACGAGGCTTTCGCCGCAAGCCTGATATATCGTCTCGGTCAGGGTCTCGCGGCGCAGCGTCGGCGGGTTTCTTGGCCCGATCGCGATATTGCATTCCGACATGATAGCCGCCGCGATGCGCCGCTCCATGGCGCGCAGCGCTTCATCCGAGCCCGAGCCGGTCACGCCGGCAGCAGCCCGCATCTCTTCGATCGTCAACAGCGCCAGATCGGCTGCCGCCGTCGTGATGGTCAGGAGACGATGCATCGTTCACCAGTTGATGTCGGATAGCCGGCCGTCGAACCCGTGACGGACAGGAATCGGGAAAAAGGGAGCAAGTATTTCGATATCGCCGTTGTCGAAGCGCAGCGGCGGAACCTCGGCACGGCGCTTCCGGACAATCACGCTGATGTTGTAGGGCGGGTAGCCTAGCCCACTTGAATACGGCGCAGACACCCTTGCATCCCGGCAGTCAAAGCCAGCGACGATCAGGTTGTAGAGCAGCATCCCGGCGTTCCATGTCGTCAGGTGGCCGCCGACGACGTCAGGCTTTGCCGGCGGGACCGTAATAGCGAGGACACCGCCTGGTCGCAAATCGCTAAAGCACAATTCGAGAAACCGGCCGACATTCGGCTGATGCTCGAGGACGTGGCTTGCCCAGATCGCATCAAACTCGGATGGCACATGTGCCGCGCAATAATCGCCGATAAAATCGGCAGGCGGCTCCAGAGATACCGTCGTCACATCCTTGCCGGCAGCCCGCATGATGCGAGCGTGGTCACCGACGCCGGAACCGATATCGAGGATGCGCCGAACGTCGGCGTATTCGAGCAACCGCGCCAGTGCTTGAGAAGCGCGGACCGACCCGACGTCGACCCTGGTCGGCGAAACTGCATTCAAAGCATCGTCTCCAGATCGGCGGCATGAAACTCCGTCAGCGCGCTTCCTGGCGTCGCATTGAGGATCCGGCAGTCTGCCTTTATTGCTGCCTTGTTCCACCCAGCCCAGGCCGGCAGGAAGGTCGCGGCGTATTCACAGGCCGTGCGCGCAGCATGTTCTTTCGTGTAGAGCGGCCGGTCTACATGGTAGTGCGTCATGCCCGCGGCCTCTCGCATGTCGAAGCCGAGCAGCACGACGGTGGCCGCGCCCATGGTGACGGCAAGGGATACCGCCGTCTGACCGCTGCTCCGGCCCGCCTTGATCGGGGCATGCCCTACGGGGAAATCTGGCCGCTCCGCGATTTCGACGCGCAGCACTCGCTCCGGGGCGGCCCGTTTTGCATGGCGAGAGGCGGTGACGACTTGACCATTCCAGCCGTCAACGAGCGCACGGTTCCGATCTTCCTCGAACCACGAATTGTCATGGAAGAAGAGGATGTCGGCCCACGGAACGTCATAGCCGGCGGAATTGACCGCGATGACGCGCCGGCCGGTCAGGCGGGTGAAGTCGAAACCGACGAGGCTCGGGCCTCCGCCGACAACGAAGACCGTCTGGCCCTGGAATATCGGTTCCGGGGCCCAGAACTCTTTCGGCGAGATCAAATTCAAGCCCTGGGCCGGCCCATCCTGCCGCTAGACACGCCGCCCTGAGTGGCGACAAGCTTCGACTTAGCCTCTTTTGCGTCTTCCGCAGCTTTCTTGTTTGCAGCGGCTTCAGCCTCCTCGTCAGCCTTTTGCTTGGCAGCGATCTCCTCGGCGCTTGGCCCGATCACCTCACCTGTCGCCGAAACGGTTTGGGTTTCGCTCGCCGCTGCACGGCTAGAGACAGAAACTGCTACGCCACGAACAGTCCAGTGATCGCACGAGCCCTGAGACATCTCGTAGACCTTGCCTGCCTCGAACTTCGTCCCGGTACCGTCCTTGACGATCCGGTCCTCAAGAAACTTCACCTTCGGCATGACGCCAATCCTTTATAATGGGGAGCGGGAGGCGGGGCCAAAGCCCCGCCATGTGGTTTGACGCTGATCAGTCGGCGATCATCGACGGCAGCGTTGCCGACGCGTATCGCGGTTCGTGGCCAAGATAGAGCAGGCAGCCGAGCTGGGCGTTGGTGCCGACGTCGGAGATCGAAGCGCGAATGCAGTCGAAGCCGCCATCGACGTCGAGGTCTTCAGCCTTGACGTCGAGCACCCAGATCGCCTGCGCTTCCGCAGAGGTTGCCTCCGTATAAGTGTTGCCCGCGGCCTGAATGACTGTGGTGAACTGGCCGATCGCGAACAGATCGGCGCCCTGCTTCACGTCGATACGGGTGAAGTTGAGAGCCTTCGCGCCGGTACCGGCAACCGCAGTCGCCTGTTCGAGCGTGAGCGTCGGGTCGTCGCCGGCGGTACCGGCAGCCTTGAAGAACACTATGGCCATGCGGCCGTAATTCTTCAGGCTGACCCAGTCCTCGGTCGGCGCAGTGGCCATGCTAACGGGCACGAATCCCGCCGCGATCTGGAGCTTTTCCAGGATGTGCTGGTTCATGGGAGTGTCTTTCTCAATCTAGGCCGCTCTGCGGCGCGTGATGGGAAGGAGACGGGGCCAAAGCCCCGTCAGGATGATCAGGCGCGCTCGTCGAGCGTGACCGCCCAGGAGCGGGTCGTTGTGCCGTTTTCCGGCGTGATGACACTGGACCATGCCGGCATGCCGTTCAGCCGGAAGATGAAGCGGAACGTGGTGAGCGCCTGGTCGAAGAAGAGGTGGATCGAGGTATCGGTTCGAATACCTGCAGCCTTCTTGAGCGCCCAATACTGCTTCATGTCGACAAGGATGATGTCGCCTTTATCGCCCAGCGTCGAGCACGCCTCCATCGGAACGACCGGGCGACCCTTGAGCGATGCGTACGGGGATGCAGACGCCCCACCTGCCGGCAGATAGACGGGAACCTTTGAGGAAGCGGCCGGGTCGAATGCCATAGATTCGAGCTGCGGCTCGATATCCTGGTTGATCAGCCATATCGCATTGCGGCGCCATGGCGCATACATCCTCGCCCACATCTTGTTGATGTTGGCGAAATAAACGGTGTCTGCCGGCTGCGAAGTCTCCTTCGCCACCGAGATGTGACTTGGTGCGTTCAACATCCCGAGCGGCTGGCCGACACCGGAACCGCGGATGAATGCTGTATTGATCTTCGACGCCATCTTGGCAGGGGCCTTGGCGCGAAGCCAAGACTCCATTCCGATCGCATCCTCCAGGAGTTCATCGCTCACCGGAACGAGTGCGGTGAGCTTGACGAGCCGATGGGTGGCGGTCTCGAACACGCCCTTGCTCTGCGTGATAGATGCGCCCTCGCCCTCCCAGTATACCTGCACGCCGCCGGTCGACTGCCACGGCGTGGTCTCGTCCTTCGGGATAGTCATGCTATTCGTGCCGGTCTTGAGTTCTTCGGCGCGGTTCAGCAGGCCCTCTTCCGCTTCGACCTTGACCATGATCTCGCGAGAGAATTCCGGCGGCACCAGGAATCCGCCATCCGCGCCAGTCCCTTCGCTTCCAAAAGTGGTTGCTGCATTCATCAGGCGCTGATCGGGCTGATTGCCTTGGATCGAGCCGCTGCGGACCGAAGCAGCGAAATCACCAAATGACCGGAAACCACCGCGCGGATCGGCGTTGCGAGGATTGGCTGGGACCTTCCGCTGACCGCCGCCTGGCTCATTCTTGTTCGTCGGCTCCGGCGTTGTGCGGCGGCCTTGACCTTGCGGCAGAAGCGCCTTGCGGGCGTTGATCTGCTTTTCGAGCTTCTCGGCCTCCGCAGCATTGGCCTCGATGGTGGCGAGGTCCTCCGCCGAAATGTCTTCGTCGGCCTCGTCGGCTGCGTCGACGAGAGCCTGGGAGGCGTCGATCAGTTCCTGACGACGCTCTTCGAGGGCTGTGATGGCGCTCGCCGCATCCATCGTAATCGGGCCGAAATAGGCGCCGCCGGCAATCGCGGCGCTTGCGGAGAGCAGGCCAATTGCGGCCCGCACAACGTGCTTGCTCATCTCTCTTCCTTTCAGGAAAGCGGCCTCGGCCGCATTGAATGCGCTTGGCCAAGGCGCGATGGGGCCAACACCGGCAGACGCCGGAATTTCGATTACCGAGCGAGGGCGGCGATCTTCGCCAGAGCCGCGGCGCGACGCGGCAGCAACTGCGTCGGGAGGTTCTTGAAACCGGCGGCATCCCTCACCGAGGCAGCGACCTGGAGGTTTGCGACCATCTTGTCGGCGAAGCCGTGCTCGACCGCTTCCTTGCCCGTGAACCAGGTCTCATCATCCATCCACTGTTTGACCTTGGTCGCATCCTTTTTCGACCGGGCGCAGTACGTGTCGCAGATGGTGACGTCGACCTGGTCAAGAAGCTCGGCGGCGCGACGCAGATCCTCTGCACCTCCTCGGGCCAGCATTCGGCTGTTGTGGATCATGAAGAACCCGCCCTCGGAAATCTCAATCTCGTCACCGGCCATCGCCAGGAAAGAGGCTGCTGATGCCGCGAGCCCGTCGATGTGGGCGATCACTTTGGCCTGATGCTGGACGAGCAGCGTGTACATCGCGCGGGCATCCATCACGTCGCCGCCCTCGGAGTTGATCCGCAGATCGATCGTCTTGATCCCGCTGCCGAGCGCCTTCAGGTCTTTCTGGAACTGTGCGGCGCTGATGCCGTCATCCCAGAAGCTCATCCCGATCGGGCCATAGACGTAGATCTCTGCCCTGTCGGCGCCGCGGGCGACAATCCGGTATCCGTTGGACGTCGCCTTGGCGCCGCCTATCTTTTGAACGCTCATGTCCGTCCCTCTCTATTGCAGCGTGAGAACGCGAAGCACGATACCGTCGCTGAGGACAATCTCGGCTTCGTAGATCCGTCCGAGATCGGCGGTTGCAAGGCTAGCCGGTCGGAGATTGACGATCTCCAGTGCGGCGCCGACCGGACCCTGCTCACCGCGCTCGCCGGGGTCACCCTTGATGCCGCGCGGGCCTTGCGGACCGATTTCACCGCGAGGCCCCTGCGGCCCGGCAATGCCTTGCGGTCCGGCTTCGCCTTGGTCACCCTTCGGGCCCATAGGACCGGACGGACCAACGTCGCCGGCCTCCCCCTTCGGGCCTTGCTCTCCCTGCGGTCCAGCCGGACCGACATCGCCTTGCAAGCCGCGTTCACCCTGCGGGCCTGGCGCCCCAGGCAAGCCGTCGCGGCCATCGCGGCCGACAGGCCCCTGCTCGCCTTGATGCCCGGGCTCGCCCTGAATGCCTTGAGGGCCGATATCTCCCTGCGACCCCCGAGGACCGATTTCGCCGACTGGACCGGCAGGCCCGGTCGATCCTACCTCACCGGGTTCCCCTCTAGGTCCGGGAATGCCCTGCTCGCCACGGAGACCCTGCTCGCCCTTCGGCCCGACCGGGCCAATAGGGCCGGCCTCACCGAGCGGGCCAGCTTCCCCGCGCGGCCCTGGTTCGCCACGCTCGCCGGGATCGCCAGCGGGTCCGACCGGGCCAATAGGGCCAGCCTCACCGAGCGGTCCAGCTTCCCCGCGCGGCCCAGGTTCGCCACGCTCGCCGGCATCGCCAGCGGGTCCGACCGGCCCCATCTCCCCGCGCTCACCTTGCACGCCCTGCGGACCAGCGACACCAGGCAAGCCATCACGTCCGTCGCGGCCGAGCGGCTTCTGTTCTAGCGCCACGAGACGGCGGGCCAGATCGGCCATGCCGTTCCAAACCGCGACAAGTGCGTTCTGCGGCTTCGGCTGCGGAGGGTTGCCGGTCGCCCGAGCCAATATCACCTGCTTAGACATTGGCCGGCTCCGAAGCAAAGATGCGCTCGAACGCCTCGCGCGCATCTCGAGCCGCAGAATCCTCTTCCAAGGGAGGCCCGCCATTGTCTCCGATGCCGCGAGCGGGAGCGGGATTCTGACCGATGCGATCGAGAGTCGTATACGTCGAATTCATCGTGTGGATGTCGCCGATCGCGCCGATCGTATTCTCGTCCTCAAGTTCTAGGATCCTGTTCGGCGAATAGGCGCCGACCTCGCGCATCAACTTGTAATATTCGCCGCGCGTCTTCTGGTCGCCGCGCATGAGGGCCCGCATGTTCATCTTGGTGTAGAGCCCCTGCCGGTTTTGGCCGAACAGCTTGTAATCGGCTTCATCCTCGAAACGCTTTACCCAAGGCGAAACGCTATCGACGACGACCTCGATCGCCTGGTGCTCGATGTTGGAAAACGTTGCCCGCAACAGGTGCATCACCTTGTGCGGCGGGACACCGAACCATCGGCAGATTTCCTCGACGAGATACTGGTGCACCTCGATGAGCTGCGTTTCCTCGGCATTGAGGCCGATCTTCTCAATATCGGCGTCATTGTCTGTGTGCGCGGTGCGATGAGCCCGAGCTGGGCCTTTGTACAACTGGTCGAATTCGGCGCGCTGCTTCTCCAATCCCTTCGGGCTGAGTGGCTTTTTGTTCTTGACGACGACAGACGGGGTCGAGCCGTTGCCGAAGAACGTGGCGCCGAAAATCTGCGCCGCCTTAGCCCAGCCGAGCGACTGGGCGGCATAGGCGATGACATTGACGCCAACCGGACCCTCCCCGAAACCGCGAAGGTGAAACATATCCCTGGCCGCCATCTCGATCTTGCCGCCGGCGCCGTTGCTGACCTCGTAGAACAGCTCGCCGGCATCGATGTCGCGGAAAACCTCAACGCGATCCGGATGAATTGGCCAAAGGGCGAATGGACGGCCCAGCTGGTCGCGCTCGATTTCGGCATAGCCGTTGCCCCAGCGGAGCGCCCAATGGGTAAGGGTCTCACGAAACTGGAAAGAGGACCATTCAGGATTCGGCCGCTTGTTGATCAGGTAGTCGACGGAATTCTTTGACTGGATCTCCGCACCTTTGACGCCGTCTTTCATCGCGTGCCAGGGCAGAACCGCGACCGTCTGGGACAAGTAGCGAAGGCACGCCCAGACCGTCGCGATGGTGACGGCGGAATCGGGCGTGATCGAAACGCCGGCAAGCGTTCGCGATCCGCCCCGCACGCGCTGTGCGTCGGGATGGCGCGGCTCGCTCGAAACGCGCTGTGCGAGGATATCGAACCCTCGCGCCAAGCTGTTCCGGAGACCATCGAACATCAGTAAAAGTCCTCGTCTGCGGTTTCTAACTGCCGCTCGAATTTTTCGCGCATCTCTTGCCACCGCGGATGCGCAGGATTGGCCAGGATTGCCGCCTCTTCGTCATTGGAAAGCACCTCTTCTGCAGGTGCATCCGCATCGTTGTCGGCCAGTTCGTCATAAACAGAGCGGCCAGCTTCGGGATTCGTCACCATGACCGAGACGGCGTCGAACAGCGCCATGGCGGGATCAATCTTCGCATCGCCAGCGTTTTGCTTGGTGGCGCGAATCGCCGTGGCCGTCGGCTCGATTTTGATGTTGCTGACACACCAGTTCATGAGCTGGCTGGGTTGGTGTTTCAGCGTGCCGTTCGCGAGCTTGCGCTCGGACGTCTTGATGGCGTTCATCAGCTTGTAGCCTTGGCCGATGCCGACCAGGTTCTTATTTTCCTGCGTCACACCGATGAGGGCCAATGCATCCGCCAGCTCGCCGTATGGCCCTTCGGCATCGATTGCGACGGCGGCAAGCAAGCCAGCCTCAAGGATCTTCGACACCAGGACCAGAATGGCCGCGACATCCTTGGGAAGCATGAGTGCTTCGCAAGGCTCGAGCAGCGTCACCAAGCCAGCGACGTCGACGAACTCATCGTCGATGATCTCGATCTCGCCGAGGTTGGCGAAATCCAGCAGCCGGGCGGCGATCGTCTGCCGCCTTTCAAGCACGCTCTTGTGGCACCAGGCCTTCGACACCGCCAGCCAGGTCTTGGTGCCCTTCTCGCGGCCGAGCGCGCTGGCGCCGAACAGATCGTCGAGGCCGCCGCCGTCGATGCCGACGACGATCACCTCCGAGCGTTCGATCAGGCTGTCGAGGTCGAGCTCTGGTTCCTCAGCTACGGCCCAAAATTCAGCGCCAGCCCAACCGTCAGATTTCAGGCCGATGCCGATCTCGATGTTGAGATGCTGGCTCGCCCAGATGCGAATGTCTTTTTCGCCCTTCGACCGCTCCGTTTCCCAATCGCGGGTCAAACTGTCGATGCGCATCGAGCGGCCGAGGTTCGGCATGACCATCGGCCAATATTTCGGATCCTGCCATTGCACGGGATCTTTAGCGATATCCTCAGGAAACTCGTAGAGGATGGGCAGCATGGCCCTGATGTCGCGGCCACGAAACTTTCCATCGCGGATCTTGCGGGCGGTGATCAGCTCATCGCGGAACGCACCGGCCGGCGGTTCGTCGCTCTGCGTCGAAATGATCATGAAGAACCCTTCCGCGTTCTTCTCCAGGCCGCCTCGGATCTGGCGGATGACCTTTGCGGCGTGCGGGTTCTTGCCGAGCAGGTGGAGCTCGTCGAGCAGCACCACGACGGGCATCGCCCCGGTGATGATCTTCACGTCGAAGGTTTCGACGCGCATGACCGACTTGTTCAGGAGATCGTGGATCTCCTTGACGTGGCCCTTCAAGTCGAAACGCTTGCTCAGCTCGACATCGTTTTCGATCATGCCGGCAGCCTGGCTGTAGGCGCGCTCGGCAATCGCTTGCGTCGGACCGACAAACATCATTTCCGCCCGCGGGCGAAGGTTCATCAGCATGGCGGTGACCATGAGGCCGCCCGAATAGGTCGTCTTGGACTGGCCCTTTGGCACCAGCGCGAAAACTTCGCGGATCATCCGCTCGTTAGTGGCCGGGTCGCGAGAGCCAAAAACGGCGCGGACGATGTCCCGATACCAGGGGCCAGCGGCGTCGCGCAGCAGCGGCAGGCCAGGAACGTCTGGCAGGCGCAACGCGTCGAAGAACTTGACCGCGATGTCCGCCTCATCCTCGAACAGGTCGAGGTCGGGGATCAGGGACTGGCCGGACCGAATGCGGTCTTCCCAGTCGACGCAGCTCAGATCCCACATCGTCGGCTAAGCGATTCCGGCCGCCTGATCGCCGTGCATGCAAGCTCGTGAACAGAAGATGCCGTTTCGACTTTCTCCCTTGCGCGCCGCTACGCCTGGGCGATGCGCCAGGAAGCTCGTACCGCAGTTTTGACAAATACGCGTCCGGCTTGCACGGGAGGCTTCGATACGTGCTGAATCTACGCCAGTCGCGCTTAGTTCTCCAAGCCGCCGCTCAGCCCTAACCCGGATTTCCATCGCGTCGATCTCAAGTTCGCGGTTCTGAGCCTGACGTGCATAGGCACGCATGGCTTCAGCTCGGTTGGTGATCTCCTTGACCTCGTCGATCGTCTTCGCCTGCGACACGGCGCGGCAGGCCGCCTCATACTTGACCAGTTCCATAGAAGCCTCCATCAGCGCCCGGTCAGCCACGCCCAGCGCGAGTTACACAGGGGAATGCGAGATCGCATTCACCGGGGCCGATGGAGCCCAGATGTTTCGTCTCGCGCTTGAACCTCGTGGCTGCGAGGCATCAATCACGACCGGCGGAGGTCGTCAGTTCATCGAGTTGTCCGTATTGCCCTGGCGCCTGGCCATCAATTCGCCGAGCGGCGTCTCGGTATCGGGAGCCTTGGCGCGCAACAGCGCCTGCTCCTTCTTCCCCAGCTTGGGAGCCTTCGTTTCGTGGCCGGCGATGATGCCGTGCGCCATGAGATGCGATGACATCATGTCATTGCGCTCGATCATCTTTCCGAGCTCCTTCAGAGCGGCGACGTTTCCGCTGTTCGCCTGCTCCATCGCCAGCTCGACGCGCCGGGCATCGAGCCTATCTCGCATGGCGTCTCGCTTCTTGAGTTCGGCTTTAAAATACTTCTTTACGGTCGCAGGCGAAGCGTCGATCGCATTCGCCATCCGTGGGATTGTCCAGCCCAGCGCCAGCAACAACTTGATTTTGTTGCGGTCTCGTTCTGTCACTTCGTACGCTGGCCGGCCGCGAGATCCGTAGCCTGGTCGTGATGGGTGACCGAATAGGTCCAAAATTTCGCTCATCGAAAAAGAAATCCCTGGCTTAGCCCCAAGCGGTTCGGACCCCATGAAGGCCCTAGAGATTTCACCCCCCCTCCCCCATCAGGGTCGGGCGGCCATCCTCTTGGCCCGCTCGGCCAGCGTCTTCTTGGTGTGCGATGCTCCGCACCGGAGCATGATGTTGCGCTTGTCGAGCGGCGCGCCGCCGTCCCTGAGCTCGACCACGTGGTCACCGAACACGCGCATGCCTGGTCGATGGGTCCTGCCATCGCATTGCGGGTCCTCGCATCTGCGACCACGCTCGGCGATGATCTCTGCCATCAGCTTGCGCCACTCGGGCGACAGGTAGAACGCATCAGCAGTCTTGGGTGCGACCTTGACCGTGCGCGTGTCCATGGTCCGGATCGCCGGCGCCATCATCTTCAGCTTTGCCACTGGAATCTTATCCATTGCGGGGAAACATGGGGCCGCGCCCTTAGCTTCACCTGGGTCCGCTGGCGCTTCCCTCGGCTACTGCCGGGTGCGACTCTGTCGGATCATCCTGGGTCGGATTCGCTATTCCAGTTTGGTGACTTGTGCAAGGTCGAGCTCGAGCGGCGTTGCCCGACCGAATAGTGACGCCTCGACCTTGATGCGCTCGGCATCCCCGAGCACCAGCACGATAGCCTCGAAGGATGCGAAGGGACCAGCGTCGATGCTGACCCTGTCGCCGACCTTGAGCGCGTTTGTCAGCACCTCTATAGCCCTCGGGTTCTTCTCTATAAAGGTTTGCAATTTAAGGATTTCTGCAGCCTTCAGCGGCTTCGGATTGTCCGCTCCACCAAGCACGTCTACTACGCCCTTGACCGTCTTGAGCGCCGCCCATGTCGCAGGCGTGGAGACAACGCGCACGAACACATAACCAGGCAAAGCGGCCATCAAGACGGGTTCGGAACGCTGCTTCTTGCGGTCGCTCCGCCGTGGCGGCAGCACCGATTTGATAGCCATCCAGCGTTCTACATTGGCATCGTCGAGTGCCTTATCCACAGCTATGTCGGTCCTCTCCTCGACGCGCAGCACGTACCAACGGGCCTCAGGACCATCCATACCGGCTGCAGCAAGCATCGCCCGCTCCCGGCGCCGCAGGGCGATTCGCTCATCGCTCTTCTGCCAGGCATAGTCGATGTTGATCGGATCGCCCTTGCTATCGAGCCAAGCACGCTCCACGTCACTCGGCCGCTTGCTGTGCATCATTGGTCCCTCGCACCGCTTGTCGAAATGCTTCCAGTCCTGCCGGCCCGCCAGCCGGGAAATACACGCCGCGCATCGTTCCGGGATCCGGTAGCCAAGGCCAGCCGCGCAGGTCGTGTTCGAGCTTCCAGGCCTTCCAGACGTCGCTGCCTACCGGCACGAACTCACACAGCTTGCCGAGGCGTTCTTCCGCGGGGCCGAAGCCGTGAATGCCGAGCCCGCGCGTCTCGGCTGCCTGGTGCAGCGCGTTGACCATAGGCCACCCTGCCCGCATCCGGTTGCCCTTCTCCAGGGTTTCCCGGTCCAGCCTGCCGTTGGCGATGGCGCTCTCTTCCCAGCCCTTCAGCGGCGCAGGCGGCGCCTTCGGTCCGGTGACCAAGTCGCGCATGCGGATCGCCGCCCATACCGGCCCGAAGGCCGGCGCATAGGCCGGGTTCTCCGGTGCTTCCGGCTTAGGTCCAAGCCGCTCCCAGCGTTTTTCCGAGAGATACACGCCGAAGGCGCAGCGCCCGCCGGAAGCCTTCTCGGCGGCGAGATAATCGGCCATGCGGTCGGCCGCCACCTCGCGTTCTTCCGCCGTCAGCGCCATCGCCGCGGCGAGCGCGGTCTTGCCGCTGTCGGCGATGAAGGTCGGCCATGTCGGGTGAATGCGCTTCAGCCAGCGCTCCACCGTTTTTCGATCTTCAGGTTCGCGCTCGCGCTCTCTCTCAACAGGTTCACTTACCGGTTCCCTTACAAGGTTAGGCGGCAAATTCTGCCGGTTGAAACTGTCGGAATCTGCCGGTTGAACAGGCTCGATTTCGCCGGTTGCGGCGGGCTCGGAGCTACCGGCAGAATTTGCCGGTTGAAAGTCTTTCTCAAAGCCCAGCCGGTAACGGTTTGAACCGCGCTTGCCGTTCTCGCGGACAGCGTCCCAATCGATCAGGCCGCGCTCGCGCAAATGGGTGAGCTGATCGCGCACGGCACGCTCGGCAAGGTTCGTCTTGCTGCAGATGTAGTCCTGGCTCGGGAAGCAGCCGTTGACCGGATTATGGCAGTCGGCAAGCACCATCAACACGGCCCATTCCGAGGGCTTCATGTCGCGATGCAGTTCGGGCTGGTCGAACGCCCATTTTGTCGCGGCGTGGCTCATGCAATGCGTTCCCAAGACAGCTTGTTTTCCATCGGGGCCTTGTCGACGCGCGGCCTGCCCGGACTATCCCAAGACCTGCCCTTGACCTCGCCGACCAGGCGGAACCCCGCGGCGACGAGCGACGTGCCGGGCTCGTGCGCCAGCGTATAGGTGCCGACACGGCGGTAGCCGAGCGCGAAGCTGGCGCGGCAGGCAGCGCCGTAGAGGAAGCTGCAGGCGTTGCGCGTGCCGTCCGTGGCCAATCGGGTGATTTCCAGCGTCCAGCCATCCTGCCGGCCGCGCGCGACAGGTCGGCCTACGATCACCACGCCCACGATCGCGTCGTCGAGCACAGCACCGAGCGAGAACTTGTGACCAACCACCACCTCGTCGAGGTGCCGGTGCACTCGCCGGACGAAGGCATTGGCCTCAGCAAGTTCGATCGGAATCCGGTGAAGACCGCTCATGCCGGCACCGCCACGTCGAACAGGTCAGCCGGCCGATCCCCGGCACGCGGCGGCGACTTCGCCGAGCGCTGATAGCCTTCGAAATCGGTGTATTTGTAGAGGTATCGGTTAGCCCAGCGCGCCAGATCGCGAAGGCTCTGCTCCGACCAGTCGAAGCGGACATGCGCGCGCCGCTCAAGGGCATTCAGCTTCATATACGGCTGAACGTGCGGCTCGCCGCCCCATGCGATCACCTCGCGCACGCGCTCGATGCAGGCCGCCATCGGTTCGTTGCCGACCAGCACGTAGACCCGCTTTTTGCGCGACGGTACATCGCGCAGCATGTGCATGACGCGCTCGACGAATGGCCGCTCGGCCTGGTCGTCATAGGCGAAGCGCCACGGCCCGACATTGATCGTCGACCAGCGCGCGAAAACCTCGTCGTCGAAGGTGCGCGGCTCGAAGCCTGAGTTGGCGTCCATAAGCGGCACGCCAGCAGCGCGATAGCGGCTGATGACGTGATCCTGAAAGTCGGCCGGCAGCGCCGACAGGTTGTTGTCGCAGAGCACAGGCCGAACCGGAAAATCCGGAATGAGCGTGAACGTCTTGCCCTCGAGCTTCGGCACGATGCAGAACCAGCATCCGACCGGGCAGCCGCGGCTGGCGAAGGTCGCCATCGGATTGTGATGCACGACCGCATCAGGGATCGAGCCACCGATCTCGGCGACATCGGCAAGGAAATGCTTGCGCGTAAAGATGCCAGGCCCGCCGGCGCGGACCTTGTAGCCGGCCGCCTTATACCAGCAGGCGCGCTGATAGGCGTCGTTTAGCCGCCAGGTAAAGGCTACCGACAGATACGCGGTGTCATCATCAGTCCACTCAGCGAGGCCGCCAGACCAATGGCCGATGTCGAACCCTTGGCTCATGCCGCCACCTCGCAGTGAAGGCCGCACTCAACGTCGTATTCTTCGTCGTCGGCGGAATCGAACAGGCTTGGCGTTTTGCGAACCTGACCGATCAGATCTTCCACACTGTCGCGCTTGTCGAATTGTCCGCCGGTAGCAAGCTCTCGTGCTGCCCACCATGCAGGCACAACCATATTGTCGCGAATGATGCGCTTTCGTATCCCTTTCCCTTTGAGGAAGCAGAAATCGCAGTTGCCCTCCCAAGCGTGCAGGCCGAGGTCGAAACCTTGCGGCAGCGGGTGCCCCAATCGTCTCGCGTCCAGGTTCTCGCCGAGCCAGAAGCGCCAAACATCGGCTTTGCGCACCTTCGCCTTTGCCAAAGGATAGGTGACGGAACGACCGGATTTTGCCGCCCTTTCCATGCCGCTGAAAATGCGAAGGCCCTCGTCGTCTCTCAGGCCGATCACCTCTTCGTAGCCGCCCGGTTCAAGCCCGAGTTGGTGGCGCATCAGTGCAAAGATCGGCAGAACCTTGAGGTATTCGGTGCACCACCGCTCATGCCCGTTTGGCAGCCGCTGCTTGCTCTCGATCAACGCCCGGAATGGCTCGCCGCGCTGTGATGCGCTGTTGTAGCCGACTTCCTCGAATCCTGGCGTCCCCTTGCGCCACTCCACCCAATGGATACGGACGCCCCATCGCGTCTCGCATTCGTGGACAAAGCGCAACGTTTTCAGGTGCTCCTTGCCGGTGTTGGCAAAGGCGACAATCACGTCTTCGGGAAGCGTGCCACCATGCGCGCGCAGTATCTCATGCAGCATGAAGGCGCTGGTGCGCCCGCCAGAGAACGAGATCAGCGCGGGGCCGGTGATCAGGTACGGATTCGTCATGACGCCGGCGCTCATGCTTCCCCCTTGACACATAGGGCCAATGGTCCTACACAATCAGCATCGAAACCGGAGGACTTGACGTGACGGACCAGCAGACACCAGACAATTTCGCAAACATGGACCCGCGCACAGCGGCGCTGATCAAGGCAGCTTTGGCCGCGCCGAAGACGCACGCAGTCGTCTCGACATACGCCGACGGCAGCCAGCATCGCCACGACACGCGCAGCGCCGCCACAGCGGAGAACTATGCTATCGGCGAGCGCCGCAAGATCGGCCGCGACCTGATCAGCCGTGAGACGGGCGGCACAGTGCGCGTCGTTTCGGTCGAGATCGTGCCGATCGCATGACCCCTGCAGAACTGGAAAGCCGCGCCAAGGCGCTCTATGGCGACGACTGGCAGTCGCCGCTGGCCCGCCGCATCCGCGTCGATGCCCGCACGGTGCGGCGCTGGAAGGCAGGCGAGCGCGAGATTCCCGAATGGCTGGAAGTGTTCCTCGAACTGTTCGAGCGCTTTCCCAAGGCGAAGTGATCATCGCTGCGCCTCCATCATCCGAACAAGGCGAGCTGCGCCGGCGGAGCCTCGGCCGGCGAGGCGAGTTGCGAGAGTGCGAACCGCATACGCTGCCTGTAGCGGCACAACGCCGTTGCCGAGCATCCTAAGTCGGTCCACGCGAGCAACGTCCAGCCGGGAGGCCAGCCCATCAGCCACTCGACGAAAAGCGGGTTCAAGCTGCGGCGCTCTTTCGAGTGCGGCTTGCCAGTTTTCACGGTCACTTGGGCCAGGGGGGAATAGATAGCCTTCGCCTGCCCCGTCAGCGTCAACGTCTGTTTCGTCTGCTGCTTGTTGGCGTTCTGCCACTGACCACCCTTCTCGCCCTCTATGGCGCGCGGCGTCGCCCATTGGTCCGAGAGGATCGCCGCTTGCCCCTTGAGAAGAAGTTCGTTTGACCGCTCGCCGGATCTCGTCATCCTGCCGCCCGTGGTGTCCGCCACCGATGGTGTCGACCATTGATGCGCCTGTGAAGGCAGCGGCAGGCCCGTCCCGTTCCTGAAGCTTTGGTTCGGGCCGCCCTTCTCGCCGTCCGTCGCGCGAGGCGTTGACCACAGAACCGCTGTCTCGTTCAGCGGCGCGCCTTTCGATCCTCGATCGTGCATGTCTTCCTGGTTGGATCCCTTCCAATCCCGCGCCGACGGCGTTGGCCAGTTCTGCGCCACTTCCGCTAGGTACAGCGGCACCGTGTTCTGCCCTGCATTGCGCTTCCGGAATGCCGCGCACTTCGCCAGCGTCTCCTCGTCCCGAACTCTGTTGGTCGCGTCCGGGGTCGGCCACGCCGAGGATAAAGATGCGCTCGCGCTCGTGGCTCGCGCCGACTTCTGCCGCCGTGAACAGTCCGCCCTCAACCGAGAAACCCAGCTTGCGAAGGTCTCGCCAAACTCTTTCGGCTCCAGCGATGTCGTCATCCCCCGGCGAGAGCATGCCGCCGACGTTTTCGATGAGGACGAACCATGGGCGGGCTTGGACGATGATGCGGCGCGCGGGTGACCAGAGGTCGCGCTCGTCGAGGCTGCCTCGCTTCTTTCCGGCAAGGGAATGAGCCTGGCACGGGATGCCGCCAATGAGGCCGTCCACGCATCCACGCCAGCGCTGGCCATCGAAGGTTCTGGCATCGCTCCACACAGGTGCTGGATGAAGGAGACCTTGTTCCATCGCTGAAACCAGTTGCGCGACGGCGAAGGCTTCCCTCTCCACGAGCACGACGCTGCGAGCGCCTGGAATTGCCAGCTCGACGCCGAGATCGAGTCCGCCGCCGCCGGTGCAAATGGAGAGGATGTCGATATGTCCGGGACATAGAGCCACATTCATCGTCCCGCCTTCAGCCATGCGGAAAAGCTGCCGCGCAGCGCTGTCCACGCCTCGCTTGCCCGCCCGCCATTGTTCAGTTCTTTTCGTGATTGCACGCCGAGCAGCGAGCGTACTTTTTGTGCCACGCGCTCATCGGTCAGCGGCTTTTCCAGCCCGTGCACCTCATGCAGGAACACCTTGAAGGCCGCGTCCTGACACTTCATCGCGCATTCGGCGGCGAAGTTTTTCACGTCGCGCGCCATCGGTTCACCGCGTTGCTGATCGGCCCGGCGCGGTTCTGGAAGGCCGCGCAATTGGCGAATTTCGCGGAAGGCGGCATCGAGCAGCTGCAGCAGGAATCGCACCGTGTCCGGCGCGTCGGCTACGAAGGCGATCTCGTCGATCGTCGCCTCATCGAAGCGCGCGAGCACGAACAGCTCTCCCATCTCGCCGCGCGATTCCACGAACGCGCCAGCCGCGCCGTGCACGCGCGTCCACACAGCCGGCTCGATCGACGCCAGGGCCGCGCGGATGGCGCGCAGGCGAGCGGCATCGGGAGAGAGCGCGACGGCGTTCATGCTGCAGCCCTCCAAAGGATGGGCTTCTGATCACGAGCGATCCGGTGGACGCCACGCGCCATCGGATGCTTTGGCGCGCCGCTGGCGGTCGTTCCAAAGCAATAGAGGTCAGGCCACGGCGCTTCGCCGGACTGGATGTGCTCGATTACATGCTCGATCCAGTCGCTATCCCACGCGATGGCGCCCCAACAGGCGATGACGATGTCGGCGGCCTTGGCTTCTTGAACCACGATATCGAGGTTGTGCAAAAGCGCGTCACGCGCATACCAGTCGGGGCCATTGTTTTCCCAATCCGCCATCTTGCGGCATTCGGCCGGGCTGCTGGTCACGAACGGATACATATTCACCGCGACATAGCGGCCGTAGCCGAAGATTTGCGACCATGCCGTCCACCAAAGGCAAGTCGGATCATCGACCTTCTTGCCGGCCCTCGACGGATTGCAGCCGATAAAGCACGCCTTTGGCCCCGGTCCCCAAGCACGCGTTAGCGTGACGCGGTCGTCACCGTGAAAGGTGGCGTCGCGCTGCATCGCATCGTGGCCGAAGAGGTCGACGCTCATGGCATCCGCCCGTGCTTGCGCATGGCGCGGCCTAGAAAGGTCGCAGCCCGTTCCAGCGATTTGCGCGCGGCGATCTCGCCAACGCCGAACTTTGCCTGCGCCAGCCTGTCGGCGGCACTGGCCACCTGGCGGCAGGCTTCCATGATGTCGTCATCGGCCTTGCTGGCGGCCTTGGGCTTTGCCGCCGGCATCGCCGCAGCAAGCCTCTCGACCTCGGCGATCAGCATTTCCCGCACCACAGGTGCCAGCGCGCGCGCCAGCGGATCGACATTCTTGCCGACCGCGCTCACGATCCGCCTCCCGCCTGATCAAGCACGCCGAGCAGCGTCGCCGTTGCGCCGGCCATCGGCATGGTGCCGGCGAGGTTCCCGCGATGGCGTGGCTTGCCAAGCGTCTCCGCCAGCACCGCGAGATAGTCGGTTCCCTCGTCGAATGCGGCGAGTCGGCAGTACAGTTCGAACACTTGGCGCCAGCGCATAAGCGTGAATACCGGCGCTTCCAGCAGCACCGCCGCGCGCGCGGAATCGCTTTCCGCATTGCGCATGCGGCGCACGAAAGGGTCTATCGCATCGCTGGAATGCGTCATGGCCCAACTCCTGTTTCAGTGCTTTTCCCGTGAAACATCCGCCCGCGCCTTGCTCGCTTGCGCGGTGGCGCGGCGCCCAGCGGCGGGCGATAGAATGAGCGGGCATCGAGGCCGGCCCAGTCGCAGATGGCGAAGACTTTTCCGGCAGCGATGTCCTGCCCGGCCATGACCCGCGACAGGTCCGGTGAGGTCACGCCGATCTCGTCAGCCAATGCCTTCCAGCCGCGCCCGTCATATTCCAGCATCGGCCGCAGCCTGCGGCCCAGCCGGGCGGTGTCATAGGCTGCAAGCCTGCCGGAACGGATCGGCCTTCCCTCGCGCGCGGACAACTCCTCGGCGCGATCATCCATGCGCATGCGTTTTTCCAGCGCCTTTCGCAGGCGGGCCATGGCGCGCAGGATGGACGTGTCAGATGTCACAGCCCAAGCTCTCCCTGCGCAACCTGCTCACCAGAGGGAGCGCCCAAGAACTCGCCCGTTCGGGAATTGAGGACGCCGTTGGCGCAGGCGCGCCACAGCACGACGTCGACCGTGGCAGCTCGGTATCCGGACTCGCCAGCAAGTCTTTCGCAGAGCGCTTGAGCAGTGATTCCCTCACGATCGGCGAGGCGCTGCAGATGGACGTCCGGCTTGGCGACGTCAGCGCCAAAGTTCTTGGCGAGGTGGTATTTCGTGATGCCGCCAATCCACGGCAGCGAAGCGCAGAACTCAATCTTGTCAGGTGCGGCGAGATAGGCCGCAAGCAGGTCATCCCGCGTTCGCCAGATGGTGTCGATCGCCTTGGCCTTGCCTGGATGGCGGAAGACAGCGAAGGCGCTGATGCCGCCCTGTATGGCCGTCATGACCTTAGCGAATATCTTGACCGCGATGGTGTTCTTCATACCGGAATTGCAGATGACGAAGATCGCTTCCGACGCGAAGTCTTCGGAATCCGTCGGCGGCTGGAGGTTTTCCGACCACGCGATGTCGTCGGCTGCTTGCTCACCAAGCGCGGCGATAATGTCGCGGAAGAGTGCGGCGGTTATTGTCATTCCGCCGCCTCCAGCTCGTCACCGATGCCCAGCATGTCGAACATGGTCGGCACGGCCATCTGCGCTTCGGCCTTGCGGCAGTAATGCGTGCCGTCATGGAAGTAAGTGGCGGACAGCTCGGAGGCCTGCCCGCGCCGGCCCTTCAGGATGGCCCGATAGGGTACGGTCATCAGCCCGCCGAACGGGTCGTAAATGATGTCGCCCTTGTTCGAGTAGCGGTCGATCAGCCGGTCGACGATGTCGAACTGCAGCGGGCAGACGTGCTTTTCCAGGTTCTTGAACGCCTGCTCGCCGTTCAGCGTCAGCATGCGCACGACATCGGTCCAGACCGCATCATGCTTCGATGGCGGATCGAGCGTCATGTAGGTTTTCGACAAGCTGTCGCGCGCGGCCAGTTCCTCGCCGAGCTTCACATGCATCTCGAAATCGTAGACCGCTTCTTCGCTGACCTTCTGGAACAGCGCGCGCAGCGGTTTCGGGCCGAGCCGCACCAGCTCATCGGTGGTCAGCAGCCGGTTGCCGGAAGACGGCCAGAAGGCGTGCGCGTCGAGCTGCCAGCGCGCCAGCGTGTAGCCGCTGGCCGGAACCTGCGGCCGGCGGTCGCCGTCGCTCCAGCGTTCATGCGAGCCGTCCGGCGCGATAACCAGCGGCTTGTCGTGCACCACCGGCTCATCGGCATAGCCGCGCGAAAGGTCGCTCTGCGGCCGACGGAACAGCAGCACGTATTCCGGACAGCCGACGCCCATCTTGGTGGCGTCCTTCATCATCTCGGAATAGGTCAGCCGATAGGTCTGGTTGTTTTCCTTCACTACGTCGGTGGCGATGGTGATCATGCCGACGAACTGAAAACCGTGCTTGAGGTAGTGGAAGATCGCCTCGGCATGGAAAGGCGAGACGGTCGGCACGCCCTCGCCGGTCACCGATCCGAACAGCACCCGGTCCTTGACGTGGATACAGGCCAGCCGGCCAGGCTTCAGGATCCGGAACAGCTCCGGCGTCAGAAAATCCATCTGCGCCCAGAAGTGGCCGTTGTCGTCGGTATGGCCGAAATCATTGTAGCTCGCCGTGTATTCGTAATGGTTGGCGAACGGGATCGAGGTGACGATCTCGCCTATGCTGGCGCTGGCCGTCTGCCGTGCCTCCAGCACCGCATCGTTATGCGCGATCAGGAAGGATTCGCCGCGCTCCTCGCGCCGCGCCACGCCGATCGAGCGCGACAGCACGTCATCGAGCGGCAGGCCGTCCAGCCCATAGCGCCGGATGATCTCGGCCATGCGCGCCATCAGCTTTTCGTGCTCGGCCCACTTGCCCTCGAGGTTGCGGCGAACCTCGCGCTCGGCCTCCGAAAAAATGATGTCGATCCGGCATTCATGCACCTGGCCGAAGCGCACGATCCGGTGCACCGCCTGGATGAAATCGTGAAACTTGAAGCCGACGCCGACGAAGATTGCCCAGTGGCAATGCTTTTGGAAATTGTTGCCGGCGCCCGACATTTCCGGCTTGGTCGCGAGGTCGCGGAACTTGCCGTCCTTGAAGCCGATGGCGTGCTTTTCGTTCGCCTCAAGCCCCTGCGTGCCATAGATCGAGCGCACCCCCGGCACCGCCGCCTCGATCGCCCGGCGCTCGTCCTCGAGGTCGTGCCACAGGATGCGGTGCGCCTCCGGATCCTGCGCGATCAGCTCGACCATCTTGGCGATCCGCGCGGCCAGGCTGTCGCGCTTGGCGGCGCTCGCCTGGGTGACGCCGAGCGCGGCATTGCGGATCAGCAGGCCCTGCCCGTCGCGGTCATAGCCGGCCGTCGAATGGTCGACCGGCACCTCATGCCAGTTCACCTTCACCAGCGGCAGCACATAGCCTTCGTCGGGAAAGCCGAGATCGGAAGGCGATTGCAGGAAAACCGCCCAGCTGTGCACCCACAGCCAGAATTCATCTTCCTTGTGCGGGAACAGCGTCAGGTCGCCGGCCTTCTCCGAATTGCGCTGGAAGAAGCGCGTCAGCGCCTGGCCGGTGTCCATCACGCCGAGGAAGCCGGCATAGTGGATCAGTTCCTTGGTGCGGTTCGGCGACGGCGTCGCGGTGGCGACGAACTTGAAGCGAACCGCCTTGAACAGCGGCAGGAACGTCTGGAAGGTCTTTGTGCCGTAGCCGCGCAGCACCGCCGCCTCGTCGAGGCTGGCCCCTACAAACCGCGACACGTCGATCTTGCCGGCCAGCACGCTCTCGTAATTGGTCAGATAGATCGTGTCGTCGCCGTCGATTTCGGCATCCGAGCGGATGAACTTCAGCTTGACGGCCCAATCGCCCTGAAAGCGCTCTTCCGCCTCGGCGAAGAATTCATGCCGCACGCCGAGCGGGATGACGATCAAGCGCAGGCCAGGCGCGAACCGCCCGACCAGGCGCATCAGTTCGATCTGCATGAAAGTCTTGTGCAAGCCGAACGATGCGAAGATGGCGCGGCTGCCGCCCTTTAGCGCCCATCGCACGATCGCCTTGCAATGCGGCGCGCCGGCCGGATTGATTGCCTCCGGCGCGACGTCGAAGCCGTCGGCTTTCGCCAGTTGCATCTTGCCGCGCAAGAAGGCGAGATACGGATCGTCGCCAAGCTTGAGGGGCGCGTTCATGCGGATCCCGCTGCAGGTTGGCTAATCGCTTCTTCGATCAGGAAGCCGTTGCACAGGTTCGAAACCGCGACCACGGCATTGCGAATGTAACCGACTTTGTCTGGCTGCCAGTCGCGCTTCGACCAGTCGACCGGCAGAGCGAGAATCGCAGTTGCGGCGGCCCGCGCATCGGCCATTGACTCGAAATAGAACGGTGTGACGCGATTGCCGGTGAAACGATGGGTTATCGCGAAAGCACTCGATCCGTCGGATACTGCGATGCCAGCTGCTAAGTGCAAGGCGAAGCCACCGATCAGCTCCGCTTCGACCTGAATGTCCTGGACATTGCCGTCGAGCGACAAAATGCGAATGGTGACTGAGCTCATGCCGGCACCGCCTTTGAAGCGGTCAGAATCGCCATTCCGCGTTCGGAAAGTGAAACACTCGGCTCGGCATCGTCGCAGAAGCAGTCGCCTGGCGGCGATGGCCATTCGTCATCGTCATCTTCGATGCCACAGCTGCCATCGCATTTCGGCCACTGACAGATCACCAGCCCGAGCCGCTCGAATTCGCGCGTGGCCTCCATGGTGAGCATGTGTCCGCCACCACGTTCATGATCGACGACGAGCGGGCCGAGCTCGCCGTTCACGCTCATTTTGTACGCATGCGCATCCTTCCGGGCGGTGGCATGCTCCACGTCTTCGAGGAAACCAATCTCCCATGGACGCGCCACTGCAAGGAAGGCCGCCACCAATTGCGGAATCGGCAGATCGAGCGCGATTTCGCCAAGGCGGCAAGGTGCAATCACTGGCCAAGCGTTCATGCCGGCACCGCCTTGCGCGGCCGACCGCGCTTCGGCTTGGGCGCATCCTCGGCTTCGATCAGCACGTCCAGCGCCTTGACCAGGGCCTTGCGGCCGATCTCGGTCTGCATGCCCTTGGCGACGGTTTCGATCAGCTTCGGATCGACGTCCGGTTCCGCCGCCTCGCCAACCTCAAACCCCCAATTATCCCAGCCTGGGCGCGGCGAGCGACAGAACATCTCCAGCCGCGCAACGCCGGGAAACAGCCGCTCGATTGTCTCGGCGTAAAAATCCGGCTTGGCCGAATGTTTTGTCTTGCGCTCGCTGTGAACGGTTTCGGGCTGCGAGCCGGGCAAGGGTGCGGCAATGTCGCCGCGGCGGCCGATCAGCAGGATCTCGTGGCGGTCGCGGCCCCAATAGCCGGTGCCGGCGACTTCCTTGTCCCAGACCCAGTGATGCACATAGCTGAAGCCGAGCGCTTCAAGCAGGCGCAGCGCGTCCAGCAGCATCGGGTTGGTCGCCCAGCAGAAGAACACCGCGTTTTCGGTGAACGGATCTAGCTCGCGAAACAGCGCGATGATCTCGTCGGTCGTCATCGTCGGATAGTGGTTTTCCGCACTCTTCTCGCGGCCGGTCACTTCCGAGCGGACACCGAACTTCCAAGGGGGGTCGGCATAGCCGACGGGGTACTGGCGCTGCAGTTTGCCCGGCGCGGTGGCACGGCCGGTTTCCCGCACCATCTCCATATGCGTCAGGCGCACCGCGTGGCGAAGCCGCTGTCGCTCGGCGCGGATTTCCTTCGCCCGCGCCACGATCTGTTTTTCCTCACGCGCCAGCACCTCGCGCTGCGCTTCCAGCCCCAGGTCCGAAATCGCCTCGCCGGCATGTACGGACACGCGCCCGTCGCGGATCGCCTGGACGAGCTCCACCGCGCCATGGTCGCGAATGCGCTTGGCGGCGGCTACCGCGCGCTCGGAGATCGACAGCCGTTCGGCCGCCTTGCGGGTCTGCAAATTTGCAGGCCCGGCGGTGGCCTGATTGATGCCGATATCCCAGTCGACGATCTGCGCCGCCACCATGGCGCGCTGGCTTTCGGTCAGATGCCGGCGGCGTAGATTTTCCGACAGCACGAAGCCGAGCGGATCATCGCCCCCATAGTCGACGAAGGTGGGTTCCAGCTGGCCGAATTCGCAGGCGGCAAGCCGGTTGCGGCCGTCGAGGATCTTGCCCTCGTAAAGCACGATCGGATGATTGAGCCCATTGGTGCAGATGTCGTCGGCCAGCAGCGCGATTTCTGCATCCGGCAGCATCGGAAACAGTTCGGCCAGCGGATGCGGCAGAAGATCGGTCATGCCGCTTCTCCAAGGTATGCCGCCGCCAGCTTTTTGACGCGCGTGTCGTCGTGCGCCTGCTGGACGGGCTGCGATTGGAATGGATCGACGATCCCGGCCGACTGCGCGGATTTCAGGCCAAGAAGCTCGACCAGCACCGGATCGCTGCCGCCATTGGTGTGCGCGTAGAAGGCGTCGACCTGCTTTCTCTGGCCGGGTCTGCGCAGACGTCCGATGAACTGGCGGTGCACCTGTGGCGACCAGTCGAGTTCGCCGATCACCGCCGTGTGGCAGGCATGCTGCAGGCCATCGAGGCCAGCGCCGGAGCGCAGCGACATGAAGATGAGCGGACAGAAACCTTCGACGAAAGCCGCTTTGGTGCGGCGCTTGGCGGCGGGGCTTTCGCTGCCCGTGTACATCATCGGCCCGAGGTCGGCCAAGGCCTTCATCCAGACGTCGTAGACATCGCGATGCCAGCCAGCGACCAGCACCTTGAGGCCGCTTTCAACCAGCAACCTGATCAGTGTTGCGACGCCGGCGGCCTTGGCCATGCCGGTGCTGTGGCGGGCCATCATGTCGAGTTCGCGAGCGGCCTGGCCCCGCTGGGTAAAGGATCCTGTCATAACGCGTTTAGCGAGAAGCCGCGCTTCGGCAGCGACGTTGTCGACGACCTGCTGGTCGTATTCGACATGATGCAGAAGCACATTGACGGGCGGCATCTGGCCGGCGACGTCATTTTCAGTGCGACGGATAGCAATGCTCGCTTCGCGCAGGAATGCGCCTAGCGCGGCCGGTTCCTTCACCACCCAGTGACTGCCATGGCTGGTGCACCATTCCAGCAGGAATTCACCCCACGTGCCGAGCGACCCGGGTGCGATCAGCTCGACCACATTGAAGATTTCCGAGCCGTAATTGTAGATCGGTGTTGCCGTCAGCCCCATTCTGAGCCGGGCAGCCTCGGCGAACACATGGCCGGCTTGACCTTTCGCCGTGCCCTTGCCGTGCCGCATCTCCTGGATCTCGTCGAAGACGACCGCCTTGAAGATGCCGGTTGCCGCGACGTCGACCCAGCCGGCGATGTTCGAATAGCGGAAGATATAGATGTCGGCCGGCGGCAGCACGTAGGGCTTGGTGCCCTTGATGACGTGACAGGTGAGCGTCGTGAACGCCTGGATATATTCTTCCGCCCATTGATCGGCGAGATGCGCCTGAACCACCACGGCCGCGGGCATGTGACCGGACTGCAGGATTGCCGCCAGCGCCGAGATCGTCTTGCCGAGGCCGACATCGTCGAGCAGGAGGAGGCGGCCAAGACGCGCGGCAATGACCGCTGCCTGCGCCTGGAATGGATAGGGCGCAACGCCGTCGCGAAAGCGCGCCATGACCGGCGGCAGCCAGTCCGGCGACAGCACTTGCTCGACATAG
Organism: Mesorhizobium sp. WSM4844; assembly: GCF_055811775.1. Taxonomy (NCBI): domain Bacteria; kingdom Pseudomonadati; phylum Pseudomonadota; class Alphaproteobacteria; order Hyphomicrobiales; family Phyllobacteriaceae; genus Mesorhizobium; species Mesorhizobium sp. WSM4844. The sequence continues at coordinate 47,592 of NZ_JBVVQB010000003.1, read as the reverse complement.
CCGGCATGGTCCAGGGCGCGCAGATGTCCGCGCTCCAGCCTTTCGCAATCGCTCGCCTCCATTGCCAGTGGATAGCGCTGCATGAACCACCGGAGATCGCTGCAGGCGTCCGGTGTATCGGCAAGGCTGAAGTCGCGCGCGGCGGTCTTGGACACACGCGCGAACATCGTCTTGAATTTCAGAGAGACATGCGGCGGCAGGCCGGAAATCTGCCACTTGCCCTCGCGGCGTGAGAGCTGCCCGTAGGTTTTTCCCTGGCGCGCAAGCATATTCACAGCCACGCCTGCCCCATCGAAATGACATCGACAGACTTGCCGTTGATCGATGATGGCAACCCCATGGCGACAGACGAGACGAGGATCAAAGAGCCGATCTCAGGATGGCCGGCATAACGCTCGAGCTGGCGCAGGATCGCGCGGGCAGCCCCCTTGATCTTCACCTCGATGCCGACTTCGCCGACCATGAAATCAATGACGTCGGTGGGCGAAAGCCTCGCTTCGCGACGAAAGGCGATGCCGGCCGCTGTGAAGGCATCCTCGATCGCCTGCTGCACTGCCTTTTCCGGGCCGGCAGGCAACCGCAGCGAGCGAAGCAGTGAAAGAGCGTCTTTGGTTGACTTCCCAGGATTGAGGTTATTTTTCTCTTCGGCCTTCAGCCGCTCACGCACGCGCTCGCCGATATATCCGACGTCATTGGCGAGGCTGCGTGCCTGGCCGTCGTCGTCTTCGCCGCGCATGATCTTGGCGAGGAAATCGAGGGTCACGCAAGCCAGCGCCAGCCGGTCTTTCAGCGGCAGGTTCATCGTTCAGAGCCCTCGCCGATGACGCGATAAGTTGCACCGACGCCCATCTTGCCTTTGCGCACCGTCTCCAGCAGGCCCGCATCGATCAGCGTTTTGGCCAGCCGGCCGGTAGACGCATGGTCGCAGCCGATGTCTTCAGCGAGCAGCGTCTGGAAGCGCTGGACCTTGCCGGTTTCGTCGGCATGGACGCGAAGCGCGCACCACAGCTTCGCGGCCATCAGCGCGACGTGATGGCGCTTGCTGAACGCGACCGCATCGAATGCCGCCGCGTCGAAAGTGGCCAGCTTCGGCGCATTCGGCCGGGCATCGAGGATGCTCTCGAAGTGCCGCTGCACGAAGGCGGTCACGCTCATGCCGGCCTTGCGTGCTGCCGCCTCGATCCTGGCGTTCATGGTGCGGTCGCACCGCACGGAAAACCGGTAGATGGCCTCGGCCTGATCGATGTTTTCTGCCCGATGAAACGCGCCCATCAAAACCCCCGCGGCGGCACGAAAAGGCAGATGGTTTTGCCGTCATTGGCGCCGGCGACCGAGCACCAGTGGAACTTTCCGTCCGGGCTCTGCTTGATCTTTGGATCGGACATGTTGATCAGCTCGCCGGTGCGGCGGATTTCGTAGCCGCGCGCGCCCTCGACGATGTCGGCGTCTGCCACCTCGCGGCAGTCGTAGCCGGAGCAGCAGGAGAACGGATAAGCCCAGCCCTGCAGCTTGACGGCGGTTGGCTTTGCATCGTGCGGCCACGCGTCGGTGGCGCAGATCGCAACAATGCCGAGCGCCATGCCGCCTATGGCAAGGCCAACTGCGCAGGCGGCCGGAAGGGAATGGATCATGCTTTCGCCCCTGTTTTGCGCCAGGCTTTCAGGATTCGTTCGATGGTCACCTCGGCCACGCCCGTCGCTTTCTTGATCGCGGCGACGTCACCATGACCGGCGCAGGCGAAAACCAGCGTCACCTGGCGGTCCAGCTCGGCATCGTCGACGGGCTTAGCGCGCTCCTGGCCGATGCGGGCGGCGAAGCCTGCCTCGAACAGCAGCTTGGCGTAGCCTGTCGGCGTCAGGCCCTGCTCACGGGCGCGCTTGGTGACGGCGTCGAACACCTTCGGCGAGACTTGGATGGCGAACTGCTTGCGCTCGGCCGGCTCGAACATCAGGCCAGCCTTTCCAGCACGCGCGGCGCGGCGCGCTCGGATCCGGTGCCGCGCCCTTCGGTCAGGCGGCGGTGGAATCGGCAGTAGCAGCGCCCGGGAGCGCCCGGCAGCCAGTCGGCTTCGGACACTTGCGCGGCGCAAAAGCGAGTGGCGACACCTTCGCCGCGCAGCGGGAACCGGCACTGATGGGTGTCCAGGTCGGCCAGCACGCGGCCGATTGCATTGCCGCCCGGCGCCAATGGCGGATCGATGCCTTGCAGCATGTCGGCAACGGTCCGCATCAGACCGCCCTTGCCAGCAGCCGGCGCTTCTGCCCGGTCAGGGTGCGGACCAGACGGCCATAGGCGTCGCGCGCCTCGATCGCCTCCTTCTTGGCCGTGCGCACGATCGAAAGGTCGGTCGCGCCTATTGCCTTCAGCGCCGCCGACTTGGCCTCACCATCTTCTTTCATCACCCGGTCGACGTCGCCGATCTCGACGCTGTCGCCGTCCGGTTCGTCGTCGAGTGGGACAAGCTTCAGTCCAGCAAGCGCCGCCAGCGTTTCGAGCAGCGGCGACGCGACGCCGCGCGGAAATTCAAGCTGAAGGTCGGCGATGACGTCGGCCGGCATGAACCGGTCGGCCTCCGCCATGCTGCCAAACTTGGAGAGTTCCGATTCCTCGTAACGGGTGACGAGGGCAAACTTGTTGGCGCGCACCCTGCGCAGAGAATCGCGCGTTGCCGCCTTGATTTCAGCGCGGTCTTCGTCAGTCGTCGGTCTGGTTTTGGACATGATCGGTCCCTCGGGCAAAGCTCCGCCTGTCAAGGAAATCTTTCTTCAAAAGATTTCCGTGCCGGCCGGGGTCGGATGGGTCAAAGAGTGGGCGCTACATGAATGGAGGCCCGCAAACAGATGCTCTCATGGTCCGCCGCCTTTGAAACGATTGACGCCGCAACGCTGGTAAGGCGGCAGGTCGGTCAGCACGCCTTCGCGCGCACGCTCGGCTTCGTCGAAAACAGCGCGCGCCAGAACGGACAGACCGATTGTGCCGGCATATTCGCGCAGCGCGATGAAAACGGCCTGTTCGTTGTCGCAGCGCTCATAGGCGGCGATCGCCCGCACCAGCACCATGACGTGCTCGGGCAGGTGGATGGCATGGCTTGTGCGGTGAACCGCGCCGGATGCGGGGGGTGGCACATCCGGCGCGGCACTGGCCTGTCCGTGGAAGGCGTCCGGACAGGATTCGGTGTAGTGGGAAAAAGCCGCGCCGGCCACGGAAGGGTTTTGGGCCGGCGCGGCAGGCTCTGCGCGGTCTGCTTGGGAGGAGTGCGCAGCAGGGAAGCGAGGGACGAGACGCTGGTTCATGTCGAAGCCCCGCGGTCGGAAATCACGTCAGACAACGCATCGAGACCGAGCGCCCGGCCGCGTTCGGCGATCAGCCCGGCAACCAGCTGCTCGACGCTGACGCCGTCGACCAGGGCGACAGCCCGTGCCAGCACCAGCACCGGCTCGGAAAGCCGCAGTGTGGCCGAAGCGGCCGGCGTGGTGCGGCCTTGAACGGAGAAGCGCTTGTGGCTCATGCCGCATCCTCCGAGGGGGAGCGCGAGCTGGACGAAGCGGGGCCGGTCGTCCCGGCCCCGCTGGTACAGTCCAACGAGGGCGGTTCCGAGGCAACGACACCAAAGATGTCTGGCCGCAATTCGCCGCGCGGAATGCCGGTAATGCGCTCGATGTCCTGGACGCGTTCGGCGGGAATGCGCCGGACTCCGCTTTCGTAGCGAGACAGATGCGCCGCCGAGATGCCCAGCAATTGCCCCGCATTTTGCAGGGTGCGACTTTCTTCAGGGAGGCTCAAACGCCATGTGCGAAGCATGTTCATGCGGGTTTATTACCATCACGGTAATCGTCAGGCAACATGATAATTACCAACATGGCCAAATACGTTTGCCTGCCATGTTGGTAAGGTGCGTCCATGGTCGCTAGAATTCAGCTGGATGAAGCCCCGAAGGTCAGGATCTATCTGGCCGAATGGCGCGCAACAAAATTTGAAACGCAGCAAGATTTGGCCGACGCCATGAATACGACTGCGGCGGCCGTCTCTAGGATCGAAACCGGGGCCCGCGACTGGAGCAAGGGCTACTTGGAAGCGCTGGCATATCTCGTGGGCTGTCGGGTCGGCGACCTCTTCCAGCATCCAGACACAATTCGGGGTAAGCCTCAGTGTGAGGGCCGGCCTCAACTTTCGGAATTGATGAAACTTGCAACTTCCCTGCCTGAGAAACAGATCGCCGGGCTGATCGCTTTTCTTGGAGAGCATGGAGGCGTCGCGCCTCGTGAAGCACTTGCTGCTGAAGAGATTCCGGCGCGTTCAACCACAGTGAAATCAATGTAACGAAGTTACTCAAAGTTCCCTCTCCAAGCCCCAATAGGGGCACCGCCAGAAAGCCAGAATATTTCCCCAACTTTTTGAAGTACACGCCGGATGGACGGGCGAGAGAGTTCAATGCTTTTTCGACGCCTGGCGCTGCTCTTGGCGCCAGCCGGGGGTTAGTAATCGATTGGAAGACCGACCGGTGGCTTTTAGCCGAAGCCTGGACATAACGCACCGCCCCCGGCCAAAGCCAGGCTTGTGCGTCACCGCCAAGCGACGCGACCATTCGGGTTGGCGTTTAGGCCACCCCTATTCCAATCCGGGTTACTAAGCCCGCGCACACACTCTTTTTTTTCGGCACGATTAGCAAGGGTGTTTCTCGGCGAGCGCACACGCCCCGGTCAAAGCATTAACAACGCCCTAATAATTCCATGTAGGTAATTTCGCACTTGCGTTGTTTTACCATGCTGGTAATATCCGCTCGGAAAACAGCCACGAGCGCGCACTGGAATACCGATGCAGGTTCAAGCAATGAACGCCGCCGAGCGACTGATCGCCGCCGCCGCCGTATCGCCCGAGATCGAGGCGTGGATTTCGCTGCAGCTGAAAGGTGGACGCCGGCCTTCCGAGATCCTCGGGCTGCCAGCCTGCAGCGATATGCTGGCGCGCAAATCACCCGACAACGACAACAGGGCGACGCGCTGATGGGCCGCGACCTCGTCGAAGAGCAGACGCTGCTCGATCTCTTCCAGGCGCAGCGCGAGGCGCTGGCCTGTCGCTGGCCGATGATCCTGATCGAAGCCACCCGGCACATCACGCTGGCCGAGCAGATCCGCCAGGAACTTACTCACAAGGACATCGAGGAGACAGCATGAGCGCACCGCTCGACCACGTTTTCGGCATTTGGACCTTCGTCGGCGATTATTGGCGCGGCGTGGCAGGGTTCGCCCTACCGGGGTCTGAGCAGCCCCGGAACTTTCGTGCCCTGCGGACCATAGAAATAGCGCGCTTTAGCACAGGCCCCCGCATCCGAAAGCGGCTGATATTCGACTTCGAATTCAGCTACGCGCATGGTGATGAAGTCGCCGACCGGACCTTCTTTGGTCAGATCCTTTTTGGTGAGGCCGGCGCCAGCGACGAGCGACGCCAAGACACCCTCATCCAGAGCGAACTGCGAACATCGGTTGAGCAGGGCTCCCATTTCCGCGACCAGACCAAGGGTGTTTTCGTCCACGCCAGCGCGGGCAGGCGTTGCAAGAGACACGGCCGCAAACAGCAACGCCGGCAATATTTTTCGAGTCACGATCCATCCCCTAAAGCCGAGCGCACGCTACCAGCGCCAGCGATGACCGGCAACACCGCCGAGCGTCTGATCGCTGCAGCCGACGCCGATCCGAAGGTGTTCGACTGGGTCGCCCTGCAGCTCAAGGCAGGACGCAAGCCGTCGGAGATCCTCGCTGATCTTGAGCGCGCACCCGGAGCGCTGGGCTGATGGCCATAGAGCTGGACCCTACGATAATCGAGATGCTTCGGAACCATCCGGCTCAGGTTGGCTGGTTGCGAACTGACCTCGACCGCGCTCGAAGCGCAATGAACGTCGCTCTTGCCGCCTTGAAGCGGAGCAGGAGCAGAGACGCGCGGAAAGCGGCGGATGAGCTGAGATTTCAGATCGAGGGAATCGACCGCTCATTCGCGTACCTCAAGGCCGCTGATGAGGCCGCTCAAGCGGAGATCCAGAGGCTTTCAAATCCCTTTCATAACCACCAGGAGCAACGCTGATGCCGACGTTCCGCATTCACTTCGCCGACGGCACGAAACTGTCGGTCGACGCCAATACCCCGATCGAGGCCAGGAAGACGGCCGAGCGGCAGAGGCCCGGCCACATCTCGAAGGTGAAGCTCGCCGGCGGCGACGACGACAAATACCCGCCAACGGCGCTGGCCTTTGCCACCTGCTTCATCTTCGCGCTGATGTTCTGCACGGCATGGATGGGGATACCGGCATGACCGCGCGCGACGCCATCGACCGCCTGAACCGCAGCCGTTCGCAAATCCGAGGCGAGTTGCCCGACCGCGCCCCGCTCGACCACATCGAGCGCATGTTCGATACGAAGCAGCCGCAAAAGGACTGTTGCCTCTGCCACCACTTCCCCGGCTGCCTGTGCGGCGACGAGTGCATTGACCCCGGCACCGAAAGCCCGTCCGCCCGCAGGGCGCAGATCATCCTGATGCTCGCCACAGCCCTGATCGGCGCCGGCCTGTTCTATGTGGGGCTGCGGCCATGAGCACCGTAACCCTGTGCCTGGTCATCTGGCTGGTCGGCTCGCTGCCGATCTCCATTGGCATCGGCAAGTTCCTTGCGTGGCGGGGCGGCTGATGGCGAGCAAGCTGAATTATGTCGTGCGCCCTGGCGGCCTTTCGAAATTCGATCACGACTGCATCCATGAGCTGGCGCGGCGGGGCTGGAAATCGACGCGCATCGCCAGGGAAATCGAAAAACATCCGGCGACGGTCCAGTGGTTCATGTATCGGCACGGGCTCAAGGCACCTGGCTATCCGCGACAGACGTCCAGCCAGCGCAATGGGAGAACGGTGAAGCCATTCTCGCCGGAAGAAGACGCTTTTATCGAAGCGCTGCGCATCCAGGGCTTTGGACCGACGAAGATCGCCGATCTGACCTCAAAGCGCTACGGGCATCCGCGCAGCAATCACACGATCGCCTGCCGGCTCGTCATGCTCGCAGCCAGGGAGGTCGCATAAGCATGGCTGCCTCCGATCTGCACAACCTGCTTTCCGGCCGCTTCGTTCGCGAGGTGATCGGTCCGGCCGTCAAAAGCGGCGCGACCTATGCCGAGCTGATGGTCCTCTTCGAATCCGTCCAGTTCGGCATGATGGAAATCCTGCATCGCCATTACGAGCTGGCGCCCGCCACCGCCGTCAGTCTGTGCGAGGAGAGCCTGCATAGCGCCATCGAGCGCTTTGCCGGCGCCAGAAACATCGCGGGGCAATGATGGCGACGAATCCACGCGACGAGAAGCTCGTATTCGCCGTCTCCCCCACTGGGCAAGGCGATGGCGTTCCAATCCTACTGGTTGGCGTCCCGAATGGCGCCTGGGAATACATGAAGGACGGCAAGACGCACCACTTCGACCTGACCAAGGCCGGGGTGCCCGTGAAGCTGCTGTTCTTCGGCGCCGAGACACACGCCGCGGCGATGAAAGTCATCGACGACGCCATGAAGGCGAGCGGGACCGCCTATCTCGACGAGCGCCGCACCGACTTCGCCATCAAACCCAAGGGAAAGTCATGACCAACGAAACAACCCCCGACCGCAAAACAATGCGCTTCAAGTCCTCCAACGGAATCACCGCTACGTGGCGCTTTGGCAAGACGGGAGAAGGCAAATTCAAGGCGGTCAGCCTTAGCAAGCCAAAGCTCGGAACCCGGTCGCTTATCCTAGATTTCCTGCCGTTCGAAATGATGGATGCGGTCTACAGCCGACACATCGTTTTCGACAGCATTGCCGAAGCTGAACGCTATGCGAGGTCGTTGTGACACCCACCAACGAAACACCCACTCGGCGACCCCGACGCCTGGCGCAAAGACATGAGGTTTTGACCATGACGAAGACCAAGGCATTCCCGATGGGTGCCGTCCTATCCGTTGTGACTGGACTCCGTCTAGTTTCGGATATCGGTGAAGTCTACGAAGTCCTGAACTTCATGACCGGCGAAAGCCTGTACACCCACCAGCTGCCGCGCGTCGGCCGGGAAGCGGAACCGGTCATCCTCACCATGCATCCGCAACTGGCGGAGGCAAAGGCAGAGGCCGAACAGGTCACCCCAGAAAACTACCTGACATGGCTGGCTACATGGGAGGAGCGCTACGGCACCACGATCACCGTTCCGCAGATGACGATTGCGGAACACGAGCGCATCGACGCCTTATCTGAGTTGGCCGAGAAAGTCTCGCCGGATAAAATCGTGGTGATCGCGCCATGACCGACCCGACATCTGCCCCCTCTGAGGTGCTGGAGCGCGGCGCGGCGCTTGTTCTGCAATTGCGCGCCGTTATGCACAAACTGGACGGGCAGGCGTACTCCAGCACGCTGTCCGCGCTGAACTACTTCGAAGCCGCCCTCGCCGGTCAAGGCTCTCTCCCCGCTATGGAAGCCGAAGCGGAAGAACTGCGAATGCAGTTACGCATCCAGCAAGAGGCTACGATATTCGCGGATGAAAACCGGACGTTCCAACTGGATCGAGCCGAGCGCGCAGAAGCCGAAAACCGGATGCTCCGCGATACGCTGGTCATGGTCGATGCACGCCTGCAAATGCTGGGCCGTGAAGCGGGGAATGGCACCGTCTACCACGCTGTAGTCGCTCTGCGAGACATGATCGCAAAATGCCACGGACCAGCCGCGCCAGCGAACACCAAGTAACCCCCCCCAAGCCTTCGGCCGACAGCAACTGATCCCAGAGGAAGACGACAGATGATCACCGCAACAAATACCGCCGACGAACAGACCCTCCTTTTCGCAGCCGGCATCATCGGCGGGATGAAGCGGGCAGCCGCGCACGCCAACATCGTCGGGCACCATGCCGAGGCGTATGGGGCAGCAGAGGTAGAGCTTCTCAGCCTCGCCAAGAAGGTGAAAAACGGCGAGGAAATTCGCAACCACAACGGATTGGTTCAACGGTTTGGGCCGCGCGCCGATACCCGGTGCGACTACTGCAAGGAGAACGGCTTCCAAGCTCCAAATCTTTGCGAGGACTGCCGCGGAGGTGACCATCTCGACGAGATCCTGGCCCAAGTTCATGAAGAACTTGAAGGCGGCGCCAGCGCAGACCGCATCAACCAGATCGCGAACGAGAACCCGCAGTTCAGCGCCGAAATCCTTGGCTTCACTGCCGAGTGGTTTGTGTCTGTGGGCGGTAAACTCGCGAATGACCTGACCAATCAGATGCGCCTCCACGATGCGTCGGCAGCCGCAGATATGGTGGCGCAGGTCGCTGATGCTCTGGAAACGGCAGAGATCGGCTACAGCATGGAACTCATTCGTCTGGTGGAAGGCGAATCGACATACCGTCTCAAATACGCGGACGGCGAGACGCTGGAGTTCAGCTCGTCGGATGAGGTTTACGCGCATGTGGCGCAGAAGAAGCGCCTAGCCCAAGCCACAGCCGCCATCGCCGCCGTGCTTTCCCAACAGGTTCTGGCCAAACGTGACTGCCATGACGACATGCTGGCGGCTCTGAAGGATGCCGAGAGCGCGCTGGACGACATGGCTCGAGGGTATGGGCTGAGCGAGCCGATTGAGCCGATCGTGAGAAGGGCGAAAGCCGCCATCGCCAAAGCGGCGGTGTTGTGATGACGCCGAAGCACACGCCAGGACCGTGGGCAATCGACCCCGCGTATCTGTCCGAAGTGCAGACGCCAGATGACAAGACGATTGCGAGTTGCTGGCACGCCCATGCCGAAGGGCGAACAGTAAGCATTACTGGCGTCCTCGAATGCAGCCTTGAAGAAAGCGCCGCAAACGCCCGCCTGATCGCAGCCGCTCCCAACATGCTGGCGGCGCTAGAGGCAGCCGAAGAGCTGTACAGCCAGGGTTTAATAGCAGCCTCCAACGAGTTGATCGACAGAGTCCGCGACCTGCGGCGCGCTGCCATCGCTAAGGCGGTGCAGTCGTGACCGCCCACTTCACACGATCTGGAAAACATGCGTGGCCACATTCGGGGACGTGGCGCCCTGCAACTCGCGATGGTTTCGCTACAGCTAATATTTGCTGCCCGGAGTGCAAGCAAATTGGCTCTCTTGACCCAAGCGACCACCAAATCGCGGCGGATGGCAGCGTATCGCCTTCCGTGGTCTGCGACTGCGGGTTTCACGAACACATCAATCTAGTCGGCTGGTCCGGCAACGACAAGCACACTGTCGCCGGTCAACCCCAAAGTGGGAGGCAGGGATGAGAGACGCCATCAGCGATCACCTACCTTGGCTGCTCTCGGCCGTGACCATCTACATGACCATTCTGGCCGGTAATAAATCGCGTCATGCGTGGCTCTACGGCTTGGGAAACCAAGCTCTTTGGCTGGTTTGGATTTTCACCGTCGGCGCGTGGGGCCTGCTCCCGATGAACGCCGCCCTGTGGGTCGTATATGCCCGCAATCATTGGAAGTGGACACGAGCATGAGGTTCCATCCTGACGTGCTGGCATGCCATGCCGAGTTCGGTGGCGAACTGGAAGACATGCAGCGCCGATACGATGCACCCTCTCCCGAGCGCATAAAGACAGGGGGCGAGCCGCTCGACGAGACCTGGAACTATCGAATTCCGGAATCGCTCGCCGATCTGATCCCGCTGTTTGAAAACCGCGTAGCTTGCCATCGCCTGTGGGCTGAATGGCTTGGTCAAGACACGGACGAGACGCGTCGCTACGGCGAACACGGTCTCGGACACGCAAAAAATCATTGGGACTATGTGAAGCAGTATTCAGCGGCCAAGTCCCTGATTGAAGAGCATCTCCGGAAGGGTGCTGCAGTCGTGACGGAGGCGATGGTCGAGGCAGCTGCAAAGGCCATGCACGACGGCCCGCTTGGGGCAAATGACGAGGGAGAGTACACCAGCGACAAATCGAACAGGGCAGCTGAATGGTGTCGCGGCATGGCTCGCGCTGCCCTCACCGCCGCCCTTGGCGCTGGATCAATGCCGGCGTGGGAAACGACCGACATCGAATGCCACAAGTCGGACACGCCAGATCGGGTCTGCTTCTACGAACAGGACTTCTATGTCCTGTCGAACTTTTCGTCATTCAGCATCATGTGGGAGTGGACGCCACGCGATGGTCTGGTCCGCTTCGATACGTCAGAAGCCGTCTATCACTTCATGAAATTCAAGGCGACCGTGCCGACTGCGCAGCAGTTTCAGCTTATGGAGAGGATCCGACGCGCGCCTTCCGCGCATGAGGCCTTCAAACTCGCAGAGAGCAACAAGCACCATCGCCGTCCCGATTGGGATGACGTGAAGGTCAACATCATGCGCGACATCCTGCGCGCGAAAGCCGAGCAGCACGAATACGTTCGCCGCAAGCTGCTGGCTACCGCCGACCGCGAGTTGGTCGAGGACAGCTGGCGCGACGCATTCTGGGGGTGGGGGCCGAACCGGGACGGCAAGAACATGCTCGGCCAGCTTTGGATGGAAATCCGCGCAGAGATTCGCGCCCGTTCGACAGAGGCAGCGGAACATGGCTGACAAATCCGCTATCGAGTGGACCGACGCGACGTGGAATCCGATCGTCGGTTGCTCCGTCCTGACGCCTGGCTGCACCCATTGCTATGCCATGGGCATGGCCGCCCGCATCGAGGCCATGACAGCCTCGCTGCAGGCTAAGGGCCAGACCGGCGCCCCGCACTACAACGGCACCACGCGCAAGGTGAACGGCAACGCGGTTTGGACTGGCAAGCTGGCCATGGCGCCGGACCATATCCTGCTGGAGCCGCTGACATGGCGGGCGCCGCGGCGCATCTTCGTCAACTCGATGGGCGACCTGTTCCACGAGGACGTTCCCGACGAGTGGATCGACAAGGTGTTCGCCATCATGGCGCTGGCACCACAGCATACCTTTCAGGTGCTGACCAAGCGCGCGAAGCGCATGCGGGAGTACGTGAACGGAACGCGTTCTTCGGTCCCATTTCTCGGCAGGATGCCCCTTGAGCGCATCCACCTTGAAGCGTCCGGCCACATGGAAGGCGATGGCGGCTTCATGGACACGCTGAAACACCATGGCAACGTCTACAGCCTGTATTGTTCCGTGCCCTGGCCGCTGCCGAACGTCTGGCTTGGCGTCTCGGCCGAGCGCCAGATCGAATGGGATGAACGGACCGAAGCGCTGGAGCATACGCCGGCTGCCATCCGCTTCGTCAGCATAGAGCCGATGCTCGGCCCGATCGACTGCCGTTTCGGTGTTCATCATCACCCCGACAACGTGCCGAGCCCGCATCTCGGTGCGATCGTCCGCGCAACGCGAAGGATGCTTTCCGCAGAGGCGGGAATCGGCATGCTCGACTGGATCATCGTCGGCGGCGAGAGCGGGCCAAGCGCCCGGCCGATGCATCCCGCCTGGGCGCGCTCGATCCGCGACCAGTGCGCCGCCGCCGGCGTGCCGTTCTTCTTCAAGCAATGGGGCGCTTACCGGCCTTGCACTGCGGCCGAGTTGAAGACTGCCTGCGGTGCGGTCCTCGTCGATAGGCGCAATGAGTGCGGATACTATTGCGACGACGATGTCGGCTGCGTCGATCATGGCGGTGAGTACATACTCCGTGTCGGCAAGACAGCCGCCGGCCGGCTGCTCGACGGCGTTGAGCACAATGCCATGCCGGAGGCACGGCTATGAAACGCCACGCCACGCCAGAGAAGCCAGGCCACTATTGGGCCAAGCTCGTTCACCCGTCTGGTATGCCGGACGGTGAAGACTGGCAATCCACCGATTGGGAAGTCGTGCAGATCGGTATCAACGACCCTGCCGGAAAGGTTGGCGAGCCACACTATCTCAGCGTCATTGTTCCCGGCATTGCGCCGCCGCAATGGGTTGAAGACTTCATTTGGGGTCCGCGCGTCGCCGACTTTCGCGACGAGCGGGAGCAGCCCGGCCTGACCGAATCCGAGAAGAAAGCACAGGGCCAGCGCTGCGGTTGCCGTGGCGTTGACGATTATTGCGTCTGCCAGAACGTGACCGACGCGACCACTCGCGCCGACCGGGCCCAGCGAGGCAGGCGATGAACAGCAGGGGAAATCCGATGACCATCAGCAAGGAAACGGCGACAGAAATCGCCTATGCCTATCGTGAGATCGAGACGGCAGAGAAGTTGCTCGCCGAGATCGTCGACGCACTTGGGCGGTCGATAGTCGCGACCGCGCCCGACATCCGTGATGCGTTTGGCCGGCGGCAGGATGGCTTGCAGCTCGGAGTGCCAAGCGGCGGCAACGGTCATCAGCTGTTCAACGTTCCGTGGGCGCTCGCCCGGCCGATCATCGAGGCGCACATCGCCTCGAAAAAAGCGCTGATCTCGGCTCTCAACGAGAAGGCCCGCATTGAGTTGGGTGCGGAGGCGCTATGATGCCGAACCCCATCCTTCTAGTGAACGACGCCGGCCACGGCGAAACGCCGGTCCCGTCCGACGCGCTGTTGAAGCCGGGCGATGTCTTGAACATCCACAATTCAGAGGATGGCACGCAGCGCCCGGCAAAATGCGTAGCCGTCGCGCCGGCCGGCGTTCCCGTCGAGTATGCCATCGCCGACCAGACCGGGACCGCCCGGCCGCTGATGATCACCAAACCGGGGCATCGCGAGCCGATTTACGTCCTCGAGTGGGAAGGCCGCCAGTTTTTGGTCACCCACGCGAAAATCCGCAAAGGCCTTGATCAGGCAGAGAAGGCAGGACTCAACGCCATGCCGGGGGCACGCTGATGCAGATCGGACGCATCCAGGGCTGCACGCGCACGATCGGCAAGAGCCAGGGCTATATAGGCCTGCCGCTCCGCGACATCGTCATCAACGATAGCGTCACCGGCCCTAACACGCCGGCAATGGAAACCGCGTGGTTTCCCACGCTAGAAGAACTCAACGCGCTGGTTGCGGGAGCGCCGATTATTCTGCGCGTGGTCGGGGCCGGTCATCCGCCAGTGATGCTCTATGCTGGCGAGGTGCCATCATGAGCGTCTACGTCGACAACGCCAGGCATCCGTTCGGCCGACTGCTCATGTGTCACATGTGGGCCGATACCCGCGAAGAGCTCTTCGCCATGGCCGACCGCATCGGCGTTCAGCGCAAATGGTTTCAGCGCCCGGCCGACCTCGGTGTCGCCGGCATGGATGCTTCGTGGGAACACTTCGACATCGCCCAGTCGAAGCGGGCGCTGGCCGTCACGGCCGGGGCGATCGAGACCGACAAATACGGGCCGGTTGAGCACACTGCCCGCTTGAAAGGCGATCAGGCCAAGCTCGACCAGATCGCGCAGCTGCGCGCCAGAGGGTTTGGCGCGACGGCGGCCGTCACCGATCCGAAGCAGAGGGCGCTGCTGTGATCGATCTTCCCGACCTCGCTCTCTCCGTTCGCCAGCCTTGGACATGGGCTATCCTTCACGGCAAGGATATCGAAAACCGCGACTGGCCGACGAAGATCAGAGGCCGGGTCTGTCTGCATGCCTCGAAGGGGATGACGCGTGACGAGTACGAGGATTGCCTCGCCACCGTTCACCACATCAGCCTTTCGCATCCTTTCCCGCCCGGCCTGACCCTGCCGGCGTTCGACGACCTCCCCCGTGGCGGCATCGTCGGGACGGTGGAAATTGCCGGATGCGTGACCGACAGCGCCAGTCCGTGGTTCTTCGGCCGCTACGGCTTCGTCCTGCGCAATCCCGAACCGCTTGCTGATGTCATACCGGTCAAGGGCGCGCTCGGCTTTTTCAGATGGCGCGAGCATCTCGCCAGCGGGACGGCCGTCGCCGCACCAAAACAGGGCAGCTTGCTATGACCAAGCCAGTCCGCCTCCGCCTCTCGCGCGCCAAAGGTTTCGACCTTCAACTGCACTCGCGGTCATTCAATGGCTTGTCCGCCGTCAACGTCGCGCGGCCGTCGATATTCGGCAATCCGTTCAAGGTCAGCGCCAGGCATGATCGCGCCTATGTCGTCCAGCTGTTCAGCCAGATGGCCTGCTGCTGGGACTGCCTGATCCCGGATCCGTCGCCGCAGGAACAGGCTACGGCGCGCCTCGCCATCTTCCGCAACATCGGCACCCTGACAGGCAAGAACCTCGCATGCTGGTGCGCGCTAGACGGCAAGCCCTGCCACGCTGACGTCCTTCTCAACATCGCCAACGATCCAGACCAGGTCAAATCGCGCGTGGCCTTTGCCGCTCGCTGCAACGAGGTGAAATGATGGCCCGCACGAAGAAGACTGCCGAAGCGATTGTGGAGACCGCGCCGCCGATCATCGCCTACAAAGGCTTCAACCAGGATTTCGCCTGCACGCCGGACGGCAAGCGTTTCCAGTATGAGGTCGGCAAGAGCTACAAGCATGATGGCGACGTCGTCGCCTGCGGCAGCGGCTTTCATGCGTGTGAGCATCCGCTGAATGTCTTTGCGTATTATCCTCCGGCCACCAGCCGGTATGCCGTCGTAGAGTTGGGCGGCAAGACCGCACGTGAGAAAGGTGGCGACACGAAAATCGCCGCCGCCGAAATCACCATCAGGGCGGAGTTCCACTTGCCCGAGCTCGTCGCCGCGGCGGTCAAATATGTCTTCGATCGTGCCAAATGGATCAGCGGCCCGCTTGCAAGCGGCAACGGCGAGGGCGTCAAGGAAACGAAGAACGGAGGCGCTGCCACCGCATCGGGATGGCGGGGCGCTGCCACCGCATCGGGCGATCAGGGCGCTGCCACCGCATCTGGGCGGCGAGGCGCTGCCACCGCATCGGGCTATCAGGGCGCTGCCACCGCATCGGGCGATCAGGGCGCTGCCACCGCATCCGGCACGTGGGGCGCTGCCACCGCATCGGGATGGCAGGGCGCTGCCACCGCATCTGGCGACCAGGGCGCTGCCACCGCATCGGGATGGCAGGGCGCTGCCACCGCATCTGGGCGGCGAGGCGCTGCCACCGCATCTGGGATAGGAGGCGCTGCCACCGCATCTGGTGAGCAGGGCGCTGCCACCGCATCTGGTGAGCAGGGCGCTGCCACCGCATCTGGCGATCAGGGCGCTGCCACCGCATCTGGCGATCAGGGCGCTGCCACCGCATCTGGGATCGGAGGCGCTGCCACCGCATCGGGCTATGAGGGCAAGGCGCGCGGCAAGAATGGTTGCGCGCTGTTCCTGGTCGAGCGGTCGACCGATGGTGAAATCCTCAGCGCATGGGCCGGCATCGTCGGCAGGGACAGCATCAAGGCCGGCACCTTCTACCGCCTGACCGACGGCAAGCCGGTCGAGGTGGACTGCCAGCTCCTATGGGCTCGGATCGCATCACTGGCGAGACAAGGTATCGCAACGGCTGGTTCGGGAAGCTGATTTTGCAGGTCGAAGAGGTCTATGACCAAGGCTATCACGCGAGACCGCAACCAGGCATACCGACAAGCTTCACGGCTACACGGTGGCGCGATGCCCGGCCGGCTGATCTGTACTTGATCGGATGGCATGAACGGGCAGCCCGCGCCAAGGCTGAAGGCGCGCCGCAGCCTCCGCCACCTGATCACTTTGCCAGGTTGAATGCCCGATGACCGCCCGCTCTACCAAACGCAAGCCGGTGACGCTGGACGAGATCGAGACCTTTCTCGACCTGGTCGCCATGCGCATGGATAAGCTCGGGCCGCAGCGGGCCGAGCTCTATCTGCCGATCTGGCGCGCCCTTGAGCGCGAACGGGAAAAACGCATTGAGGCCTCGGCAATCCTTGCCGCCGCCAAGGCGCGCCTCACACGATCGATGGATCGAACGGCAGCACTATCTTCATAAGCTCGCGCCGGCGCCAGTCGAGCGAGCCGCCGGAGCCGTATTTCGGTCGGTCGACGGTGTGACCCATCAACAGGCGCCGCAACTCGTCGTCGAGGCCGCCTTCCTTCATCCGATCCTCGAACGAATGGCGGAAGGAGTAGACCGTGTGCGATTTGGTCGGCAGCAAGCTGTTGCTACGCAAGTACTTGTTCAGCGTCGCCGAGAGATCATTTTCGCGATTGCGGTAAAGCGGAAAGCCGGCCTTGTGCCGCTGGGCGGCCTCAAGCGCCACGCCGACCAGCGGCACCAGACGGCGCGACGATTCCGTCTTGATCTCGCGTGGGTTGTCGGGATCCTCGCGCGGCTCGATCGACAGATGCGGCACCTTGTTCGACAGCCTGATGGCGTGCGGCTCGAGGTTGCAAATCTCGCTCGGCCGCGCGCCGGTTTCTATCAGGATCAACAGGATGCCCCTCGCCTCTTCGTTCAGCGTGGCAAGGTTGCCGGGCTTCAGAACGGTGTCGCGGATCCAGTCGGTCGGGATCGGCGGGCGCGATCGCTTTTTCTTCAACGAGAAGCCGAGGCCTTCGAACGGATTGAGCCGGCGGGCGTCACCCATGTGCTTGAAGTATGCCTCATAGAGAACCCGCATGTTGCCGAGATCGCGGTTTCCAGACGATGCGCCGGCGGTGGCCTTGCCTTCCTTCGGCGCGATGCGTGCCAGCCAATGCCGATAGATTTTCTTGGCATCATCGATGGTGATCTCTTCCATCGGCTTGTCCTCGACCAGCCTGATGAAGTTGCTGATCGCCCGCTTCTTGACCTTTTTCCACTGGTCCTTCTGCACCTGGCTTTTGTTGACCAGCTCGTCGGCAACGATCTCGTCGCAATAGAGATCGAAGGCTTTCGACACTGTCATCTTCGGAACTTCGATGGCGCCAAGCAGCGGCTCCATGATCTGGTCCTGCTGGCCGGTGGCAAGCACGTGCCGCAGCCGGTCGACCAGATCGTCAAAGGCTTCCGGCTGCTCGAAATAGCCGGCGCCATGAAAGGTGAAGTCGAGCGCCTCGACGCGCTTGACGGCAGCCTCGTAGCGCCGGCGGGCCGGGTCGGTGACGCCCTTGGTGATCAGCGACGCCCACAGCGCATCGTCGGCCGCCTCGAGCAGATCGCGCTTGCGCCTGGCGAGACCGCGATCGTCTGTCTTCAGCGAGGTGCGGACATGCGGCGCGCGCTCGTCGAGATGCGCGATCGTGACCGGCACCCGGCGCTTGTAGTGGAAGTTGCCTTGCCGCTTGGTAAGGTATCTGTCGGGATCGGTTCGGGTTCGATTTCGACCCATGCACGCACCTACAAAAAAGCCTGTCGGGGCTTGGTATGTGGCGCGATTAGTGGCACAAAACGGAGGAATTTTGCAAGTCCGGATTTATCGAACCTGATTTTATTGAACGATTACAAGGCGGTAAGGCTGGTTTTCGGGAGAAGTAATGGTGCGGTCGAGAAGACTCGAACTTCCACGGGTTGCCCCACAGCGACCTCAACGCTGCGCGTCTACCAATTCCGCCACGACCGCACGTGGTAGGAGCCGGAACGAACCGGCTCGCGGCGTGTAGCAAATCGTTTCCGGCGAAACAAGGGCGCGTCGCGCAATAATTGCCCGGGCTTCGGCATAACCCTCCAAAGAGCTGAAACGCGCTCGCAACTGGACGTTTCAGCCGATTGCCGCCATATGTGGGGCGAATGCATGTCGCCCAAAAGTGCGCAGCGGTTTTGGGACAATGACATGCATAAATCAAAAATCTAAAGCGCGCCCACGGTTCCCTTCAAACGCGGCGCGCTTTAGACGAGACACACCATGACAGAACGCAGCCAGATCGCCACGTCGTTCCTGCCCCTGCCCGGTTCGGCGCCGGTCGAATGGCGGATCGAACCCGGCCTCACCGCCTATCCGGATGCGCTTGCCGTGATGGAGGCGCGTGCCGAAGCGATCCGAAGCGGCGGCGCCGGCGAGATGGTCTGGCTGGTAGAGCATCCGCCACTCTACACCGCCGGCACCAGCGCCCGCATCGAGGACCTGATCGAGCCCGACCGTTTCCCGGTGTTCGCAGCCGGGCGCGGCGGCGAATACACCTATCATGGGCCAGGCCAGCGGGTCGCTTATGTGATGCTCGACCTGAAGCGGCGGCGCGAGGATGTCCGCGCCTTCGTCGCGGCACTTGAACAATGGATCATCGGCACGCTCGCCGCTTTCAACGTGCGCGGCGAACGGCGCGAGAACCGCGTCGGCGTCTGGGTGGTGCGGCCGGATCGCCCCGCCCTGCCCGACGGATCGCTCGCCGAGGACAAGATCGCCGCCATCGGCATCAGGCTGAGGCGCTGGGTGAGCTTTCACGGCATCGCCATCAATGTCGAGCCGGATCTCAGCCACTTCAGCGGCATCGTGCCGTGCGGCGTGCAGGACCACGGTGTCACCAGCCTCGTCGACCTCGGCCTTCCCCTGGGAATGGCCGATCTCGATGTCGCGCTGAAATCCGCCTTCGAGGATGTCTTCGGACCCACCGCAGCTCTGCTTGTCGAAACGGCCCGCAGGGCCGGCTGACAAAGCGGCGCTGAACCACAGAGCTCCGACGCAGCCCCTCACCCCGTGAAGAACGGGCGCGCTGCCTCACATCGCTCCGATCCAGATCGCCATGGAAATGAGAAACGTGCTCATGCACACCAGTGACACGACATCCTGAACAAGACCGGTCATAACGCTCTCCTGTTTTCAGTATGTTCGTAGTTTGTTCTGATTTTGTTCGATTGTCAACGACCGCAATCCGAGCGCCGCGAAATTCCGGGCGATCAGTTCGGCACGGTTAAGGAAGGTTGAGAGCGGGTTGCCACCGCTCCCGCGCTGGTCTGCGCGTGGGGAGATGCAGCCAGTCAGCACACCTAAAGCGGAACAACCTTGCCGTCGGCGAGCGTGACGCGACGGTCCATGCGCGAGGCAAGATCGTGATTGTGGGTGGCGATCAGCGCCGCCAGGCCCGACTGCCGGACCAGCGCCGCCAGTGCCTCGAAGACATAGGAGGCGGTGACCGGGTCGAGGTTGCCGGTCGGCTCGTCGGCCAGCAGCACCAGCGGCGCATTGGCGACGGCGCGCGCGATGGCGACGCGCTGCTGCTCGCCGCCGGACAGTTCGGACGGCCGGTGCTGCGCGCGTTTGCCGATCTGCATGTAGTCGAGCAGTTGCGCCGACCGCTCGGCAGCCTCCTTGCGCGTCAGCCCTTTTATCAGTTGCGGCATCATGATGTTTTCCAGCGCCGTGAACTCGGGCAGCAGGTGATGGAACTGGTAGACGAAGCCGACATCGTTACGGCGGATCGCCGTGCGCTCGTCGTCGGAAAGCCGCCCGCAGGCGCGGCCGGCCAGAATGACATCACCGGCGTCCGGCCGCTCCAGCAGTCCGGCGGTATGCAACAGCGTCGATTTGCCGGTGCCCGAAGGCGC
Source organism: Mesorhizobium sp. WSM4844 (assembly GCF_055811775.1). Classification (NCBI taxonomy): domain Bacteria; kingdom Pseudomonadati; phylum Pseudomonadota; class Alphaproteobacteria; order Hyphomicrobiales; family Phyllobacteriaceae; genus Mesorhizobium; species Mesorhizobium sp. WSM4844. Next base: position 27,322 of record NZ_JBVVQB010000003.1, on the reverse strand, counting down.
CACCAGCGCCACGATCTCACCGCGCTTCAGCGAAAAATCGGCGCCGTTGAGGATGGTCAGCTTGCGCGGCCCCTGGACATAGTGCCGCTCGACGCTCTTCAGCTCGATAATGGCCTCGGCCATCATTCGTACCTCAGCGCTTCGACCGGATCGAGCCTGGCCGCGCGCCATGCCGGAAACAGCGTCGCCAGGAACGACAGCACCAGCGCCATCAGCACCACCGAGATCGTCTCGCTGGCGTCCATGCGGGCAGGCAACTGGCTCAGGAAGTAGAGCTCGGGATTGAACAGCCTTTCGCCGGCCAGCCAGGAGAAGAACTGGCGAATGCGCTCGACGTTCAGGCAGATAACGACGCCGAGGAGGACGCCGGCGAGGGTGCCCACCACGCCGATCGCCGCCCCCGTCATCAGGAAGATGCGCAGGATCGCGCCGCGCGTGGCGCCCATGGTGCGCAGGATGGCGATATCGTGGCCCTTGTCTTTGACCAGCATGATCAGCCCCGAAATGATGTTGAGCGCCGCGACCAGCACGATCAGCGTCAGGATCATGAACATGACGTTTCGCTCCACTTGCAGCGCATCGAAGAATGTCCGGTTGCGTTCTCGCCAGTCGACCATGGTGATCGGCCGCTGCGACGCCTCCTCGACCTTCGGCTTCAGCGCGTCGACATTGTCGGGATTGTCGACATAGATCTCGATCGCCTGGGCCAGGCCATCCATGTTGAAATAGAGCTGCGCTTCCGAAAACGGCATATAGACGATAGAGCTGTCATATTCCGACATGCCGACCTCGAAGATCGCCGTGATCGGGTAACCCTTCATGCGCGGTGTCGTGCCGAGCGGCGTCACATCGCCGTCGGGCGCGATAAGCGTGATGGTGTCGCCGAGCACAAGACCGAGATTGTCGGCCATGCGGCTGCCGATGGCGACGCCCTCGCCTGTGTCGAAGCCGGCGATCGAGCCCTGCTTGATATTGTTGGCGACGATTGAAATCTTGCCCAGATCCTCGCCGCGGATGCCGCGCACCAGCGCCCCTGATCCGCCGCCGACATTGCCTTGCGCCAGCACCTGCCCGTCGATCAGCGGAATGGCGTATTGGACGCCGGGCACGCCATTGATGCGGCCGGCGACCTGCGCATAGTCCTCCAGCGGCATGTCGAGCGGCTGCACGATCAGATGGCCGTTGACGCCGAGGATGCGCGTCAGGAGCTCGGCGCGAAAGCCGTTCATGACAGCCATCACCACGATCAGCGTGGCGACGCCCAGCATGATGCCGAGGAACGAGATCGACGCAATGACGGAGATCACCGTCTCCTTGCGGCGCGAGCGCAGATAGCGCCACGCGACGATGCGTTCGAACACGGAAAAAGGTCCGGCGGCCATGGGTTTAGCTGCTGCCGCTCCACTCATGCGGCAAGACCGAAGCGTTTCTTCACGTCCGCGACCGGCAGCGTTTCACGCTCGCCGTTCCTGCGGTTCTTGATCTCGACCTCGCCGGCGGCGACGCCGCGCGGCCCGACGATCACCTGCCACGGCAGTCCGATCAGGTCGGCTGTGGCGAACTTGCCGCCCGGCCGCTGATCGGTGTCGTCGTAGAGCACGTCCTTGCCGACGGCGACAAACGCCGCATAGAGTTCGTCGCAGATGCGGTCGCAGTCGGCGTCGCCGGCTTTCATATTGATCAGGCCGATGTCGAAAGGCGCCACCGCCTCCGGCCAGATGATGCCGTTGTCGTCGTGGCTGGCCTCGATGATCGCCGCGACCAGCCGCGTCGGGCCGATGCCGTAGGAACCTCCGGAGGCAAAATGATCCTTGCCGTCGGGCCCGGTCACCTTGGCGCCCATCGGCTTCGAATATTTGTCGCCGAAATGGAAGATGTGGCCGACCTCGATGCCGCGCGCCGAGACGCGATCGCTTGTCGCGACCTTCTCCCACGCCGCCTCGTCGTGCATCTCGTCGGTCGCCGCATAGGGCGTCGTCCATTTCTTGACGATGTCGCCGATCTCGGCATCGTTGGAGAAGTCCGTGTCCGCCCCTGGCACGTCAAGCGCGAGATAGTCGCGATGGCAATAGACCTGGCTCTCGCCGGTGTCGGCCAGGATGATGAATTCGTGGCTGAGATCGCCGCCGATAGGCCCGGTGTCGGCACGCATCGGGATTGCCTGCAACCCCATGCGCGTGAACGTCCTGAGATAGGACACGAACATCCTGTTATAGGCCGCCCTGGCGCTTTCGAAGTCGAGATCGAAGGAATAGGCGTCCTTCATCAGGAACTCTCTGCTGCGCATGACGCCGAAGCGCGGCCGCACCTCGTCGCGGAACTTCCACTGGATGTGATAGAGATTGAGTGGCAGATCCTTGTAGGACTTCACATAGGCGCGGAAAATCTCCGTGACCACCTCCTCGTTGGTCGGCCCATAGAGCATGTCCCGATCCTGCCGGTCTTTGATGCGCAGCATCTCCTTGCCGTAGTCGTCATAGCGGCCGCTTTCGCGCCACAGCTCGGCCGACTGGATGGTCGGCATCAGGATCTCGAGCGCGCCGGCCCGGTCCTGCTCCTCGCGAACGATCCGGCAGACCTTGTCCAGCACCCTCTTGCCGAGCGGCAGCCAGGAAAAACTGCCTTGCCCCTGCTGGCGGATCATGCCGGCGCGCAGCATCAGCCGGTGCGAGACGATTTCGGCCTCGCGCGGATTTTCTTTAAGGATAGGCAGGAAATAGCGCGACAAACGCATGGACCGGTCCGTGAGAGAGAGGATTGCCGCACCGGAATCGGCGCAGCGCAGGCTTGCTTGCCCCGGCTTCATAGCCATTTCATGACGGAATGGAAACCCGCCCCCTCCTGGGCGCCCATGGGCCAACTGGGCGCCCGATGGGGCGTCGCAAAGGCGCCGCAGTGCCGCGTTCGCCTTGCTGGTCGTTTCGCAAGCAACGCCTGCCATACTATTGTGCAGTGCAGCACGAGATTGCTTATTTCCGGGCAAAATTCTGCGTGACATTTTCACCCGGCTTGGTCTAATGTGCGCCGATAAACGAGAGGGCGGAAAGAAATCTGCTCTCCTACGCGGTCAAAGTCTTGGGAGGATGCGATCTAGGCGCGGTTACTCGCTGCCGCCGGATACCGGAAACAGATCGGACGCGTTTAAATTGCAAGGCCTCGTGCCTTGCATTTTTTTTGTGCAATCATTTGGTTAGCACGACAAATTGCTAAACCACTTTACCTGGTCCCCAGCACAGCCGGTTCGGAACCTGCATCGGCTTCCAGCCCGGATTGGTGCTCGCATGCAAGATGTGGCCAGCCGTACCCGGCGGTCTAGTTTTCGGGACTCCGGCTGAAATCCGGCACGATGTGCGGGATGTCGTCGATGCCGAGGCCGAGCCCCCGCGTCATGCCATAAAAGATGCCAAGCAAAACCAGCGTGACGATCGTCGTCCGCAGCACCGCGCGCAGCATATGCGGTCCGCGCGGCGCGCTGGATACCGTGCCCAGCGTCACGTCCTCATCCTCGTCCTGCGTCCTCAGGCTGAACGGCAGGATGGCGAACAGCACCACCCACCATGTGATGAAGAACAGGGCGAGAAATGAAACCCAGCTCATGCTTGCTCCAGTTCGACCAGCGTGCCGAAGAAATCCTTGGGATGCAGGAAAAGCACCGGCTTGCCGTGCGCGCCGGTCTTCGGGTTGCCGTCGCCCAGGACGCGGGCGCCGCTGGCCTTGAGGTGATCTCGCGCGGCAAGAATGTCGTCGACCTCATAGCACAGATGATGCATGCCGCCCGAGGGGTTCTTCTCGAGGAATGCCGCGATCGGCGAACCCTCACCAAGCGGCTCCAGCAATTCGATCTTGGTATTGCCGACATCGACGAACACCACCGTCACGCCATGCTCCGGCAGCGCCTGCGGCGCCGTCACCCGAGCGCCGAGCCTGTCGCGATAAGCCGCTGTCGCCGCAGCCAGATCCGGCACGGCAAGCGCGACATGGTTCAGGCGTCCAAGCATTGGTTTTCCTCAGGGCAGTAAGGCAATAGGGCAGTATGGGAGTAGGGAAAAACGACTTTCTCCCCCTACTGCCGTACTGCCCTACTCCCCTACTCCCCTACTCCCTTACCTTGTGACGAACACCGTCACCAGCGGCTTCTTGCCCCAGGCTTCATTGGCGGCGCCACGGACGGCGCGGCGCACTGCCTCCTGCACGAGGTCGAGATCTCTTCGGCGCTGACGGGGGATGGAGTCCACGGCGCCGATTGCCGCATCGATCATCAGGTCCTCCAGGCTCTCGCCGCGGCCATCGGCCTCGGCGACACCGATGGCGACCAGATCGGGATCGCCGGCGAGCTCATATTTGTCGTCGAGCACGACATTGACCGCGACATGGCCGGCGAAAGACAGCTTGCGCCGGTCGCGAATGCCCATCGCCTGGTCGGTGCCGATCAGCCTGCCGTCCTTGTAGATGCGGCCGAACGGCACCTGGTCGATGATCGCCGCCGCACCGGGATAGAGCCGCAGCATGTCGCCGTTGCGCACCTGCGCCACCTGGCCGATGCCGGACACCGACATCAGCGATCCCTGCGCCACCAGATGCGCCGCCTCGCCATGCACGGGAACGCCGATCTGCGGCCGCACCCATTCATACATCTTGCGCAACTCGCTGCGGCGCGGATGGCCCGAGACATGCACCAGCGCATCACCGTCCTCGATGATCTTGATACCGAGATCGATCAGACGGTTCTTGATCTCAAGGATACCCTTCTCGTTGCCGGGAATGGTGCGCGAGGAAAACACCACCGTGTCGCCTGCCGTCAGCGACACCGATTTCATCTCCTCGCGCGACAGTTTCGCCAGCGCCGCAAGCGGCTCGCCCTGGCTGCCGGTGCAGATGATGACGAGGTTTTCGCGCGGGATGAACCCAAAATCCTCCTCGGCGATGAATTCGGGCAGCCCATCCATGTAGCCGAGTTCGCCGGCAACATCGATGACCCGCTTCAGCGAGCGGCCGAGCACCAGGCACTGCCGGCCGGCATCGCGTGCCGCCTTGGCAATGGAGACGATGCGTCCGACATTGGAGGAAAAGGTGGTGACCGCAACGCGGCCCTTGGCGCTCTGGATGACGCCCTTGAGGCCCTCGCCAACCGCGACTTCCGACGGCGACACCCCTTCCCGCAGCGCATTGGTGGAATCGCAGATCAACGCCAGCACGCCGTTGTCGCCATAGGCGCGAAAGCGCGCCTCGTCGGTCAGGGGACCGATCGTCGGCGCCGGATCGATCTTCCAGTCGCCGGTGTGGATGACGGTGCCGGCCGGCGAGGTGATCGCCAGCGACATCGGCTCGGGGATCGAATGCGCGACCGGGATGGCCTCGATCTCGAACGGGCCGACGCTGAACTTTTCACCGGCGCGGTAGATCGTCACCGGGATCTTTGATGCGCCCTGCTCGCCCTGCCGCTTGGCTTCCAGCAATCCAGCGCCGAACGGCGTCATCCAGACCGGCGCCTTGAGCTTCGGCCATGTGTCGAGCAGCGCGCCGTAGTGGTCCTCATGCGCGTGGGTGATGACGATGCCGCGCAGATTGGCGACGTTCTCCTCGATGAAGCGCGTGTCGGGCAGCACCAGATCGACGCCGGGCAGGCTGGCATCGGGAAAGGTCACGCCGACATCGACGACGATCCATTCGCGCGCATTGGCCGGCCCGTAGCCATAGAGGGCGAAATTCATGCCGATCTCGCCGACGCCGCCAAGCGGCACGAAGACGAGTTCGGCGTTTTCCGCTGTCGCCATGATCATTCCTTTCCTGGCCGGTCAACCCAAGCCCGTCAAAATCTGGGGCCAGTCAAACCTGAGCCCGTAAAAAACTTGGCCTGTCAAAACCTTGGCCTGCCAAACCTGGGGGGCCTGTCAAACCTGGGCCGACGCGACCGCACCGAAATGCACGTCGCCGGCGGCGATCGTCAGAACCGAACCCTCATCGTCGCGGATCACGAAACGGCAGTCCTCGTCAATGGTCTCGAACGTGCCGCGCACCACATTACCGTCAATTCTGACAGCAACCTGCCCGCCAAGCCCTGCCGCGCGCGCCAGCCAGCGCCGCCTGACGGCGGACAGCCCGCGCCCATCGTTCCACAGCCGCGCATTCTCGCTCCAGGCATCCGACAGCGCCAGAAACAATGTCTCGGCATCGCAAGCAGCTCCCAGCGCGCCAAGCGATGTCGCGGGATAAGGCAAATCCTTGGGGTATGCCACAACATTGACGCCGATGCCGACCGCCACCGCAAAGCGATCGCCTTCGAGTATCGCCGATTCCAGCAGGATGCCGGCAAGCTTGGCGCCGGAGGCGAGCACATCGTTCGGCCATTTCAGCTCGAAACGGTTTTTTCCATCGCTGCCGCCGTCGAGGCCGATTGCGATCCTGCCCTTCGGAACGACGGCGTCGAGCGCATCGGCCAGCGCCAGCCCGGCGACGAAGCCGAGCGTCGCGGCCAGGCGAAGCTCGGCATTGGTGACCACCAGCAGCGTCGCCGCCAGATTGCCCTCGGGGGTCGCCCAGACCCGGCCGCGCCGGCCACGCCCGCTTTCCTGTTTTTTCGAAACGACCCAGAGCTTGCCCGGATCTCCCGCCCGGGCATGGTCGAGCGCCAGCGCATTGGTCGAACCGACGGTGTCATGAGCCTCGAGCCGGAACCCTTCCGAGGCCGCTGTTGGAGCCAGCCGAAATGCCATCCCGTCAGAAGAATGTCTTGGCGGCGGCTTCGGCATAGGTGCCGATCGGCCCGCCGATCAGCACATAGAACAGCACGAAGGCGCCGCAGACGCCAAGCACGACGCGAAGCTCAGTCGCCATTGGCACGAAGCCGCCGACCGCTTCGTCGAACCACATGATCTTGATGATCCGCAGATAATAATAAGCGCCCACCACCGAGGCCAGCACGCCGATGATCGCCAGCGCGTAGAGGTTGGCGTTGATGGCGGCAAGGAACACGTACCATTTCCCCCAGAAGCCGGCGAGCGGCGGAATGCCGGCCAGCGAGAACATCAGGATGGTCAGGATCGTCGCCATGATCGGATTGGTCGATGACAGCCCGGCGAGATCGCTGATCTGTTCGACATTGCCTTCCTTGCGCCGCATGGCGAGGATGAAGGCGAAGGTGCCGAGCGTCATCACCAGATAGATCAGCATGTAGATGGCGACGCCGCGAACGCCGGCCTGGCTGTTGGCGGCGAGGCCGACCAGGGCGTAGCCCATGTGGCCGATCGAGGAATACGCCATCAGTCGCTTGATGTTGGTCTGGCCGATCGCCGCAAAGGCGCCGAGCAGCATCGAGGCGATCGAGATGAAGACGATGATCTGCTGCCAATCGGCGGCGATCGGCTGGAAGGCGTCCATGGTGACGCGCACGATCAGCGCCATCGCCGCCATCTTCGGTGCCGCCGCGAGGAAGGCCGTCACCGGCGTCGGCGCGCCTTCATAGACGTCGGGCGTCCACATGTGGAACGGCACCGCCGATATCTTGAAGGCAAGGCCTGCCAGCACGAAGACCAGGCCGAACACCAGGCCAAGCTGCCGCTCGCCGCCGCCAAGTGCTGCGGCGATCTCCTGGAAGCCGGTGTTGCCGGTGTAGCCGTAGACGAGGCTGATGCCGTAGAGCAGCATGCCCGACGACAGCGCGCCGAGGACGAAATATTTGAGCCCCGCCTCGGTCGAGCGCAGATTGTCCCGGTTGATCGCCGCCAGCACGTAGATTGCCAGCGACTGCAGTTCGAGGCCGAGATAAAGCCCGATCATGCCGTTGGCCGAGATCATCAGCATCATGCCGAGCGTGCACAGCAGGATCAGCACCGGATACTCGAACTTGTCGAAATGCTCCGCCTTGGCGAAGCGCATCGACATGACCAGCGTCACCGCCGACCCGATCAGCGCCAGCACCTTCATGAAGCGGGCGAAGGGATCCTGGACGAAGGCTTCGCCGTAAGCGTTGCCCTGCCCGGTGGAAAAGATCGTCCAGAGGCCGGCAACCACCAGGACGGCGACGGCAAGGCCGCTGACCGTCGTGGTGGTGTTGGCGCGCGAATAGGCGCCGAGCATCAGCAGCGCCAGGGCGCCGACGGCGAGGATCAGCTCTGGCGTCGACAGCGACAGGCTGGAGAGAAGGTCCGGCGTCATGGTTCGCAAACCTCTCGGGTCAGTTCGCCGCCGCGGTCTGCGCGGTGTCGATGGATGCGGTGACATTGGTGACGAGCGCCTTGACCGATGCGGCGGTCGCGTCGAAGACCGGCGCCGGGTAGACGCCGAAGAAGATGACCAGCACGGCCAGCGGGTAGATGATCACCTTCTCGCGCGTCGACAGGTCGAGCAGGCCTTTCAGGCTGTCCTTGGTCAGCGCGCCGAAGATCACCCGGCGATACAGCCACAGCGCATAGGCCGCCGACAGGATGACGCCGGTGGCGGCGAAGAACGCCACCCAGGTGTTGACCCGGAACACGCCGAGCATGGTCAGGAACTCGCCGACGAAGCCGCTGGTGCCGGGCAGGCCGACATTGGCCATGGTGAAGATCATGAACACGGTGGCGTATTTCGGCATGTTGTTGACCAGCCCGCCATAGGCGTCGATGTCGCGCGTGTGCATGCGGTCGTAGATGACGCCGACGCAGAGGAACAGCGCGCCGGAGACCAGGCCGTGCGACAGCATCTGGAAGATCGCCCCCTGGACGCCTTCCTGGTTCATCGCGAAGATGCCCATGGTGACGAAGCCCATATGGGCGACCGACGAATAGGCGATCAGCTTCTTCATGTCCTCCTGCATCAACGCCACCAGCGAGGTGTAGATGATGGCGACGACGGACAGCGCGAAGACCAGCGGCGCAAACATCTCCGAGGCGATCGGAAACATCGGCAGGGAGAAGCGCAGGAAGCCATATCCGCCCATCTTCAGCAGGATGGCGGCCAGGATCACCGAACCGGCCGTCGGCGCCTCGACATGGGCGTCCGGCAGCCAGGTGTGCACCGGCCACATCGGCATCTTCACGGCGAAGGAGGCGAAGAAGGCGAGCCATAGCCAGGTCTGCATGGAGGCCGGGAAGTCGTGCGTCAGCAGGGTCGGGATGTCGGTGGTGCCGGACTGGAAGAACATCGCCATGATGGCGAGCAGCATCAGCACCGAGCCGGCCAGCGTGTAGAGGAAGAACTTGAACGAGGCGTAGACGCGCCGCTTGCCGCCCCACACGCCGATGATGATGAACATCGGGATCAGGCCGGCCTCGAAGAAGACGTAGAACAAGACGATGTCGAGCGCACAGAACACGCCGATCATCAGCGTCTCCAGCAGCAGGAAAGCGATCATGTAGGCCTTGACGCGCTTCTCGATCGATTCCCACGAAGCCAGGATGCAGAGCGGCATCAGGAAGGTGGTCAGGATGACGAACAGCATCGAGATGCCGTCGACGCCCATGTGGTAGGAGATGCCGGAATCCAGCCAGGCAAATTTTTCGACGAACTGGAAGCCGGGCTCAGCATTGTCGAAGCCGGTCCAGATGAACAGCGAGATAATGAAGGTGATACCAGTCGTCCACAACGCGATGGCGCGGATGTTGCGGCGGGCATTCTCGCTGTCGTCGTTGATCAGCAGAATGAACAGCACACCAACCAGCGGCAGGAAGGTGACCAGCGAGAGGATCGGCCAGGCGGTCATCAGAGCATCATCCAGGTGACGAATGCGGCAACGCCGATCAGCATGGCGAAGGCATAGTGGTAGAGGTAGCCGGTCTGCAGTTTGACGACCCGGTTGGTGACGTCGACGACGCGCGCCGAAACCCCGTCCGGTCCAAGTCCGTCGATCACCGTGCCGTCGCCGGTCTTCCACAGGAAGTGGCCGAGACGTTTTGCCGGCCGCACGAACAGGAAGTCGAAGAGTTCGTCGAAATACCACTTGTTGAGCAGGAAGGCGTAGAGCCCGCGATGCTGCGCCGCCAGGTTCTTCGGCATTTCCGGCGCGCGGATGTAGAATTGCCAGGCAATCGCAAAGCCGATCAGCATGGCGACGAACGGCGACAGCTTCACCCAAAACGGCACTTCGTGGATGTCGTGCAGGATGTGATTCTCCGGCAGCGTGAACAGCGACGCCTTCCAGAACTCGGCATAGCCCTCGCCGATGAAGGCGCCATGGAAGATCACGCCGGCGAACAGCGCCCCCGCCGCCAGGATGTACAGCGGCACCAGCATGACCGGCGGCGATTCATGGACGTGATGCATGACCTCGTGGCTCGCCCGCGGCTGGCCGTGGAAGGTCATGAAGATCAGCCGCCAGGAATAGAAGCTGGTGAAGCAGGCGGCGACGACCAGCAGCACGAAGGCAAGGCCGGCAACCGGATTGTGCGCGGCAAAGGCGCTTTCGATGATCGCGTCCTTGGAGAAGAAGCCGGCGGTGCCGATGACCGTCACCGGAATGCCGACGCCGGTCAGCGCCAGCGTGCCGACCACCATCATCCAGTAGGTCTTCGGAATGAGCGTCCTGAGGCCGCCCATCCTGCGCATGTCCTGTTCATCGGAGACGGCGTGGATCACCGAGCCCGAGCCGAGGAACAGCAGCGCCTTGAAGAAGGCATGCGTGAACAGATGGAAGATCGCCGCGCCATAGGCGCCGACGCCGAGCGCCACGAACATGTAGCCGAGCTGCGAGCAGGTCGAATAGGCGATGACGCGCTTGATGTCGTTCTGGACAAGGCCGACGGTCGCCGCGAAGAAGGCGGTGAAGGCGCCGATGAAGGTGACCACGATCAGCGCCGAATGCGACAGTTCGAACAGCGGCGACAGCCGCGCCAGCATGAACACGCCGGCCGTCACCATGGTGGCGGCATGGATGAGCGCCGAGACCGGCGTCGGGCCTTCCATGGCGTCGGGCAGCCAGGTGTGCAGCGGCACCTGCGCCGACTTGCCCATAGCGCCCATGAACAGCAAGAGACAGACGACGGTCATCGCAGCCTGCTTGTCGAGCGCATAGCCGAGGAAGGTCAGCACGGCAGCGCCCTCGGAGCCGCCTTCGGCCGGAATGAACGTCGCCGCATTGGCGAAGATGGTACCGAGATTGACCGAGCCGAACAGCACGAACACGCCGAAGATGCCGAGCGCGAAACCGAAATCGCCGACGCGGTTGACGACGAAGGCCTTGATCGCGGCGGCATTGGCCGACGGTTTCTTGTACCAGAAGCCGATCAGCAGATAGGAGGCGAGGCCGACGCCTTCCCAGCCGAAGAACATCTGCACGAGGTTGTCAGCCGTCACCAGCATCAGCATGGCGAAGGTGAACAGCGACAGATAGGCGAAGAAGCGCGGCCGGTTCGGGTCGTGATGCATGTAGCCGATCGAGTAGATGTGGACCAGCGCCGACACCGTGTTGACGACGACCAGCATCACCACCGTCAGCGTGTCGATGCGCAGCGCCCATGCGGCCTCCAACCCGCCCGACTGGATCCAGCGCAGCACCGGCACGGTGAACACCTCGCCCTCGCCGAAGCCGACGGCGAAGAAGGCGACCCACGACAGCACGGCTGATATCACCAGGAAGCCGGAGGTGATGTATTCGGACGCCTTGGCGCCGAGCGACGTGCCGAACAGGCCGACGATCAGGAAGCCGAGCAGCGGAAGGAAGACGATGGCCTGATACATGGTGGTTTCCGTCAACCCTTCATCATGTTCACGTCTTCGACCGCGATCGAGCCGCGGTTGCGGAAGAAGACGACGAGAATGGCGAGGCCGATCGCCGCTTCAGCCGCTGCGACCGTCAGCACGAACAGCGCGAACACCTGTCCGACGAGATCGCCGAGCGCTGCCGAGAAGGCGACGAAATTGATGTTGACCGCGAGCAGGATCAGCTCGATCGACATCAGGATGACGATGATGTTCCTGCGGTTGAGAAAAATGCCGAACACGCCGAGCGTGAACAGGATCGCCGATACGGTCAGATAATGTGCGATGCCGACGACCATCTCAGATTCCTTCGCCCGTCTTGACCTTGCGGATTTCCATTCCCGTTGCCGGCGTGCGGCCGACCTGGGCTGATATCGACTGCCGCTTGATGCCCGGCTTGTGGCGCAGCGTCAGCACGATGGCGCCGATCATGGCGACCAGCAGCACAAGGCCGGCAATCTGGAAATAATAGAGGTAGTCGGTATAGAGGATGTCGCCGAGCGCTGCCGTGTTCGAGCGCGCGGCAAGGTCTGGAGTGGGTTTTGCAACCGTCGCCGCCAGTTGCGGCGCGAACGTATAGCCGCCAAGCACGACGATCAGCTCAGCCGCCAGGATCAGCCCGACCAGCGCGCCGATCGGCGCGTATTGCAGGGCGCCTTCCTTCATCTCGGCGAAATCGACGTCGAGCATCATGACGACGAACAGGAACAGCACCATGACCGCGCCGACATAGACGACGAGCAGGATCATCGCCAGGAACTCGGCGCCGGTCAGCATGAACAGGCCGGCGGCATTGAAGAAGGTCAGGATCAGGAACAGCACAGAATGCACGGGATTACGCGCCGAAATGACCATGAACGCCGACGCCACCGCGACAAAGGCGAAGAGGTAGAAAAAGGCCGCCTCTAGTCCATTCAGCATGGGTTCCCCCGGGTTCCTGTCCGAACAGGACGTTCGTCCTGTTCGATGTGTGGCTTGGCTCCGCCTCCGGTGCCGAAGCCGCGTGTTCCTTAAACGAGGCCTCTCGCCCCGTCCATGCGTCAAATGTCAGCGGTACGGCGCGTCCAGCGAGATGTTGCGCGCCAGTTCGCGCTCCCAGCGGTCGCCATTGGCCAAGAGCTTGTCCTTGTCGTAATAAAGTTCCTCGCGCGTCTCGGTCGCGAATTCGAAGTTCGGCCCCTCGACGATGGCGTCGACCGGGCAGGCCTCCTGGCAGAAGCCGCAATAGATGCACTTCACCATATCGATGTCGTAGCGCACGGTGCGGCGGGTGCCGTCGTTGCGGCGCGGGCCGGCCTCGATGGTGATGGCCTGCGCCGGACAGATCGCCTCGCACAATTTGCAGGCGATGCAGCGTTCCTCGCCGTTCGGATAGCGGCGCAGCGCATGCTCGCCGCGAAAGCGCGGGCTGATCGGCCCCTTCTCGTGCGGATAGTTGATCGTCTCCTTCGGCGCGAAGAACTGGCGCATCGACAGGAAGAAAGCGCTGACGAAATCCTGCAGCAGCAGGGATTTTGCGGCTTGGGCTAGAGCAGACATCACGCAAACCCCGTGATCTTGAGGAACGCGGCGACGATCACCACCATCGCCAGCGAGATCGGCAGGAAGACCTTCCAGCCTAGCCGCATCAGCTGGTCGTAGCGGTAGCGCGGCACGAAGGCCTTCACCATCGAGATCATGAAGAACACCAGGCAGACCTTCAGCACGAACCAGATCAGCCCCGGCACCCAGGTGAAGGGAGCGAAGTCGAAGGGCGGCAGCCAGCCGCCGAGGAACAGGATGGTGGCCAGCGCGCACATCAGCACGATGGCGACATATTCGCCGAGGAAGAACAGCAGGAACGGCGTCGACGAATATTCGACCATGTGGCCGGCGACGAGTTCCGATTCGGCTTCCACCAGGTCGAAGGGCGGGCGGTTCGTTTCGGCCAGCGCCGAGATGAAGAAGATGACGAACATCGGGAACAGCGACAGCCAATGCCAGTCGAGGAAGGTGTTGGGCAGGCCAACCCTTGTGCCCAGCCCGTCCTGCTGCGACAGCACGATGTCGGACAGGTTGAGCGAGCCGACGCAAAGCAGCACGGTGACGATGACGAAACCGATCGAGACCTCGTAGGACACCATCTGCGCCGCCGAGCGCAGCGCGCCGAGGAACGGATATTTCGAGTTGGACGCCCAGCCGCCCATGATCACGCCATAGACTTCGAGCGAGGAGATGGCGAAGACATAGAGGATGCCGACATTGACGTTGGCGATCGCCCAGCCCTCATTGACCGGGATCACCGCCCAGGCCGAGATCGCCAGAACCGCCGAAACCAAGGGCGCCAGCAGAAAAACGCCCTTGTTGGCGCCGGACGGGATCACCGGCTCCTTGAACACGAACTTCAGAAGGTCGGCGAAAGCCTGCAGCGTGCCCCATGGGCCGACGACGTTCGGGCCGCGGCGCAGCTGCACCGCCGCCCAGATCTTGCGGTCCGCGTACAGGATGTAGGCGACGAAGATCAACAGCACGACGATCAGCACGACCGACTTCAGCAGGATGAGCAGCGCCGGCAGCACGTAGAAGGAGAAGAAGGTGTCCATGCTATTCCGCCGCCTGCTGAAAACCGTTTTTCGCCAGCGCCGAGCATTCCGCCATCACTGCGGAAGCCCGCGCGATCGGGTTGGTCAGGTAGAAATTCTTGACCGGCGAGGTGAAGACGTCCTTGCCCAGCCGCCCGCCGAGCTTCGCCACCTCAGCGATATCGTCGGCATTGCCGGCCGCGACCTGGTCGATGCGGGCAAGATGCGGGTATTCGCCATAGAGCTTTGCGCGCAGCTGCGGCAGCGAATCGAACGACAATCTCTTGCCCAGCACATCCGACAGCGCCCGCAGGATCGCCCAGTCCTCGCGCGCATCGCCCGGCGCGAAGCCGGCGCGGTTGGTCTGCTGCACCCGGCCCTCGGTATTGACGTAGGTGCCCGATTTTTCGGTATAGGCGGCGCCCGGCAGGATGACGTCGGCGCGGTGCGCGCCGTGATCGCCATGCGTGCCGATATAGACGACGAAGCCGCCGTCGCTCCTGGTCATGTCGATCTCGTCAGCGCCGAGCAGGAACAGCACCTCCATATCGCCCAGCATGCCGGCGACGTTCTTGCCGCCCTCGCCCGGCACGAAGCCGACATCGAGACCGCCGACACGCGCCGCCGCAGTGTGCAGCACGGCAAAGCCGTTCCAGTCGGCTCTCGCCGCATTGACCGCCAGGCTGAGCTTCGCCGCCTGGCCGAGCACGGCCGCGCCGTCCGGGCGCGACAGCGCGCCCTGACCGACGATGACAAGCGGATGCGTCGCCTGCTTCAGCACCTGGAAGAATTTGCCGTTGCCGTCGGCCAAATCCTTCAGCGATTCCGGTCCGGCGCCGAGCTGCTCATAGTCGTAGCGCGTATCGCCGACATCGCCGATGACGCCGACCGGCAGGTTGCCGAGCCGCCAGCGCTTGCGGATGCGGGCGTTGAGCAAGGAAGCCTCGAAGCGCGGATTGGCGCCGATGATCAGCACCGCGTCGGCCTGCTCGATGCCCTCGATGGTCGGGTTGAAGAGATAGCTTGCCCGGCCGAGCGACGGATCGAGCGCGGCGCCATCCTGGCGGCAGTCGGTGTTCTTCGAGCCGAGCGAGGCCATCAGCAGCTTCAGCGCATAGATCTCCTCGACGGCGGCGAGATCGCCCGATATGGCGCCGATCTTGTCGGGCGCGGTTCGCGACACCTTATCCTTGATCGCGGAAAAAGCCTCGGCCCAGCTTGCCGGAGCCAGCTTGCCGTTCTTGCGGACATATGGCCGGTCGAGGCGCTGGGTGCGCAAGCCGTCCCAGATGAAGCGGGTCTTGTCGGAAATCCACTCCTCGTTCACCGCCTCGTTGGTGCGCGGCAGGATGCGCATCACCTCGCGGCCTCTGGAATCGACGCGGATCGCCGAGCCGACGGCATCCATGACATCGATGGATTCGGTCTTGGTCAGTTCCCACGGCCGCGCCTGGAAGGCGTAGGGTTTTGAGGTCAGCGCACCGACCGGGCAAAGATCGATGACGTTGCCCTGCAGTTCCGATGTCATCGCGCTTTCGAGATAGGTGGTGATTTCGGCGTCCTCGCCGCGGCCGATCAGGCCGAGCTCGGAAATGCCGGCAATTTCGGTGGTGAAGCGGACGCAGCGCGTGCAATGGATGCAGCGGTTCATGATCGTCTTGACCAGCGGCCCGATATACTTGTCTTCGACCGCCCGCTTGTTCTCGTGATAGCGCGAGGAATCGACGCCGAACGCCATCGCCTGGTCCTGCAGGTCGCACTCGCCGCCCTGGTCGCAGATCGGGCAGTCGAGCGGATGGTTGATCAGCAGGAATTCCATCACGCCTTCCCGGGCCTTCTTGACCATCGGCGTGTTGGTGAAAATTTCCGGCGTTTCGCCATTTGGTCCCGGACGCAGATCGCGCACGCCCATGGCGCAGGACGCCTGCGGCTTGGGCGGCCCGCCCTTCACCTCGATCAGGCACATGCGGCAATTGCCGGCGATCGACAGCCGCTCATGAAAGCAGAAGCGCGGCACTTCGGCGCCGGCGTCCTCGGCTGCCTGCAGCAGCGTGTAGTGGTCGGGTACAGTAATCTCTTTCCCGTCGACCTTGAGCTTTGCCATCAATTGCCCCCGGCGGTCTTCGCCGTCTCATATGCCTGGAACAGGTCTTCAAGGCTGATGCCGTTGATCATCATGCCCGCAACCTGCGCGTTTTCTATCTTCACGTTGCTCATGTTCACGTTGGTGAAATACGCGTTCGAAAGATTGGCGTCTTCCACCTTGGTGTTGCTCAGGTTGGTGCGGTGGATCCTGGCCGCCGACAGGTTGACGTCGTGAAACCGGGTGTTCGACATGTTGACGTCATCGAAACTGGAATTGCTGACGATGGCGTTTCGCACGTCGAGAACATCGCGCCTGTCGTGGACCTCCATCGCGTCGCCTACCTCTCGGCCTTGGCGGCCAGCGCCGCTGCCTGGCCAAGCCAGTTGTCGCGACCGATGCGGCCCTTGAACGACAGATAGTCGTCGACCCAGGCGATCTCTTCCGGCGTCCATGTCGCGATCTGGCCGTAGGTCCAGATGCCCAGGCCGTTCAGCACCTGTTCCAGCTTCGGCCCGATGCCCGATATTGCCTTGAGGTCTGCCGGGTTTTCCGGACGATCCATTGCCTTGGGCTGCTTGAAATCCTCCGGCATCAACCCGGCCGGTGCGGCAGCCGCATCCACCACGCTGCGTGCATCATCCATGCTGTTCGCGGCTATGTCATTCACGTTCCTGGCGAAGGACTGCGCCTCGGCGATCAAGGTTTTTGTCGCCGCGCGCGCCTTGGTCGAGGAGCTTGTCCCAGTCTGCGAAAAGCGTTCTACCCTGGCATCGAAATCGTCGACGATCGGCTGGAAGAGGCGCTGCGAGGTCTCGGCGGCTCCCGAGAGCACGCCCATCCACACCCCAAAGGCATGATTGGCAAGCCCGATGCCGAGCGCCGACATCGCTGCCGCACTCGCGACAGGGTGCGCCAGGAGATTGACGGCGCTGGCCATCTCCTTCGGCATCATCCTGGTCAGGTCCTGGTTCATCTTCTCGAACGGGTCCAAATCTGGCATCAAATGTTTGGGTCTCGAATTCAGCGACATAGGTAGTCTCCTGGTCGTTTCTTCCGTATGCCCCGGCCTCAGATCGGGCTCTTGCCCGTATCTCAAATCGGGCATGTGCCCGCATTCCAATCGGGCACTGGCCCGTATTTCAGATCGGGCTCTTGCCCGTATCTCAGATCGGGCTCTTGCCCGTATCTCAAATCGGACATTCGCCCGTCTTTCAACTCTCGTCTATTCCGCCGCCACCATCACCGGCTCTGCCCGGTGCGCATTGCGCGAAAACTCGTCGATACGCCGCTCAACCTCGCCGCGGAAATGCCGCATCAGGCCCTGGATCGGCCATGACGCCGCATCGCCCAGCGCGCAGATCGTGTGGCCCTCGACCTGTTTGGTCACGTCGAGCAGCATGTCGATCTCGCGCTTCTGCGCCTCGCCGCGCACCAACCGCTCCATCACCCGCCACATCCAGCCGGTGCCTTCGCGGCAGGGCGTGCACTGGCCGCAGCTCTCGTGCTTGTAGAAGTAGGAAAGCCGGGCGATCGCCTTCACGATATCGGTCGATTTGTCCATGACGATGACAGCCGCCGTGCCGAGACCCGATTTCAGGTCGCGCAGCGCATCGAAATCCATCGGCGCGTCGATGATCTGCTCCGCCGGCACCAGCGGCACCGAAGCGCCGCCCGGAATGACCGCCAGCAGATTGTCCCAGCCGCCGCGAATGCCGCCGCAATGCGTCTCGATCAGTTCGCGGAACGGGATCGACATCGCCTCTTCGACGGTGCACGGCGTGTTGACGTGGCCCGAAACGCAGAACAGCTTGGTGCCGACATTGTTGGGCCGGCCGAACGACGAGAACCAGGCCGCGCCGCGGCGCAAAATGGTCGGCGCCACCGCGATCGACTCGACATTGTTGACCGTCGTCGGGCAGCCATAGAGGCCGACATTGGCCGGAAACGGCGGTTTCAGCCGCGGCTGGCCCTTCTTGCCTTCGAGGCTTTCGAGCAGTGCCGTTTCCTCGCCGCAGATATAGGCGCCGGCGCCATGGTGCATGTAGATGTCGAAATCGTATCCGGACGTGTTGTTCTTGCCGATCAGCTTGGCCGCATAGGCCTCGTCGATGGCGCGCTGCAGCGCCTCGCGCTCGCGGATGAACTCGCCGCGCACATAGATGTAGGCGGCGATCGCGCCCATGGCGAAGCCGGCGATCAGGCAGCCTTCGACCAGCGTATGCGGATCGTGGCGCAAGATGTCGCGGTCCTTGCATGTGCCGGGCTCGGATTCGTCGGCATTGACGACGAGATAGCTCGGCCGGCCGTCGCTCTGCTTGGGCATGAACGACCACTTCAACCCGGTCGGGAAGCCGGCGCCGCCGCGGCCGCGCAGGCCTGATGCCTTCATCTCGTTGACGATCCAGTCGCGCCCCTTGGCAATGATGCCGGGCGTGTTGTCCCAGGCGCCGCGCGCCATCGCACCGGCCAGCGACTTGTCGAAGCGGCCGTAGATGTTGTTGAAGATGCGGTCTCTGTCCTGAAGCATTGTTCGTCCCTCAGACCGGTTTCTTGCCGAAGACGCGGATATATTCGGCGACCCCGCCCTTGGCCAGCGCCTTGGCCTGCTTGACCCAATCTTCGCGCTCGATGCGGCCGTGGAAACTGAGATAGCCATCGACCCACTCGCGCTCGGCCTTCTTCCATGACGCGACTTGCGCGTAGGTGAAGATACCAAGCGAATGCAGGATGCCTTCGATCTTCGGGCCGACGCCCGAGATCAGCTTGAGATCGTCGACCAGTGCCGGCCTCGCGATGCCGGCCGGACGGTTCTTGTCCTCGAGCGAAGGCTTGCCCGTCTTGGCACTGGTCGGCTTGGCATTGGTCGTCTTCGCGGCGGCCGTCTTGCCGGCAGCGCCGAGCTGCGTGCCCTTGGCTTCCGGCGCCTTGAAAGCAGCCGCTGGCTCAGCCTTGACTATCGGACCGCTGCGCTGTTTCAAAACCTTTTCGACTTCCGGCGCGGCCTTGTTGGCGTTGGCCGCCGAATGCCGCGGTGCTCTGACGCTCGCCGCCTTTTCCGTCTCCGGTGCGACCTTTGCCGGAGAAGGCGTCTCCAGCGCCGGGCTGGTTTCGGGCGCATCGGTCTTCGGCTTGCTGGCCTTCGACGGCGCAACGGGGCCGGCCGATGCCTGGGCCGGAGCCGCTGGCGCCGCGACAATTGCCGCTGGCGCGGGCTCCCTGGCGGCCTTGGCGGCCGCCTTGGCGTCCCTGTCGCGGGTCGACTTCAGGATTGCCTTTTCGCTCTTCAGCGTCGTCAGGCCGGTGATCGGCTCGGAGGTGATGCGGCCGTTCTGCGGCCCAGGCGTCACCGAAGCGCCCTTGCCGGCATCATAGAGGTCGATGATCTCGGCAAGCCGCTCCGGCGTCAGATCCTCGAACGTATCCTTGAAAATCATCACCATCGGCGCGTTGACGCAGGCGCCAAGGCATTCGACCTCTTCCCACGACAGCGTGCCCTTGTCGTTGGTGTGGAACTGGTCGTGATGGATTTTCGAGCGGCACACATCCATCAGCGCTTCCGAGCCGCGCAGCATGCAGGGCGTGGTGCCACAGACCTGGATATGCGCGCGGGTGCCGACCGGGTTGAGCTGGTACTGCGTGTAGAAGGTCGCGACTTCGAGCCCCCTGATGTAGGGCATATCGAGCATGTCGGAGATCGTCTCGATCGCCGCCTTGGTCACCCAGCCTTCCTGCTCCTGCGCCAGCATCAGCAACGGGATGATCGCCGACTGCTCGCGGCCCTTCGGATATTTCTTGATCCATTGCTTCGCCGCTGCCGCATTCGCCCGGTTGAAGGCGAAGGAGGCTGGCTGGAGGCTGGCTTCTGCGAGACGGCGGACTGACATCTAGCGATCGACCTCACCAAACATGTATAGGCTCGTCATCTTGCTGCAGCCTCCTTACAAAGTTTCGCCGTACCGTCGAAACAATGGAAAGTCGGCGAATTTGTCATGACAGGCGGGCAAATGCCGGACTTGCCATTCAATCGAGCGACTAGCCGCACGAGCCCTGCTTTGCCGGAAGCGGCTGCTGATACTTCCGCCTTAGAGAAACTCGCGCCATCCGGCGCTGCGACGCTACACTCGCACGTATCTCTCTTGAAATAGAAAGCATCGACATCAGCAGATTCAGCTGTCGCACTTTCTTGCATACCAAGCGTGACGTAGCTCAGCTTGAAGTGCTGCTTCACAAGATCGGACGCATCGATAGACGCCCCGCACTCGAATGCATGTGCAGGGTGCAATGCGACAGCAGTGAAGATCAACATTGAGCTCAGAAGGCGAATCACCGATCCACCTCCCCGAAAACAATATCGAGGGAGCCGAGAACGGCGGTGACGTCGGCCAGCATGTGGCCGCGGCACAAAAAGTCCATGGCCTGCAAATGCGCGAAGCCGGGCGCGCGCAGCTTGCAGCGATAGGGTTTGTTGGTGCCGTCCGAGACCAGATAGACGCCGAACTCGCCTTTTGGGGCTTCGACCGCCGCATAGACTTCGCCGGCCGGCACGCGATAGCCTTCGGTGTAGAGCTTGAAGTGATGGATCAGCGCCTCCATCGAGCGCTTCATCGCCGCGCGCTTCGGCGGCACCACCTTGCCGTCGAGGTTCGACACCGGCCCGCTGCCTTCCTTGCCGAGCAGCAGGTCGACACACTGGCGCATAATCTTGGCCGACTGGCGCATCTCTTCCATGCGCACGAGATAACGGTCGTAGCAGTCGCCGTTCTTGCCGATCGGAATGTCGAAATCCATCTCGGCATAGCATTCATAGGGCTGCGACTTGCGCAGATCCCAGGCGACGCCGGATCCACGCACCATGACGCCCGAAAAACCCCAGGCCCAGGCATCGGCCAGCGAGACGATGCCGATGTCGACATTACGCTGCTTGAAGATGCGGTTGCCGGTGAGCAGTGCGTCGAGATCGTCGAGCGATTTCAGGAACGGGTCGATCCAGGTGCCGATATCCTCGACCAGCTGCTGCGGCAGGTCCTGGTGGACGCCGCCGGGCCGGAAATAGGCTGCATGCATGCGCGAGCCGCTGGCCCGCTCATAGAACACCATCAGTTTTTCGCGCTCGACAAAACCCCACAGCGGCGGCGTCAGCGCGCCGACATCCATTGCCTGCGTCGTCACATTGAGAATGTGCGACATGATGCGGCCGATTTCGCAATAGAGCACGCGGATCAATTGGCCGCGCTTCGGCACCTCGATGCCGAGCAGCCGCTCGGCGGCCAGCGCGAAGGCATGCTCCTGATTCATCGGCGCGCAATAGTCGAGCCGGTCGAGATAGGGCACGGCCTGCAGATAGGTCTTGGCTTCGATCAGCTTTTCAGTGCCGCGATGCAACAGTCCGATATGCGGATCGACGCGATCGACGACTTCGCCGTCCAACTCAAGAACCAGCCTCAAAACACCATGCGCTGCAGGGTGTTGAGGTCCAAAGTTGATGTTAAAATTACGGACGGAGGTTTCAGCCATTCTGGCGTCTCAATTCGTCTTGGCTTTCTCGTCGCCCGGCAGAACGTAGTCCGTCCCTTCCCATGGCGAGAGAAAATCGAAATTGCGGAATTCCTGTTTCAATTCCACCGGCTCGTAGATGACGCGCTTGGCTTCGTCGTCGTAGCGCACCTCGACGAAACCGGTCAGCGGGAAATCCTTGCGCAGCGGATGGCCTTCGAAGCCGTAGTCGGTCAGGATCCTGCGCAAATCGGGGTGGCCCGAGAACAGCACGCCGTAGAGATCGTAGGTTTCGCGCTCGAACCAGTCGGCGCCCGGAAACACACCGGTGATAGACGGCACCACCGTCTCCTCGTCGGCCTGCACCTTGATACGGATGCGAATATTCTGCTTCGGCGACAGCAGGTGATAGACGACGTCGAAGCGCTTGGCCCGCGATGGATAATCGGCGCCGCAGACGTCGATGATCGAGATGAACTGGCATTTTGGATCGTCGCGCAGGAAGCTCACCACCTCGATCAGATCGTGCGGCTCGAGCGAGATGGTGAGTTCGCCATAGGCAAGCACCGCATCGCCGATCCGGCCGCTCAGCTTCTCGCCGAGATAGGTCGAGAGTTCATTCAGGCTCATCATCGCGCTCACCGCTCGATCGTGCCGGTGCGGCGGATCTTCTTTTGCAACAGAAGGATGCCGTAGAGCAGCGCTTCCGCACTCGGCGGACAGCCGGGCACATAGATGTCGACCGGCACGACGCGATCGCAGCCGCGCACCACCGAATAGGAATAGTGGTAGTAGCCGCCGCCATTGGCGCAGGAGCCCATCGAGATGACGTAGCGCGGCTCCGGCATCTGGTCGTAGACCTTGCGCAGCGCCGGCGCCATCTTGTTGGTCAGCGTGCCGGCGACGATCATGATGTCGGACTGGCGCGGCGAGGCGCGCGGCGCAACGCCGAACCTCTCCGAGTCATAGCGGGGCATCGAGGTGTGGATCATCTCGACCGCACAGCAGGCAAGACCGAAGGTCATGAACATCAGCGAGCCGCTGCGCGCCCAGGTGATCAGCGCCTCGGTCGAGGTGACGAGAAAGCCCTTGTCGGCAAGCTCGTCGTTGATCTCGAGGAAGAAGGGATCATTCGCCCCCACCGGCTTTCCGGTGCTGGGGTCGAGAATGCCTTTTGGCTTCGGCGCGACGAGCGTGCCGGAATTGTCGCTCAATCCCATTCCAGCGCTCCTTTCTTCCATTCATAGGCAAAGCCGATGGTCAGCACCGCCAAAAACACCATCATCGACCAGAAACCGAGCATGCCGATCTGGCTGAAAGACACTGCCCACGGAAACAGGAAGGCCACTTCCAAATCGAAGATGATGAACAGGATCGACACCAGGTAGAAGCGGATGTCGAACTTCATGCGGGCATCGTCAAAGGAGTTGAAGCCGCATTCATAGGCGGAAAGCTTTTCCGGATCGGGATTGCGGTAGGCCACCAGAAAGGGTGCGGCAAGCAGCGCCAGGCCGACGACCAGCGCCACGCCGATGAACAGGACGATGGGCAGGTACGAACTCAACAATGCGTTCATGCTGCAGCTTTCCGTTGGCGGCCAATCCACTCTGATTACAGCACCGGACCCACTTGCGGAAGCGTGACAGTTTAACCACTGAACCGTTTTAGGGGGCTCTATGCTGCAACGCGGCGAGGGTTAGCGCAGGGCTTTCGGCGAAGCAAGTCAAACCTTGTTCAAAACACGGTGCTCGACGGCATATGCGGATAAACTGGTCCAATCCGCTCCTGTTTGATTTCCTTCGCTTTTTACTCCACTTTTCTCTCCTGACATAGATGCCGCCGGAACCCTGCTAGCATGGTGTGGAATCATCTCTCCCACCTTTGGTCGAACGCCGACAGAGTGCCGTCTGCATGAAGGAAAAAATCTCGCTCGCCATGGCCCGGCGCATCGCGCTTGCCGCACAGGGGTTTGCCGATCCTCGCCCTAACGGCACGCCCGATCGCCGCCATCTGGCCCGTGTGCTTGGCCGGACCGGTCTGCTGCAGATCGATTCCGTCAGCGCGGTGGTGCGTGCCCATTATATGCCGCTCTATTCGCGGCTTGGCCCCTACCCGCTCGCCCTGCTCGACAACGCCGCCGTGACGCGCAAGCGCAAAGTCTTCGAATATTGGGCGCACGAAGCCTCCTTTCTGCCGGTCGAAACCTATCCGCTGATGCGCTGGCGCATGGAACGGGCCGAACGTGGCGAGGAAATGTATAACGGGCTGGCCAAGTGGGGCCGCGAGCGCACCGCCTACATTGAAGACATCTTTCGCGAGGTCGTCGAACGCGGCCCGATCGCCGCTTCCGCCCTGGAAGGCCAGAAAGGCTCTGGCGGCTGGTGGGGCTGGAGCGACGCCAAGCACGCTTTCGAATGGCTGTTCTGGGCCGGCCGCATCACCACGGCGTCACGTCGTGGCTTCGAGCGGCTTTATGATCTGCCGCAGCGCGTGCTGCCGCCGGAAATACTTGCCCTGCCGGTGCCCTCGCCTGAGGATGCGCACCGCGAATTGCTGCGCATCTCCGCCCGCGCCCACGGCGTCGCGACAGCAGGCGACCTGCGCGACTATTTTCGTCTCTCTCCCGCTGACATCAAAGGCCGCATCGAGGAACTGGTCGACGCCGGCGACCTCTTGCCGGTGACCGTCGAAGGCTGGAGCAAGCCAGCCTATCTTCACAGGGATGCCCGTTTTCCGCGCAAGATCGAGGCGCGCGCCTTGCTCGCTCCGTTCGACCCGGTTGTCTTCGAACGGACGCGCACGGAACGGCTGTTCGACTTCCGCTATCGCATCGAGATCTACACCCCTGCCGAAAAGCGCCAGTACGGCTATTATGTGCTGCCGTTCCTGCTCGGCGAAAAGATCGTGGCGCGCATCGACCTTAAGGCCGACCGCCCCGCCGGCGTGCTGCGCGTCCATGCCGCCTATGCCGAGCCCGGCGCGCCGCCGCAAACCGCCGCCGAGCTTTTTGAGGAATTGCAGCTGATGCAGAGTTGGCTCGGGCTTGAGCGCATCGAGGTGACGCCCGCGGGTGATTTGGGTTCGGCTCTCGCCGACATTGCCGCGTCGTAGACGTGCGTTGACACGACTGCCTCCACAAGCCTAAATCCGGTTCAGACGGTCTCCTCTCGGCAAAGGGAGGAGCCAAGAGGGAATGCGGTGCGAAATCTCGATTTCAAATCCGCGGCTGTCCCCGCAACTGTAAGCGACGAGCCAAGGCCGATAACCACTGGGAAAATCCCGGGAAGGCGGCACCAAGGCGATGACCCGCGAGCCAGGAGACCTGCCGTCTAGGACATAAAAATCCGATCGCCTGGCGGGTTTTCCGGGCAAGGAGCCTGATTTGGAACGCGACAGCAGTTTTTCGGCTGAGACAGCGGGCGTATTGTCCGGCGATGATGATGCTCTGGCCGACGTCACCGTGATCGTCTGCGCCTCCTGCCGTGACGAGACCGGCTCCGACGGCCATCCTCGCGCCGGCGAATTGTTGGCCGAAGACACGCGCCGCGCCGCCTCTGGCGAAAATATCCGTATCCGCAGCGTCGAATGCCTCGGCAACTGCAAGCGCCGCCTCAGCGCCGCTATCCTGCGCGACGGCTGCTGGAGCTATGTCTTCGGCGACCTGACCGCGACCAGCGGCGCCGATCTCATCACCGGCGCAAAACTCTTCGCCACCTCGACCGACGGCCTCATCCCATGGCGCGGCCGCCCCGATTGTCTGAAGCGCGGCCTCGTTGCCCGCATCCCACCCCTCGACCTTTTGAAGGACCAGATATGACCACTTCCGTCTCCCGCGTGCCCTGCACCGTCGTCACCGGCTTCCTCGGCGCCGGCAAGACGACGCTGATCCGCCATCTGCTCGAAAACGCCGGCGGCAAGCGGCTGGCCATCATCGTCAACGAGTTCGGCGACATCGGCATCGATGGCGAGATTCTTAAGGGATGCGGCATCGACACCTGCCCTGAGGAAAACATCGTCGAACTGGCCAATGGCTGCATCTGCTGCACCGTCGCCGACGATTTCGTCCCGGCGCTCGACCAGATCCTGTCGCTGACGCCCAGGGTCGACCATATCCTGATCGAAACCTCCGGGCTGGCGCTGCCCAAGCCGCTGGTCCAGGCCTTCCAGTGGCCGACGGTGAAGAGCCGGGTGACGGTCGACGGCGTCATTGCCGTGGTCGACGGACCGGCGCTGGCCGAAGGCCGCGTTGCCAACGACATGGACGCCCTGAAGGCGCAGCGCGCGCAGGACGAGACGCTCGACCACGACGATCCGGTCGAGGAGGTGTTCGAGGACCAGCTCGCCTGCGCCGACCTGATCATATTGTCGAAGAGCGACCTGATGGACGCCGCCGGCTCGGCCCGCGCCAATGCCGTCATCGGCAAGCACGCCGCCCGCGCGGTGAAGATCGTGCCGACCTCGCAGGGCAAGGTCGATCCCTCCGTGCTGCTCGGCCTCGGCCTTGCCGTCGAGGACGACATCGAGAACCGCAAGACCCACCACGACGACGAGCTCGATCACGAGCATGACGATTTCGACTCGTTCGTCATCGATATTCCGTCGATCGCCAATCCCGACGAGCTGGCTTTGCGTGTCGCCACGGCGGCGGAGGAAGAAAACGTGCTGCGCGTAAAAGGCTTCGTCGAGGTCGGCGGCAAGCCGATGCGGCTGTTGCTGCAGGCAGTCGGGCCGCGAGTCAACCACTATTACGACCGCGCCTGGACTGCCGACGACGACCGCCGCTCGCGCCTCGTCGTCATCGGCCTGAAAGGACTGAACCGCCCGGCCATCGAGCGTATTCTCGCCGGCTGACCTCAGGCACCAGCCGCGATGCACATCCTCACCACGACATCCGCCTCGCTCGACGATCTTGCCGAGCCTGTCGATCTCAGGCAGACGCCTGCGGATGTCGTGGCGCTGTCCTTCACCGACAGCGATCTGGCCGGGCTGGCGGCGGCATGGAAAGCGGACGCGGATCGGCTGCCGTCGATGCGGCTGGCTGCCTTGCGCGATCTGCGCCATCCGATGTCTGTCGACCTCTGGATCGACAGCGTCGCCCGGCACGCCAGGGTTGTTCTGGTTCGCATCCTCGGCGGCTACGACTGGTGGCGCTACGGCTGCGACCAACTCGCCTCGACCGCCCGCGCGCACGGCATAAAACTGGCGCTGCTGCCCGGCGAATGCCGCGACGAGGATTTGCGGCTGATCGAAAGCTCGACGCTGCCGCGCCAGGAGCTCGACGGCCTGCTCGGCTATTTTCGCGAAGGCGGCCCGGAGAATATGACGGCGCTGGTGCAGAGACTAGCAAGTCTCGCCGGATCAGATGTGGCGGTCGCGGAGCCGGTTGTCGTGCCGAAGGCGGGATTTTATGAGCCGGGACGCGGCGTCGTAGAGAGGCGGGACCTTTCGAATGTCAGCGTTCGGGCACACCCCCCTCTGTCCTACCGGACATCTCCCCCGCAAGGGGGGA
>NZ_JBVVQB010000002.1:127516-287696 GCF_055811775.1 Mesorhizobium sp. WSM4844 | reverse complement strand
GCCCTACTGCCCTACTGCCCTACTGCCCTACTGCCCTACTGCCCTACTGCCCTACTGCCCTACTCCCCTACTCCCCTACTCCCCTACTCCCCTACGTCCGCGGCCTCTGCCAGCCGATGTCGAGCAGACCCAACCGGCCGAGTTCCCGGTCCATCGCGCGCGCGACATCCTTGCGTTCGGCGCCGATGTCGCGCAATTGCCGGTCCGGAAGGTCGTCGACGTTCTCGGGCGGGAGGTTGACCGCCATTTTTGCATGGCGGAACCAATCAGACACCGCGCGCAGCCAGGCCGGGCGGATGGTAACAGGACTCAAGACGATGTGAGACATGGTGCAATCCGGCTTCTCCGGACATCAAGTCCGGTTTGATGTTTGTTCGATGGTCACATCATGACGGATTGAAATTAAAACGAGAAACGAGTAGTTTTCTCTGCATCTTCAAGTTTTGTTTGAGGATTGAAAATGCTCGACCGGCCTCTCCTCGTCCTATTCTGATGGCGCGCCTGCTGCCAGGAACCCGTGCACTGAGGACGCTGGAAGCAGCCGCCCGGCACCTCAATTTCACCCGCGCCGCGGACGAACTTGGCCTGACCCCGGCCGCGGTCAGCCACCAGATCAAGGAAATCGAGGATCAGCTCGGCATCGTGCTGTTCACGCGCACCAGCCGCACCATCCGGCTGACCGAGGCGGGCGCGGTGCTGTTCGAGGCCTCGACCGACGCGCTCGACCTGCTTGGCCGCGCCGTCTCACGGGCGCACAAGCTGGCGCGTGGAACGGCGTTGCTGAAAGTGACACTCGACGCCCAGTTTGCGACAAAATGGCTGATGCGACGCGTCGATGATTTTCGCAAGCAGCGACCGGGCATCGAGCTCCGCTTCGACATTGCCTCTGAATTGCGCGATTTCGACCTGGACGACGTCGATGTCGGCATCCGTTTCGGCGCGGGAAAATATCCCGGCCTTTGCACCCACCGGCTGTTCGACAACATCATCATCCCTGTGTGCAGCCCCAGCCTGCTGGCCTCCGGCCCGCCGCTGCGCGAGCCACGCGATCTCTTCCATCACACGCTCGCCCACATCGAGTGGGCGCGACAGGGCGTGACCTGGCCAAACTGGCGGATGTGGATGGCGGCGGCCGGCGTCGACGATTTCGACGACAGCCGGACGATCGTGTTCGGCACCTCGACCGACGCCGTTCAGGCCGCGCTCGACGGCAATGCCGTTGCGCTCGCCGATTTTGCCATGGTGGCGAGTGACCTTTCCGAGGGCCGGCTGATCCGGCCCTTCGAACTTGGCATCAAGGTTCCGCCGGACTTCGCCTACTTCCTGGTCTATCCCGTCGCATCCGCCAACGACCCCAGGATCGTGGCGTTCAGGGATTGGCTCCTCAACGAAGTTCACAACCCGCAGCCGGAGCCGACGCTTGGATGAGCTTCAGGTCGCCCTGAGTGATCAGCCGGCAGTCGTCGACCTATTTTCATGGCGGCAGCGTCAGCCCGCGACATCCGCCGCGCCGAACCAGCCGATCACCGCGCCGATGATAAGCAGCACGCCGAGCCAGTGGCCGCAGTCGATGATGGTCAGGTCCCAGTCGAACCCTTGGTAGCGATGATTGACGGATAGCGTCGTGGCGACGAATCCGAACCAGAGAACGAAGCCGAAGACGAGCCCGGCAACGAGGCTCGGTTCGCCACCGGTCATCGCTGCGACGATCAGAGACATGACGAGCGCCATGACAATTTCCGCGACGAAGCTGATTACGAAGGGCAGCGGCGATTTACTCATGGTCGCCGGATCAAGCCTGGTGGCCTTTAGCCACGGCTTGCTCAGGCCCATGTACCAGGCAGCGCCGAACAACCACGCCACCACCGCGGCGACGATCACCGCCAGCCAGTTCACTGCTGAAAAATCCATGATTTCCTCCCCGGAAGCATGTCGCTCAAAAGCATGCCTCCGGGCCCGAGCCGGGGGTGCCCAGCGGTTTTGGGACAACGGCATGCGTATTCTCAAAATCGAAGCGTGATGGAACGCCTGTTCGGCGATGCCGTCAAGAAAACCGCCAGACGGTGGTGCGTTTGACCAGCGCGTCTTCCAGCGCCCGGGTTACCGACACCTCGTAGACGGCGAGCGGCTCCAGTCCAGCTTTCGGCAGATAGGAGCGGCCGGGATCGCTGACGAGGATGTCGGCGCCACGCGCCTTGAGCGTCGCGAACCATGGCTTCAGCCGGTCGGCGAAGGATTTGTCGTAGAAGACGTCACCGGCCAGGACCACATCCCAGCCCGCATCGGTTCCGATGCAGTCGGTGCCAAGAAACATTATCCCGACGCCATTGGCCTCGGCGTTGAGGCGGATCGCGGTCGCGCAGAACGGGTCGATGTCGGCGGCGATCACCTCTGCCGCGCCGGCCTTCACCGCCGCAATGGCGACAAGGCCGGAACCGGAGGCAAAGTCGAGCACGCGCTTGCCCTGCACATCAGACGGATTGTCGAGGATGTAGCGGGCAAGGCCCTGGCCGCCGGCCCAGGCGAAGGCCCAGAAAGGCGGCTGCAGACCGATTTCGGCCAGTTCGTCCTCTGTCCGCTGCCACAGATCATGCGCCTCGTCGGCCAGATGCAGCAGCATCTCCGGCACATGCGGCGGTGCCATCAGCGCCGTGTTGTCGAGGATGAAGTTTCTCGCGCTATTTGGCGTCAGCGCCGTCACGGCGCCGGCGTCAGGTCGCCCATGCGGCAGACCTCTTTCCATTCGGCCGGCGTCACCGGCTGCACGGAAAGCCGTCCGAGTCGGACCAGCGCCATCTCGGCAAGCTTGGGGTTGGCCTTGACCTGCTCCAGCGTCACCGGCTTCGGCACATCCTTGACGGCGCGGATATCGACACATTCCCAGCGCGGATCGTCTGTGGTGGTGTCCTGATGGGCCAGCGCGCAGACCTCGACGATGCCGACCACGTCGAGCCCGTCGTTGGAATGGTAGAAGAAGCCGAGATCGCCGATCTGCATCGCCTTCATGTTGTTGCGCGCCGCATAGTTGCGCACGCCGTCCCATTGCGTGCCGGCCTTGCCCTTCGCCTTGAGGTCCTCGAAGGAGAAGACCGAGGGTTCGGATTTGAACAGCCAGTAGTTCATTTTTTGCTCCTCCGCGGCTGGAGATCAGCTACAGCGCCGCGCATCTTTCAGAAGCGCAAAGGACGCTGTAGCACTTTGATTTTGCGCATGATCCTTTCCGAAAATCGATTCCGATTTTCGGAGTCATGCATTCACCGGCTTGTTGAAGGTCCAATTCCAATGCCGAATTTCGACGCTTTCGAACAGCCCTGCCCTGGCAAAGGGGTCTGCCGCCGATAGCGCTTCTGCCGCCTCCAGATCGGGCGCCTCAACCACGACGAGGCTGCCGTTCGGCTTGCCGTCGGCGTCGAGGAACGGACCGGCGAAGGCCAGCTTGTTCTCGCCGTTCAGTCCCTCCAAAAAGGCAACATGCTCGGGCCGCGTATCGAGCCGCACCTGCAGGCTTCCAGGCTTATCCTTGCAAATCAGCGCAAACAGCATCTTTCCATCTCCGGATTGTTCAACATTACACGTCGGTTTCGGTCTTCAGCGGCCTTGTCATCAGCGCCGACACAGCCTGGCGGATGGTGATCGTACCGTCCAGTATGGCGGCGACGGCGGTGATGATCGGCGCGTCGATGTTGCGCTCGGTGGCGATGCGGGCTGCGATCGCCGCCGTCGGCACCCCTTCGGCCAGGGGCAGCCCGGCAAGAGGCTTGCCTTGCCCCAGCGCGAGTCCGTAGGCGAAATTGCGCGACTGGGCGGACGAGCAGGTGAGCAACAGGTCGCCGAGACCGGAAAGTCCCATCAGCGTTTCCGGCCTCGCGCCGAAGGCGGCGCCGATGCGGCGCAATTCGACAAAGCCGCGCGTCACCATGGCGGCCTGGGCGCTGGCGCCGAGCTCGGCGCCGGTGACCGCACCGGCGGCAATGGCGAAGACGTTCTTCAGCGCGCCGCCGATCTCGACGCCGATGAGGTCGTCGCTCGAATAGCAGCGCAAATTCTGCGCCGAAAAGCGCGCGGCCAGGTCGGCCGCCAGACCCTCATTGCCGGCGGCGACCACCACGGCCGTCGGCAGCCCCCTGGCGACGTCAGTGGCGAAGCTCGGCCCGGACAGGGCGGCGACCGGATTTTCACGCAGGATCTCTCCAGCGATCGCCGACAGCAATGCGCCGGTGTCGCGCTCGATGCCCTTGGCGCAGAGGACCAGCGGGACGTCTTTCGGCATATGGGCTTTCGCGGTGGCCAGCATGGCGCGCAGCGACTGCGCCGGCGCCACCGCCAGCACGCAGTCGGCGCCGTCGAGCGCAGCCTCGATATCACTCGTTGCCACGATGCCGGCCTGGAGCGCGATGCCAGGCAGATAGCGCGGATTTTCGCCACGGTCGATCGCGGCGACGGTCTCCAAGTCGCGCGCATAGAGGCGGACGAAATGGCCGGCGCGCAACATGGCCAGCGCCAGCGCCGTGCCCCAGGCACCGCCGCCGAGCACGGCAACGCGCCAGCCGCTTGGTACCTTGTGCCCGCTGCCGCTCATGCCTTGGCTCCGCGCCGGCCCGAGCCGACCATCGGAGCCGAGATGCTGTCCAGCGGCCAGCGCGAACGCGGCACGAAATCAGCGGTGTTTTCACCCGATATGCCGGCGCGCAGCCGCTCGATGCCGGCCCAGGCGATCATCGCCGCATTGTCGGTGCAGAGCTTGAGCGGCGGCGCGACGAAGGCAAAGCCGGCCTTCTCGCACAGGGCTTCGAGTGTGGTCTTGATCGTCCGGTTGGCGGCGACACCGCCTGCAACGACGAGCGCAGGCTTCAGCTCGCTCGGAAACTCCTGGCGGAAACGGTTCAGCGCCCTCGAAACACGGTCATCCAGCGCATCCGCAACCGCCGCCTGGAAGGAGGCGCAGATGTCGGCGACGTCCTGGTCGCTCAAAGGGGCAATGGCCGTCGCTGCCTGGCGCACGGCGGTCTTCAGCCCGGAAAAGGAAAAATCGGGCTGCGCCGAGCCCTTCATCGGCCGCGGGAAGGCGAAGCGCGCGGCGTCGCCGGTCGCCGCCGCCTTCTCGACATTCGGCCCGCCTGGATAGGGCAGGCCGAGCATCTTGGCCGTCTTATCAAAAGCTTCGCCGAGCGCATCGTCGATGGTCGTCGCCCAGCGCTGGTAGTCGCCAACGCCGCGCACCGCGACGATCTGCGTGTGGCCGCCGGACACCAGCAGCAACAGATAGGGAAAGTCGAGCCCGTCGGTCAGCCGCGCGGTCAGCGCATGGCCTTCGAGGTGGTTGATGGCAATCACCGGCTTGTTCGCCGCGGCTGCGATCGCCTTGGCCGTCATCAGTCCGACGATCAGACCGCCGACGAGGCCGGGGCCGGCGGTCGCAGCGATCGCGTCGATATCGGCGAGATCGACGCCTGAATCGGCAAGCGCGGCCTCGATGATGCCGTCCAGCGCCTCGACATGGGCGCGCGCGGCGATTTCCGGGACGACGCCGCCGAAGGCGGCATGCTCTTCGATCTGGCTGAGCACGATATCGGACAGGATTTTCGGCGCGCCGCCGCCGTCCAGCGCTACCACGCTGGCGGCGGTCTCGTCACAACTCGTCTCAATGCCCAGAACGCGGATCAATTCGTTGCCATCCCTGGAGATTGTGCAACCAGGCTTTCCCCGTTAGGAGAAAGCCCAAGGTCTGTTGATATTCAGGTGATGCCGGCCTGCAAATGGCGGGTTCCTGCGCTTCCGGTGCTCACGTACTCAAAGTACGCTCCGCTCCGGTTCTCGGAAACCACCATTTTCGGCTCGGCCTGACCTGAATCTCAACAGACCTCTATCTGCCGGTTATCACGGACAGCGCGCCATGCAAACAACCTTGAAAATCGGAACACGCGGCAGCCCGCTGGCGCTGGCGCAGGCGCATGAAACGCAGGCGCGGCTGATGGCCGCTCACGGCATGCCGGTTGAGGCATTCGAGGTGGTCGTCATCTCGACCAGCGGCGATCGCATCCAGGACCGGCCGCTGTCGGAAGCCGGCGGCAAGGGGCTGTTCACCAAGGAAATCGAGGAGGCGCTGCTGGCGCGCCGCATCGACATCGCCGTGCATTCGTCAAAGGACATGCCGACGGTGTTGCCCGACGGGCTGGAACTGTCTGCCTTCCTGCCGCGCGAGGATGCCCGCGACGCCTTCGTCGGCAAGGCGGCCAAAACGATCGCCGGATTGCCGCACGGCGCGAAGGTCGGTTCGTCGTCGCTCCGGCGTCAGGCGCTGATCCGGCGGATGCGGCCGGATCTCGACGTGGTGATGTTCCGCGGCAATGTGCAGACGCGGCTGCGCAAGCTCGACGAGGGCGTCGCCGACGGCACCATCCTTGCCTATGCCGGGCTGAAGCGGCTCGGGCTCGAAGATGTCATCACCGACCTGATGCCGCTCGACAGCTTTCCGCCGGCGCCGGGGCAAGGCGCGATCTGCATCGAAAGCCGCATCGGTGACCTCGATGTGGAAAGGATGCTGACGGCAGTCCATGACGTGCCGACCGGGCAGGCGCTGGCCTGCGAACGGGCTTTCCTGGCGGCGCTCGACGGTTCCTGCCGCACGCCGATTGCCGGCCATGCGACGATATCGGACGAAACGGTGTTCTTCGGCGGGCTGATCATCTCGCCGGACGGCGCGCAATCCCATGAGGTCAAGGCGGAAGGCCCGGCGCAGGATGCCGCGCGCATCGGCGACGAAGCTGCCAGGACCGTGCGGGCCAAGGCCGGCGAAAAATTCTTCGACGGCTGGGCCTGACATGCGTCGCGTCCTGGTGACGAGGCCGGAGCCGGGCGCCTCGCGCACGGCACAGCGGCTCGAGGGCCTGGGTTTTAAGCCGATCCTGCTGCCGCTGACCGAAACGGTGGCGCTGCCGGTTGATCCGGACAGGGTCGCAGCCAATGCCGCGGCCGTTGCCGTCACCAGCGCCAATGCCGTGCGCCATGCGCCGAAAGAAATCAGCGCGGCGCTCGCCGGTTTGCCTTGCCATGCCGTCGGCAGACGGACAGCGCAGGCCGCCCGTGCGGCCGGGGTTCTGTCGGTCAGCGAAGGGCCGGGCGATGCCGAGGCGCTGGCGGATGCGCTGGCCGGCGATTACGCCGGACAAACCATCGTCTATTTGTGCGGGCGGGTGCGTTATTCGGGTTTCGAGCAGCGGCTGCAGTCGGCAGGCGTTCAGGTTCGCGCCGTCGAGACCTATGACACTGTCGCGCTGGATTATTCCGATGGGGCCGTTCTTGCGCGCTTGTCCGGCCTGCCGGTCGAGGCAGTGCTGCTCTATTCGGCCAAGGCCGCCACAGCGCTGCAGGCACTGGCTGGGCGGCCGGCGCTGCGTGAGCTGTTTAAAAAGACATGTTTTTTTGCGCTGTCCGGACGTATCGCCGCAGCCTTGGAGACTGTTGCCTCAGAACAGCTCCGCGTTGCGCCGGAGCCCAGCGAGGAGGCGCTGCTGGAGCTTTTGCGGACGTCGCCTTGACCCCGTGTCATCACGCCGCCCCTTTTCACCGCTTGGTGATGTGCTAGACCCTTTCTGAACCATCCCGAAGCGAAATTTGCGGAGCCCAAGCATGGTCAAGACGCCGAAGATGCGGCATTCGAAAAGCCGTCGCGAGCCGGTGACCATCGAGCTCGAGCCCGGCGCTGTCTCGCGCGTTGCCGAAGAGGATGCCGCCAACGGGCGGACCGACGAGGCGAAGGCGGAGGAGGCGGCAAGCGCGTCGCAGCCGGAAGCGCCTGAAGAACCCGTCCATGCCGACCAGACCGACATCGAGCCGTGGGAACATGCCGAAGCGGCCCCGCCGCCCGGCTCGGAACAGCCGGCAGAGGGTGGCGCCAAAGCTCCTGAAGGGCCCAAACCGACTTATCCGGCCGGCTCGGAGGCATCGGCGAAGCGGGCCTTCGACTACAGTTTCGACGACGCATCGGCCAAGGACGCTTCGGCCAAGGCGGGCGCCGCTGACGCGGCGAAGGAAACCCAGACAGAGACTGAAGATATGGCAGCACAGCCGAAGCGTGGCGGCATCAACGGCATCGCCGCCGGCATTATCGGCGGCGTCATCGCGCTGGCTGCCGCCGGAGGGCTGCAGTATGCCGGCCTGCTCGGCGCGCCAGGGGCTGGCGATTTGTCCTCGGGCGGCGTGTCGCTCGATGGCGTCAATAGCGAAATCGCTGCGCTGAAGAGCGAGATTGCCGGGCTCAAGGATACAGCCGGCAACAATGACGCCTCGGCCAAGGTGGACGGGCTGTCGTCAGCGCTGGATCAGGTCAAGACGGATGTTGCGGCGCTGAAAACGGCCATCGAGCAGGGCGGAGCAGGCGACACCGCCGGGCTTGCAGCCCTCGGCGATAAAGTCAGGCAGATCGAGACGGCGGTTGCGGCGCTTGGCCAGACCGGCAACACGGCGCCGGTCGATCTCGGACCGCTCAACGAAAAGCTGGCCGGGCTCGACGCGGCGGTGAAATCCGCCGGCGAGACGGCGAAGGCACAGGACGGCCGGCTTGCGGCGCTGGAACAGTCGGTGTCGCAGCTTTCCGGCAAGGTCGAGGCACAGGCCGGGCAGCCCAAGGTTGCGCTCGCCATCGCCGCATCGGCGCTGAAGGCAGCACTCGACCGTGGTGCGCCATTCGCCGCCGAACTCGAAACCTTTTCGGCGATTTCGCCGGATGCTCCAGAGATCGCAGCCTTGCGTGCCTACGCCGAAAAGGGCGTTCCGACCCGGTCAGAGATCGCAACCGAAATGCCTGCCGCCGCCAATGCCATGGTCGCTGCCTCCGAGCCCGTCGACCAGAATGCCGGCTTCCTGCAAAACCTGCTGTCGAGCGCGCAATCGCTGGTCAGGGTCAGGCCGATCGGTG
Organism: Mesorhizobium sp. WSM4844; assembly: GCF_055811775.1. Lineage (NCBI taxonomy): Bacteria > Pseudomonadati > Pseudomonadota > Alphaproteobacteria > Hyphomicrobiales > Phyllobacteriaceae > Mesorhizobium > Mesorhizobium sp. WSM4844. The sequence continues at coordinate 278,779 of NZ_JBVVQB010000002.1, read as the reverse complement.
CAGTCGAAGGCGCTGGCGCTCCGGAAATCGTCGCCCGCATGGAGGTGGCGGTCAATCAGGGCGATTACGCCAAGGCGCTCAGCGAATACGATACACTGCCCGAGTCGGTGAAGGCCGCCGGCGCCGAATTTGCCGGCAAACTGAAGGCGCGAATCGAGGTCGAGAAGCAGGTCGACGCACTGATCGCCAGTGCGATGAAGGCGTGAGGACAACCCGATGATTCGCATTCTGCTTTTCCTCGTCGTGGTTTTCGCGCTCGCGCTGGGTTTCGGCTGGCTGGCCGACCGGCCGGGCGAGATGGTCGTCACCTTCAGCGGCTACCAATACCAGGTCAGCCTGATGGTGGCGGCGGTGGCGGTCGTTGCCGTGGTTGCCGCGGTGATGATCGCCTGGTGGCTGCTCAAGGCGCTGTGGAACAGCCCCTACACGATCTCGCGCTATTTCCGCGTGCGCCGTCGCGATCGTGGCTATCAGGCGCTGTCGACCGGCATGATTGCCGCCGGCGCCGGTGACGGAGCGCTCGCCCGCAAGAAGACCAAGGAGGCGGCAAAGCTGATCCGCTCCGACCAGGAGCCGCTGATCCAATTGCTGGAGGCGCAAGCCTCGCTGCTCGAAGGCGACCATGAGGGTGCCCGCGAAAAGTTCGAGACCATGCTCGACGATCCCGAAATGCGGCTGCTAGGCCTGCGCGGGCTTTATCTCGAGGCCGAACGCCTCGGCGACCGCAACGCGGCGCGGCACTACGCCGGCCGCGCCGCGGCGATGGCGCCGCAGTTAGCCTGGGCCGCCGAATCGACGCTGGAAGACCTGACCGGGCGCGGCAACTGGGACGGCGCGCTGAAACTGGTCGAGGCGCAGAAATCGACGCGGCAGATCGAGCGCGATGCCGCCAACCGGCGTCGCGCCGTGCTGCTCACCGCCAAGGCGCAGGCGCTGATCGACAGCGATCCCAATGCCGCCAAAACCGCTGCTCTGGAGGCCAACCGGCTGCGGCCGGATTTCGCGCCGGCGGCGGGGATCGCAGCCAAACTGCTGTTCAGACAAAATGATGTGCGCAAGGGCGCGAAGATCCTCGAAACGGCGTGGAAAGCCGAGCCGCATCCAGAGATCGCCGAGCTTTACACCCACGCCCGGCCAGGCGATGCCGTGCTCGACCGGCTGAACCGGGCGAAGAAGCTGCAGGAGATGAAGAAGAACCACGCCGAATCGTCGCTGGCGGTGGCGCGCGCCGCGCTCGACGCGCAGGACTTTTCAACCGCCCGCAAAGAGGCCGAGGCGGCTATCCGCATGGATCGCCGCGAAGGCGCCTATCTGCTTCTGGCCGACATCGAGGAGGCCGAGACCGGCGATCAGGGCAAGGTGCGGCAGCTTTTGTCCAAGGCAGTGCGTGCACCGCGCGATCCGGCCTGGGTCGCCGACGGCGTCGTTTCCGCACGCTGGGCGCCGGTGTCGCCGATCACCGGCAAGCTCGACGCCTTCGAGTGGCGTGCGCCGATGGAGCGGCTCGGCCAACTCATCGACAGTGACGAGGATGCGCCGGACGCCGCGGTGCCGACAATTGCAGCGCCAACGAAGCCGGAAAAGGAAAATGTGATCGAGCTGAACCCCGCTGGTTCGGCCGAAAGACCGACCGCCGTGGCGGCATCGGAAACTGACGAAGACGATGTTGCGCCGGTCACCGCCACGGCGTCTGCCGCAGTGCCGCCGGATGGCGACGCTGCCGAACCGGCGGAGGAAATGGCTCGGCTGCCCGACGATCCCGGCGTCGATCCGGACGACGAAGAGCAAAAATCACCACGCAGGTTTCGATTGTTTTGATTTGGCTTGAGCTTGAAAAGTTTGGCTGAGCTTGAAAGTTTTGGCGGATGGGAAGTAGGAATCACATGTTCGAACGCGTTCTGTCGTTTCTGAAGGACCTGCCGGGAGACGGCCGCGCCCGCAACAACGCCGATGATCCGCGCGTTGCCGCATCCGCCCTTCTCTACCATGTGATGAGTGCCGACGGCGTGCGTCAGGATGCCGAATGGGAGCGGTTCAAGGCGGTGCTGGCGGAAAGCTATTCGATCAGCGGCGACGAGCTCGACGCGCTTGCCGCTGCCGGCGAGCGGGCCGACAATGAGGCGATCGACCTCTACGCCTTCACCAGCGTTTTGAAGCGTCAGCTCGATCCGGACGCGCGAAAAGCCTTCATCGGCCTGATGTGGGAAATCGTCTATGCCGATGGCGAATTGCACGAGCTCGAGGACAATATCGTCTGGCGCGTCGCCGAGCTGATGGATGTCGAACGCCACGACCGCGTCGAGGCACGCCGCAAGGCGGCCGCCGAAGTGCCGGGCGCGGCTGGAATATCGAGCGACGAATAGACGGGATTCCGCATGCCATCCACGCCGAGGCCGAGACCAAAAATCCTGATCGTGCTGCATCAGGAGAGTTCGAGCCCCGGGCGCGTCGGCCACATGCTTATCGAAGAAGGCTTCGACCTCGATCTCCGCTGCCCGCCGCTCGGCGACGCCTTGCCGGAAACACTGGACGGTCATGCCGGAACCGTGGTGTTCGGCGGACCGATGAGCGCCAATGACGAGGACGACTTCGTCCGCCGTGAGACCGACTGGCTGAAAATTCCGCTCAGGGAGAACCGGCCGTTGCTCGGCATCTGCCTCGGCGCGCAGATGCTGGTCAACCATCTTGGCGGCAAGGTCGAGGGTCATGGCGAGGGGCTGGTCGAGATCGGCTGGTATCCGCTGACAGCGACCGAGGACGGCAAGAAGCTGATGCGCTGGCCCGAGATGGTCTATCAGTTTCACCGCGAGGGCTTTTCGCTGCCGAAGGACGCGACGCTGCTGGCGACGGCCGAAACCTATCCAAACCAAGCCTTTCGTTATGGCGACAATGCCTGGGGCATCCAGTTCCATGGCGAATTGACAAGGGCGATGATGCAGCGCTGGGTCGTTCGCGGCGCGCATCGCTTCGAGTTGCCCGGCGCGCAGCCCGGTCGCGATCATCTCGGCGGCCGGCTGATCTGGGACATGCATCTCAAGCGCTGGCTCGGCGAATTCCTGCAGACGATCTTCGGCAAGCCGGGGCTGTCCTGATCTGATCTAGTTTTGCCCGGATCTGTGCGCCCTGGGATCAGTTTCGCCCGTTGAGATGGCGCACCTTGCGCAGCTGCGGGAACAGCACCGCCCACAGCCCGGCGACAACGACTGCGCCGACGCCGCCGATCACCACCGCGGGCACGGTGCCGATCAATGCCGCCATGGTGCCGGCGCGGAATTCGCCGAGCTCGTTGGAGGCGCCGACGAAAACCTGATTGACGGCGTTGACGCGGCCGCGAACCTTGTCCGGCGTCCACAGCTGGATCAGCGTCTCTCTGATGTAGACGCTGAACATGTCGGCGGCGCCGAGCAAGGCGAGCGCTGCGATCGACAGCCAGGTGATGGTGGAAAGGCCGAACAGCACCGTGAAGGCGCCGAACAGCGCGACGAAGCCGAGCATGACCACGCCGGCATGGTTGCGGATCGGATGTCCGGCCAGCCAGATGGCAACGCAGATGGCGCCGATGCCCGGCGCCGAACGCAACAGTCCCAGGCCCCAAGGGCCGAGTACGAGGATGTCGCGCGCATAGACCGGCAGCAGCGCCGTGGCGCCGGACAAAAGCACGGCGAATAAATCGAGCGAAATGGCGCCGAGCACGATCTTCTCGCTCCAGATATAGCCGAAGCCGGCAAACAGGGTCTGCATCGTCGGCCTGTCGGTCTCGCTGCGCTGGGCAGGCTTTGGGATGGTGAAGACCAGCACCGCGGCGACAAACATCAGAACGGCAGCGGTGCCGTATGCCGCTTGCGCCGAGAGCCCGTAGAGCAGGCCGCCGGCGACCGGTCCGACGATGGTCGCCGTCTGCCAGGCGGACGAATTCCAGGCGATCGCGTTGCCGAAATCCTCCGGCGGCACGAGGTTGGCGAACAGCGACGCTGCTGCCGGTCCGAAGAAGGCGCGCGCGATGCCGAACATGGCGAGCACGCCGAAGATCAATCCCGGTCCGCTAAGGCCGCGCAGCGTCAGCAGCAGCAGGGCCAGCGCGCAGATCGCCTCCAGCAGCACCATCAGCGCCATGATCAGACGGCGGCCGAAACGGTCAGCGACCACCCCGGTGATCAGCACCAGCAGCAGCGAAGGCAGGAACTGGGCAATGCCGACAAGGCCGAGATCGAACGGATCGCGGGTCAGGTCGTAGACCTGCCAGCCGACGGCGACGGATACGATCTGGGTGGCGAATGTGGCGAGGAAGCGTGCCGCCCAATAGCTCAGGAAGGGTTTGTGCCGGAAGGCGGCATAGCGCCGGTCGGGCGGTGCGTGAGGTTCGGGTGTCATGGATCAGGCCCCGTGGCAAGGAAGTCGGCCGGCGGGGCACTTCCACGAGGGCGCTGGTCCGACCGCAGCGCTTTTAACGCAGTTCGGTGCGAGGCGCGCGTAAAAATCGGCTCTGGATCAAGGATTTCCGGCTACCATGCTAATTGCACAGCGAGGCGGAGGCGGAGGGTTATTTTGGCGCGCAGGTCGAGTTCTCCCGCGCCGCCCCCTCTGTCCTGCCGGACATCTCCCCCTCAAGGGGGGAGATTGGACGTCGCGGCGGCTTTCGCCAATCTCGAGCGTGAAAGGCGGCTTCGAGCGCGTCAGACCGTGGCCTTTGGCTTCCTGGTCTTCTTGACCGGCGCCGGCGGGGCGGCCTTGCGGCCAAGGCCGATCGCCTTCGCCAACTGCGAGCGCGAGGCCGCATAGGTCGGGGCGACCATCGGATAGTCAGCCGGCAAGCCCCATTTGGCGCGGTAGGCATCCGGCGTCAGTCCGAAATGAACGCCGATATGGCGTTTCAGGGATTTGAACTTCTTGCCGTCTTCGAGGCAGATGATGTAATCCGGCGTCACCGATTTCTTGGGATTGACCGCCGGGATCAGCGGTGCTGCGACCGGAACGGCGGGCTGGCCGAGCCCACCTATCGACGCGCTGACGCTGGCGATGAGATCGCCGAGGCCGGAAGCGGGCAAGCGGTTCTTCTCGACGTAAGCGGACACGATGTGAGCGGTCAGCTCGAGAAGGTCGATGTCCTTGCGGGCTTTGTTGCTGTCGTCGGTCAATCTATTTTCTCCGTTAGTGGGGTCGCAGAATTCCTAGTCGGCAAATCTGCATAACGCAATGACGCCGCACCACGCTACACATTATTTTGAATAACAATACTAACGGCCGGGCCAGATCAACAGGTTTGGCCTCGAACCGCTATAATATCAGACAATCAGGGATTTGTCGCGCCACAGTCGAAATCCCCCTTCGAAGGCGCGTGTGTTGTCGCCACGCTCGCAACCGGCAGGCAATTCGTCGAGTTTGTCGACATTGCCGCCGCCGATGATCACATAGTCAGGCTGAAGGGCGGCGCGCAGCCGCTCGACGACGTCGAAAACGTGTTTGCGCCATTTCTTCTTGCCGCGCTTTTCAAGGCCGCGTTCGCCAACATAGTCCTCGAAGCTGCTGCCCTTCTTGTAGGGAAGATGCGCGAGTTCCATCGGCTGGGCGACGTTGTCGAGGATCATCGCAGCACCGAGTCCGGTTCCGAGACCCAGGAACAGCATGCGCCCGCCTTCATAGCTGCCGACGGCCTGCATCAGCGCGTCGTTGACCAGCTTCACCGGCTTCCCGAACTGCGTTGCGAAGTCAAATCCGACCCAACCCTTGCCGAGATTGGCGGGGTCGGCCAGTGGCCTGTTGTGGTGCACCGGGCCGGGATAACCGATCGAGACGACATCGTAGGGCAAGCCATCGGCGAGCGTCTGCACGACGGCGATCATTTGCTGCGGCGTCAGGCCAGGCCCGGAATCGGCTCTGCGCTCCTCGCCGCCGGCGCTGGTGAGGATCTTGACATGGGAGCCGCCGATATCGATCGCAAGCACGATCTTTTCGCTGTCCGGTGCTTGCTTTTTCGCCGCCTTGGCCATTGCGTCGCCTCCGAGTTCATTTCGCCGGGTTGATCCAGCCGTTCGGCGGTCCGAACCCGGCCATCGCCTCGGCGGGCCCCCATGCTCCCGGCTCATAGAGGTGTGGCGGTGTGGTGTCGCCGAGCACCGGGCCGACGATCCGCCAGGCAAGCTCGCTGGCATCCTGGCGAGTGAACAACTGGCCGTTGCCGTTCATGGCGTCGCCGATCAGCCGCTCATAGGGCGGCATGTCGCCCTTGCTGTCGTCGAGCGCGGTGAGTTCGACCTGCTCGCCGATCATGTCGTCACCAGCGGCCTTGCGCTGGGCGCCGATCGAGATCGCCACCTGCGGGTCGATGCGGAAACGGACGTGATTCGCATCTCCGGGTTTGATCGGGTCGAAGACGTCGAGCGGCGGCCGCTTCAGCCGCACGATGACCTCGGTGGCGTGCACCGGCATGCATTTGCCGGCGCGGATGAAGAAGGGCACGTCCCGCCAACGCCAGGTGTCGACGAGGAAACGCACCGCCGCGAAGGTCTCGACCGGCGAATTCGGCGCGACGCCCGGCTCGCTGAGATAGCCTTTGAACTGGCCGCGCACGACATCGTCACTGGTCAGCGTCCGGATCGCCCGCAGCACCTGCACCTTCTCGTCGATCAGATCGTCGGCCGAGCGGCCAACGGGCGGCTCCATGGCCAGCAGCAGCAGGATGTTGAGCAGATGGTTCTCGATGACGTCGCGGATGCAGCCGACCTCGTCGTAGAAGCGGCCGCGGCCTTCGACGCCGAAATCCTCGGCCATGGTGATCTGCACGCTCTCGACGAAATTGCGGTTCCAGATCGGCTCGAGAAAGGAATTGGCGAAGCGGAAATAGAGCAGGTTCTGGATCGCCTCCTTGCCGAGATAATGGTCGATGCGAAAGATCGACTGCTCGTCGAACACCAGGTGAAGGACCCGGTTCAGCCAGCGCGCCGATTGCAGATCGTGACCGAACGGCTTTTCCACCATCAGGCGCGCGCCCTGGGCTGCGCCCGACTGTTCCAGGCCCTGGATGACCGTCTCGAACATGGTCGGCGGCACCGCCAGATAGTGCAGCGGGTGCTGCGCGGTCCCGAGCGCGCTTTTCAGCTTCTCGAATGTCGCGGCGCTGCGGTAGTCGCCGCTGACATAGCGAAGCAGCGAGGCAAGTTTCGCGAATATCTTCTCGTCGACCTTGCCGATGGCCTTGACGATGCCGTCGTGGGCCCGCGCCTGCAACTGCTTCAGGTCCCAGGCGTCGAAAGCGACGCCGATCACCGGTTCGGTGAGCGTTCCCTTGGCGACCATGGCGTAAAGTGCCGGGAAGATTTTTTTGTGGGCGAGGTCGCCGGTCGCCCCGAAAAGCACCAGCGTGTCGGACCGTTCCTGGTTCATGAGCGTGTCTTCCCCGTCACGAGCCGGTCTTCGGCTTTTCGACATGGCCGCCAAAGGCATAGCGCATGGCGGACAGCAGCTTGTCGGCGAATTCGGATTCGCCTTGCGAGGCGAACCGGTCGAACAGGGCCGAGGACAGAACCGGCGCCGGCACGCCGGTGTCGATCGCCGCCTTCAGCGTCCAGCGGCCTTCGCCGGAATCCGAAACCCGTCCGCCGAACTGCGTCAGCCCCGAATCGGCCTTCAATACGCCCGCCGTGAGGTCGAGCAGCCAGGAGCCGATGACGCTGCCATGCCGCCAGACTTCGGCTACCTCGGCGGTATCGATGTCGAACTGGTAATATTGCGGGTTTTCCAATGGACTGGTTTCGGCGTCGGCCGTCCGCTGTCGCTTGCCGGCATTCGCCGACTTCAGGATGTTCATGCCCTCGGCATAGGCGGCCATGACGCCGTATTCGATGCCGTTGTGGACCATCTTGACGAAATGGCCGGCGCCGCTCGGTCCGCAGTGGAGATAGCCGAACGGGGCGGTTCCGGCATCCTTGCCGGGGGCGGGTACCCCGGCATCGGCGCCTGGAGCTAGGGTGGCGAAGACCGGGTCGAGATGCTGGACCGCGCTGTCGGGGCCGCCGATCATCAGGCAATAGCCGCGCTCGAGGCCCCAGACGCCGCCGCTGGTGCCGACATCGACATAGTTCAAGCCTTTCAATGCCAGGCGCGCGGCATGGTCGACAGCCTCGTGATAATAGGAATTGCCGCCGTCGACGATGATGTCGCCCGGCTCCATCAGGTCGGCCACCTGATCGACGATCCGGCTGGTGATCGCCGCCGGCAGCATCAGCCAGGCGCTGCGCGGCTTGGTCAGCTTGCCGACGAAATCCTCCATCGAAGCGGCTCCGATCGCGCCAGCCGACACAAGGGCTTCAACGCTGGCCGGGTTGATGTCGTAGACCACGCATTCATGGCCATCGCGCAGCAGGCGCCGCACCATGTTGGCGCCCATCCTGCCCAGTCCCATCATTCCGATCTGCATGTTTTTCGTCCTGCTTCTTGAGGGATAGAAGATCTACTGGCTCTATTGTTGGAGCATGATCTTTTCCGAAAACCGGTTTCCACTTTTTGCTAACGCGGACCTTCGGTTCGGGATCATGCTCTAGTCCGGCTTGTCGATACCGACGGAAAAGTCGACATTCTCCCAACGGCCGGCATCGGGCCAGAAAAAAGTAAAGACGATCATATTGCCCGGCGGGAGATCGGCAACGGGCAGGTCCATGAGATGGATGCCGAAGGCGTTCTCGATCGTCGCGGCGTCACGGATGGTTGCCCAATCGTCGTTGCTCCAATGGACCACCGCCCGGGCCAGCAGTTCGACGCGCAGCAGCTTGCCGGCGGGCATGGCGCGGAGCTTGTGATTGAAGCGCCATGTCCGGCGCGGCGCCACGGTCCTGTCCTCGATGTAGCGCTTCACGCCTTGCGGCGGCATGTCGAAGACGGCGCCGTCATTGAGCGAGCGCAGCAGCTTGATATGCTCCGAATGCGCCCAGACCAGAGGCATGGCGCTGCCCGACGGTCCGCCGTGCCGCAGTTCGTGTTCGGCGATGTCGGGACCATCCCAGACCTGCTCCGGCAGCAGGCCGCCAAACCCGGCCGAATCCTCCAGGGTCTTTAACAGGCTCGCTGCCTTGTCCTTGCGGCCCGCCGCCAGTTCGTAATGGGCGCGCTCGCCGACCAGCAGCGGCCAGGGCCGGCCCTGGCCGGACCCGTCGAAGGGCGCGCCGTCGGCGTGCTCGCCATAGCCGTCGCTGGTATAGCGATACCAGACGGGCCCCTGCGGCAGGTCGCAGCGCAGCCGCGCATCGATGACCCTGACCGTGTCGACGATGCGCGGATCGTCGGCGGCCCTGAGGCCGAAGCGGACGAGCGCCAGCGCATCCGGGCTGACGATCGCCTCGGCCGGCCGGTCGCTATCGCCCGGCGGCCGGTTCTTGATCGGCACATAGCCGTCCTTCGGCGACGCCGCGCCGGCGGTGTCGGGCGGCGCGATGCGGACGTAATAGCCCTCGACGCCGACCTCTTCGCCGAGTGGAGTGCCGGTGACATAGGTCCAGCGCTCGATCTGGTCGTTCCAGACATCGGCGGTTTCCCGCAGATAATTTGCCGGCTCTGCTTTGCCGCAAGTTTCGAACAGGTCGGCCGCGGCCAGCAGGGCGGCGATCTCGACGGCCAGCGTGAACGGGCTGTAGCCGGCATCCTCTTCCCAGCGGTCTTCGCCGGTGACCGGACCGTTGCGCACGACGTAGGAAGCGGCGCGCTCGATCGTCGGCATGAAGGAGCGCAACACGGCGTCTGCCAGATGCCCAGCCCGGCGCAGCGCGTCTGCGAGCAGCAGCGGAAACGCGCATTCGTCCATCTGGATGCCCGGCCAATAGGCAGATCCGTCGAGCCAGGCGTTCTGCGGCCAATGCCCATCCGGCTGCTGGATCGAACGGAGATAGGCGAGGATCTCAAGCGCTTGCGCCGGATCGCCGGCGGCGAGAAAGCCGCCCGCGGTTTCGACCAGGTCGCGCGGCCAGACCAGATGATAGCCGCCGATATCGTCGTCGCCCTTGCTGAAGCCCCACGGGATCGACAGGCTGGCGACGGCCGCTCCGGTGGATGAGCGGTGCGTTGCCAGAATCGCCGTGCTGACACGATAGGTGTTGATCGCCGCACCGGGCCGGTCCAGCGGCAGCAAGCCAGCCTGCCATTTCCGCCATTTTTCGATAAAGGATTTGGCCGCGGGCGCAAAACCTCGCTTCAGGCTGGCCGAGGCATTTTCCGCCGCCTCTTGCGGCGTCGTTCCGAAACCCAGCGCGAGCAACGCCGTCGGGTTCGCAGCCGAAAAGCCAATCTCGCCGGTCAGCGCGACATTGCCGTCCTCGGCCCTGCGGCAAGCCGGGTCGAGCCGGCCGTCACGACGGAGTTGCTGCCAGCCGTCGGAGACACCGACATAGCCGGCCGAGCATGCTCCCCAGGGCAGCGACGAGGCGAGCGCCAGGCAAACGCCACGTCCCGATGCAAACAGGACAGGCCTTCCCTCGTGGTCGCCGACCCAGGCGGTGTTGGCCATGCCGGCGTTGACCAGATGCGGCGCCAGCAACGCGTAGACGCGGTGATCGGCAACTGTGCCGCTCAGCGGCGTGAAGCTGATTTCCTGCAGCAAAACAGGATGTTCTGGATCCGTAACGATGCGCTTTTCGATCCGGTAGGTGGCGGCGGTGTTGACCAGCCTGTAGGCGGGCACCCCATCCTCGAACGGCTCGAGGCTGTGCACGGCATCGCGCTTTTCTTCCGAGAAATAGAAGCCGGGGCCGGTGACGACCAGTCCCATGTCTCGCGTGCAGGCGCTGTCGAGGCGGGGATAATAGACCTCGTTGAGGATGCCGTGGCTGATCGTGAACCAGACAGGGCAGGCCGGCGAAAGCGCGGTTCCGACGCCGCTCTTGGTGCTCGACGTCCAGCGCGCCGGAATTCCGGGTGCGCCCAGCGCATCAGTCGGCGTCGCTGCCATCTTGATTTTGGTCTCCTGCCCATCCCTAGACCAGGAGCCGAAGCCTTTTCAATCATTGCACCGCAAGTTGATCGTCAAACCGTCATCGATCGCTGTTGACAAGTGCGCCCATCTAAATTTGTCTGACAATATTGAAACGAGGGTCGTCATAACAGCCGCCAGCAGCCAACAACGACCATCAATCCATGGGAGGATAACAGATGAAGAAGATACTCGTCCTGAGTGCGATTGCGGCGATGCTCGCGTCAGGCGCCGCGTTTGCCGACACCAGCGACAAGAAGATCGCCTTTTCCAACAATTATGCCGGCAATTCGTGGCGACAGGCGATGCTCGACAGCTATGCCATCGTCACCAAGAAGGCGGTCGCCGACGGGGTGGTCGCTGCCGCGGACATCTTCACGACGGCCGACAAGGAAGTGCCGACCCAGGCAGCCCAGGTGCAGAACCTGATCCTGCAAGGCTATGACGCCATCGTCATCAACGCCGCCTCGCCGGACGCGCTCAACGGCGCCGTCAAGCAGGCCTGCGATGCCGGCATCGTCGTCGTCTCCTTCGACGGCATCGTCACCGAGCCCTGCGCCTACCGCGTCGTCGTCGACTTCAAGGACATGGGCAGGCAGGAAGTCGAGCAGATGGCCAAGTTCCATCCCGAGGGCGGCAATCTGCTGGAAATCCGCGGCCTTGCCGGCACCTCGATCGACGACGCCATCCACGCCGGGATTCTGGAGGGCGTCGCCGCCCATCCCGAGTTCAAGATCGTCGGTTCGGTGACCGGCGACTGGGACCAGACCACAGCGCAGAAGGCGGTCGCGACGATCCTGCCGTCGCTGCCGGAAATCGTCGGCGTCGTCGATCAGGGCGGCGACGGCTATGGCGCGGCACAAGCCTTCGCCGCCGCCGGCAAACCGCGCCCGACCATCATCATGGGCAACCGCCAGGACGAATTGCAGTGGTGGAAGGAACAGAAGGAAAAGGATGGCTACCAGACCTGGTCGGCGTCGATTGCGCCGGGCGTGTCGTCGCTGGCCTTCTGGGTGGCGCAGCAGGTGCTCGACGGCCGCACCGATGTGCCGCATGACCTGTTGGTGCCATACCTCGCCTTCACCCAGGATAATTTCGAGGCCGAGCTGCCGAACATCCCCAAGGGCGGCGTCGCCAGCCACGAATACACGCAGGAAGACGCCATCGCGGCGATCAAAGCCAACATCAAGTGAGCGTGGCACATCCAATGCCGCGCGCGTCGTCTTCCGGATTTCGCTAGGGATGCCCGAGGCCGGTGTAGACATCATCAGACTGGACGGCGCCGAAGAACATTTCGGCGCCGCCACTGTCGACATCATCAGGCTGGACGGAGCCGAAAAACATTTCGGCGCCGTCCGGGCGCTCGCCGGGGTGGATTTCCACGTCGGCGCCGGCGAATGCGTCGGTCTCGTCGGCCACAATGGCGCGGGCAAGTCGACGCTCATGCATATGGTGGCGGGCACGCTCGTGCCCGACAGCGGTCGGATCGCGGTGCGTGGCGGCATCGAGGACAATTATTCGGTGCCGCGCGCCCAACAACTGGGCATACGCTGCGTATTCCAGGAACTATCGCTGTGCCCGAACCTCAGCGTTGCCGAGAACACCCGAATCAACCACCCGGCGCTGCGCGGCCTCGGCTGGCGGCGCAAGGCGGCCGATCTGATCGCCGCCAAGCTCGACGAGATATTTCCGGGCCACAGCATCTCCGCCGCCGATATCGCCAGCGACCTTTCCATCGGCAGGCGGCAGATGGTCGAGGTGGCGCGCGCCTTCACGGTGACGCAGGATCCGCTCGAATTGGTCATCCTCGACGAGCCGACATCCTCGCTCGACGCGCACACGGCCGGCCAGTTGCTGGGTTTCGTCCGGCGCTTTGTCGCCGGGGGCAAGAGCTGCATTCTGATCTCGCATGTTCTGGGCGAGGTGCTCGGGAATGCCGACCGCATCGTGGTGATGCGCGACGGCAAGGTCGTCGCGTCGGATGCGGCTAAGGCTTTCGATCGCGGCAGGCTGGTGACGACCATGGGCGGAGCGGCAGCGCGTGAGAAGATCGCGGCCGAAATCGCGACCCAAAAGCCGGAGACCGGCCCGTTGCGGGTCCGGGCCCGCCCGGCGCGGCAAGAGGACGGCAACGAACTTGTGGCGCATGCCGGCGAGATCATCGGCCTTGCCGGGCTTGCCGGTCACGGCCAGACCGACCTGCTGCTGGCGATTTTCGCCGCTGCGGCACGCACTAAAACCGGCATCGAGGTCACAGCACCGGTGGCGCTGGTGGCCGGCGACCGCCAGTCTGACGGGATCTTTCCGCAATGGTCGATTGCGCAAAACATCGGCATCCGCTCGCTGGCGCGATTGCGCAACGGCCTGCTGATCTCGCCGCGGCGCGAAGCCGAGCTCGCCGACTTCTGGCAAAAGAAAATCGGCATCCGCACCCCCGACATGAACAACAACATCTTCTCGCTGTCCGGCGGCAACCAGCAGAAGGCCCTGTTTGCCCGGGCGCTCGGTTCCGACGCCAAGATCGTGCTGATGGACGACCCGATGCGCGGCGTCGACATCGGCACCAAGCTCGAGGTCTACGACCTTGTGCGCGAAGAGGCCGGCCGCGGCCGTACCTTCCTCTGGTACACCACGGAAACCGAAGAGCTCGACAATTGCCACCACGTCTATGTCTTCAAGAACGGCCGGATCGTCGCCAAGCTTGGTCGCGACGAGCTGACCGAGGAAAAGATCATCCAGTCCTCGTTCGGCGATGCGGCCTGAGATGACGGCAGCACCCGTCGAGACCGGTCCCAAGAGTTCTTCCGAGCGAAGCGCGCTGGCGCGGGCGCGTCTGCTGCGCGGGCTTCTGCCTGCGATGTCGCTGATGCTGGTGCTGCTGGCGATCGCCTGGCTCAACCCGCGCGCCATCAGCTATTTCGGCTTCAGCCTGATGCTCAACCTGGCGGTCCCGATTGCCCTGGCCACGATCGCGCAGATGTTCGTCATCGCCGGCAACGAGCTGGACCTGTCGATCGGCACCTTCGTCGGTTTCGTCGGCTGCGTCACGGCGACGTGGCTGAAGGACGCGCCGCTGGTCGGCGTCTTGATCCTGCTCGGGTCGATCGGCGTCTATGCGCTGCTCGGCGCGCTGATCCATCTGCGCAACCTGCCTTCAATCGTGGTGACGCTCGGCATGAGCTTTGTCTGGCAGGGTCTGGCCATCCTCATCCTGCCGAAGCCCGGCGGCAAGGCGCCGGACTGGCTGCTGTCGCTCATGGCCTTCAAGCCGCCCTTCGTCCCGTTCCCGATCATTGCGGCGCTGCTGATTGCCGCGGTCGTCCACTTCGGGCTGATGCGCACCTCGTATGGCGTGATCCTGCGCGGCTCCGGTGGCAATGCCGCGGCCCTCAGCCGTGCCGGCTGGTCGCTGCTCAAGACCAAGGTCGTGCTGTTCGCATTGACCGGCCTGTTCGGCGTTTTATCCGGCATGGCCCTGATTGGCATCACCACCTCGGCCGATGCCAATATCGGCAATGGCTACACGCTGCTGTCGATCGCCGGCGTCATCCTCGGTGGCGGCGAATTCGTCGGCGGCCGGGTATCGCCGATCGGCGCGGTGATCGGCGCGCTGACGCTGGCGCTCGCCGCGTCGCCGCTACTGACCTTCATGCACATCCCGCCCGATTGGCAGGTGGCCGCCAACGGCGCCATCCTCATAATCGTGCTGGCGGCCCGGGTGCTGATCAGCCGCAGGGAGAGGTGAGGGGATGGCATCGTTGCGATTGCTGCTCGCAAAACCCTGGATATGGTCCTTCATCGGCGCGCTGCTGGTGTGGCTGGCGACGATCACCTTCACCGGCGGATATGGCGGCGGCGGCATGATCACGGCGGCACTTTCGCTCGCCGTCTTCACCGTCATCGTCGGTGTCGGCCAGATGTTCGTGATCACGCTCGGTCCCGGCAATGTCGACTTGTCGCTGCCCGCCAATATCGGCCTCGCCAGCGCCGTCGCCATGAAGGTGATGGACGGCAATGATTCAATGATCGCGGTCGGGCTGCTGGCGGCGCTGGCCTGCGGCATGGCGATCGGCGCCGCCAATTATCTGTTGATCTGGGCGCTGCGCATTCCACCGATCATCGCCACGCTGTCGGCGAGCTTCATCATCCAGTCGATCGACATCAGCTATGGCCGCGGCTTGCAGATCAAGCCGCCGCCGGGCTTTGCCAGTTTCACCAACTGGCAGATTCTTGGCATTCCGGTGCTGGCGATCCTCACCGTGCTGTTCTCCATCGGCGCTGCGTTCGCGCTGCAGCGCATGATCTATGGCCGTTCGGTGCTGGCGATCGGCCAGAACATCCGCGCGGCGTGGCTGGCCGGCGTCAATGTCGGCCGCATCCGCTTTCTTACCTACACGCTGTCGGGCGCGCTCGGCGGCCTCGACGGGGCGCTGCTCGCCGGCTATTTCCGCGGCGCCAACGTCGATATCGGCAATGAGTACCTGCTGGCCTCGATCGCCGTCGTCGTCATCGGCGGCACGTCGGTAGCCGGCGGCAAGGCCAATGTGCCGGGTGTATGGGGCGCGGCCCTGTTCCTGGTGCTGCTTTTGACCATGCTCAACACGTTCGGCGTCAGCGCCGGCGTCCGTCTGTTGCTGACCGGGCTGATCATCGTCGGCGTCATCACTGCCGCCGGCGGGCAGAAAGCGCTACGCTAGCAAGCGGCGGCCCTTGGCGGCGCTGACCTGTGTCATCTCATACGTGCTTGCGCCCGCCAGATTCGCGGAACCAGCTGTCGGGATAGGGATACCACCAGTCCTGGATCGCTGGCCTGTGGTCGATGATGACCATCTTCGAGCGGCGGAAGGCATCCAGCCCCTGGCGACCAAGTTCGCGGCCGAGGCCCGACGCCTTCCAGCCGCCGAACGGCAGTGCGTCATTGTCGATCAGCGGATTGTTGACCCAGACCATCCCTGCCTCAAGCCGCTCCGCAGCCTCATGCGCCTCGGCAAGATCGGTGGTGAACACCGAGGCGCCGAGCCCGAACGGGCTGTCATTGGCAAGTTCTATCGCCTCGTCGAAATCCTTGACCCGGCAGATCGCGGCGACTGGCCCGAAACATTCTTCGCGCACGATCGCCATGTCGGGGGTGACGCCGGTGAGGATCGTCGGCTCGTAGAACCAGCCGACATTGTGCGCCGGCGGAATACGCCCGCCGGTGATCGCCTTGGCACCATTGCGCACGGCATCGTCGACCAGCCGCATGACTTTCGCCCGCGCCGCCTCGCTGACCAGCGGCCCGATCTCGGTCTTGTCGAGGCCGTTGCCGATGCGCAGCGCCCGTGTCTTCTGCGCAAACAGCTCGACAAAGCGGTCATGAACGGCATCGACGACGAAAAACCGTTCGGCCGAGGTGCAGACCTGGCCGGTGAGATGGAACGCGGCGGTGACGCTGCCGGCGGCCGCCACGTCGAGCGGGGCGTGTCGGCTGATGATCAGCGGATCGCTGCCGCCGGCCTCGATGACGCATGGCTTCATGCGCTCGGCGCAAGCGACGGCGACAGCCTTGCCGGCGGCGACCGAACCGGTGAAGGCAACCGCATGGGTGCGATCGGAGGCGATCAAAGCCTGCGCCGTGGCCGCCGCGCCGGGCAGGCAGGAAACCAGGCCCTCCGGCAGTGAGCGGAACACGGTCATGTAATCCAGCGTCGACAGTGTCGTCGCTTCGGCCGGCTTGATGACGCAGGCATTGCCGGCGGCAAGCGAGGCGGCAACGGTCCAGCACATCAACAGGATCGGGAAATTGTAGGGCATGATGTGCACAGACGTGCCGTAGGGCTCGTAGCGCGCATACTGGAACGAACCCGCCTGCGTCGTGCCGGCGATCTTGCCGGCATCGTCGCGCGCCATTTCGGCGTAGTAGCGGAAGATCGGCGCGCAATTGGCGATCTCGCCGATTGCTTCCGGATAGGGCTTGCCCATCTCGCGCACCATCAGCTCGGCGCAGCAGGTGAAGTCGGCCGCCTCGATGGCGTTGGCGACTGCATGCAGATGCCTGGCGCGGCTCTTGGCGTCGAGCTTTTTCCAGGCAGCTTGCGCCCTGGCCGCAGCAGTGAGCACGGCGTCGATCTCGCCGTCGGTTGCAGTCGCGATGGCGCCGACGGTTTCCAGTGTCGCCGGATCGATCACCGGTTTTGCCGCGCCGGTCATCGGCCGATAATCCGGATTGACGAAGAAGGCCGGCCGGTCAGGTGAAAAGTCCATGCTGTCCTCTCGTGTGTGCAGAGCCTTTTTGAGAATTCGCCCTGCCGAGACAGATGGCGTGGTTTTCGAGAACCGAAGCGGAGCGGACGTTGGAGTCCGTGAGCATCGGAAGCGGAGAAAACCGCGTCAGGTGTCCGGCAGGGTAGAATTATCGAGAAGGCTCAGCGGATCATGTAGACCTTCTTGATCGTCTCGTGGACGGTGCAGACGCCCTTCCAGTCCTGCGGAAAGAACGCCGCGGTGTCGGGTTCGATCTCGATCACCTCGCCGGATTCGTGGACATAGGTGCAGCGGCCCTCTAGGAAATGGCAGAATTCGTCGCGGGTGACGTGGCAGTGCCATTTGCCTGGGGTGCAGACCCACAGCCCGCATTCGGAGCGGCCTTCCGGCCCCTTGTGCAGCAATTTGCCGGAGGTACGGGATTCGCCCTCGATCATCGTGGGGATGACGCCCCAGTCGACGAGGTCGGTGAGGGCAAGCGGCGATTTCATGATCGGTGTCGGCATGTCGTGAAGCTCCAGTGGCTGGCTTCAGGCCAGCATGTAAATGTTGCGGATGGTCTCGTGGACGGTGCATTCGCCGGTCCAGCCGGTCGGGAACATGACCACCGTGGCAGGGGAGACTTCTATCACCTCGCCGTTGTCCGATCGGTAGGTCGCGCGGCCGGCAACGAAATGGCACAGTTCGTCGCGCGGGATCGCCAGCCGCCAGCGGCCGGGCGTGCAGACCCAGATGCCGGATTCCGGCTGGTTGTCCGGCCCCTTGTGGACCAGCCTGCCGGTGGAGTGCGAAGCACCTTCCAGCGCATCGGGCTGGGCGCCCCAGTCGATCAGGTCGGTGCGGCTGGAGGCTTGGTGGAGGTGTGGGGCGGAGGAGGTTATGTGGGAGCTCCGCCATGCTTGTGCTTGACGTGCCCGCGCTCTACGGCGGGGGCGCAAAGGAATGCCATACCCATCAGCCCGGTCACAGCAGTTTCTCCAGCAGCCCCGCTGCCTTCTCCGGGCCGTTCTGCGCCTGCATCTGCGCCGACGTCTTCGCCAGCTTGGCCCTGATTGCCGGGTCGGTCAGGCAGGTTTCGATCTTGGCGATCAGCTCGGCGTCGCTCCAGTCGTAGCGCGGCATGCCGAAGCCGTGGCTGGTCTCCTCGACCCGGGTCGCGTTGTCGTGGCCATCCCAGACATAGGGCATGA
The DNA here is from genome assembly GCF_055811775.1 of Mesorhizobium sp. WSM4844. Classification (NCBI taxonomy): domain Bacteria; kingdom Pseudomonadati; phylum Pseudomonadota; class Alphaproteobacteria; order Hyphomicrobiales; family Phyllobacteriaceae; genus Mesorhizobium; species Mesorhizobium sp. WSM4844. The sequence continues at coordinate 260,395 of NZ_JBVVQB010000002.1, read as the reverse complement.
TGATCGCCGGCTTGCCGAAGTAGAGACACTCGGTGAAAGAGTTGTTGCCGCCATGGTGGATCACTGCATCGACCTGCGGGATCACCGAGGGCTGCGGAAACCAGCTCTCGACGATGACATTGCCGGGCACTTGCGCGTATTGGTCCTTGTAGCCGCCGACATTGACCAGCGCCCGGTAGCGAGTCTCGGCCAGCGTCGCGATGATGCGCTTCAAGAGATCGACATCGCCGGCGCCAAGGCTGCCGAACGAGACGTAGAGCAGCGGCCCGTCATTATTCTCAGCAAAGGTCGGCACGGTGTAGGGCTTCTCCTGCCGCACGCAGCCTTCCAGATACTGGAATTTTGCCGGGTCGAGCGGATGGCGGCGCTTGAACTTTGCCGCCTCGGGATAAAGCAACAGGTTGAGGTAAGGCGAGGCCTCGAAGAACTGGCCGATCGGATACGGCGCTTCGTTGTTGGCTTTCAAAAACGCGTTGAAGTCGTCATGAATCGGCTTGATGACCGCGTTGAAATGGTCGCGGTAGTGCTGATGGCAGGCGTGGTCGTTCTCGCCGCAGCCGGACAGGTGCGGCGGGATGTCCTCGTCCTCCATCTCGTTTTCCGAGCAGGAGATGACGCGCACCCACGGCTTGCCATACTGCTTGATCGCCGGGAACAGGATGACGTTGTCGACGCAGATGACGTCGGGCTTGATCGTCGCAAGCACGCCGGGCAGGTCCTTCTCAGCCCATTTGGCGCTGTCGACGATCGCCGTCCAGCAGTCCTTCACGTAATTGTCGACCTGGTCGTAGGGCGATTTGCGAAAATTCGGGATGTGGCCGTTGATGAAATCTTCCCAGAACTTGGCCATCTGCTCGGGCGGCATCGGCTCGGACAGGTTCACCGGATGCGCCTCGAAGCCGTAGCCCTTGTAGACGTCGACGAAGCCGGGGTCCGACAGGAACACCGCTCTGTGGCCGCGCGCCTCGACCGCCTGGGCGATACCGACGGAGTTGAGCGCCGGGCCGTAGGCCGCTTCCGGAAAAAACGCGATGGTCTTCTGCGCCATGAAAGTTCTCCTTCAATCAATCTGCGAAAATTCTGACGTCGGCGGCATCCCAGCCGAGTTCGACCGCATCGCCCGACGCGACCGGGCGGCGGTCGGCGGCGTCGGCGGTGACGCGCACCAGGAACGGTTTTTGTGACAGAGCGGTGCGGACATGCAGCTGCAGGTCGAGCCCGTGATAGGCGAGCGCCTCGACGATGCCGGCAACACGGTTGGCCGTCTCTGGCGGCGGGAACAGCCGGATGCGCTCGGGCCGCACCGAAGCGACCACCGCAGCGCCGGGCGAAAGTATTTCGGGAACCATGCCTGATATCCGCGCACCATTGGCTGCCAGCACGCCATCGTTGGCGGCTTTGCCCGGCACGAAATTCATGACGCCAATGAAGTCGGCGACGAAACGGTCGGCCGGATGTTCGTAGACCGCATGCGGCGTGTCGCATTGCAGCAGCTTGCCGTCCCTCAGCACCGCCATGCGGTCGGCCATGACGAGCGATTCCTCCTGGTCATGGGTGACGATGACGAAGGTGATGCCGACTTCGTGCTGCAGCCGCTTCAGCTCCAGTTGCATGGCGCCGCGCAATTTCTTGTCGAGCGCACCGAGCGGCTCGTCGAGCAGCAGCAGCCGCGGCCGCTTGACCAGCGCCCGGGCAAGCGCGACGCGCTGCTTCTGGCCGCCCGACAATTGCTCCGGCTTGCGGTCGGCGAAGGCGACAAGCTCGGTCGTCGCCAGGATGGCGTCGACGCGGGAGCGGATTTCGTTTGCCGGCAAGCGCTCCATTTCAAGGCCGTAGGAAACATTGGCCCGGACGCTCATATGCGGAAACAGCGCGTAGGACTGGAACATCAGGTTGACCGGCCGCCTGTTGGGCGGGGTTTTGGCGATGTCGCGGCCGTCGAGCAGGATGCGCCCCTCATTGGGCGTCTCGAAACCGGCCAGCATGCGCAGCAGCGTGGTCTTGCCGCAGCCGGAAGGTCCGAGCAAGGCGAAGAACTCGTTCTCGCGGATATCGAGCGAGATGCCGTCGACGGCCGTCACCCGGCCGAAGTTCTTCGACACCTTGTCGATCGCCAGCAGCGTGCGGGGCTCGCTCATTGGCCGATGACTCCGCGGTTGAGCCGCTGCGACAGGGTCAGCGCGGTGATTGAGACCGCCATGACGATGGTCGCCAATGCATTGATCTCCGGCGTGATGCCGAAGCGGATCATCGAATAGATCTGCATCGGCAGCGTAGTCGAGGCGCGGCCGGCGCCGGCGGTGAAGAAGGCGATGATGAACTCGTCGACCGAAAGGGTGAAGGCGAGCAGCGCGCCGGCGACGACCGCCGGCAGGATGACCGGCAATGTCACCCGCCTGAAGGTGGTGAGCGCGGAAGCGCCGAGATCGGCGGAGGCCTCGACGATCGACCAGTCGAAGCTTTTTAGCCGCGCGCGCACCACCGAGCAGACGAAGGCGAGGTTGAAGACGACATGGGCGAGGATGATGGTGTGCAGGCCGAGCGTGAAATCGAGCATAGAAAAGAAGCTGAGCAGCGCCACCGCCAGCACGATGTCGGGAATGATCATCGGCGCAAAGATCAGCGCCTCGAGGCCGCTTCCGTACTGCCGGCGCATTTCGACGCCGATGGCCAGCAAGGTGCCGAGCAGCGTGGCGATGGCTGTCGAGACCAGCGCCACGATCAGCGTGTTGAGGGCGGCGGAAAGGATCGCGGCGTTTCCGGCGAGCGAGGCATACCATTTCAGCGAAAAGCCCGACCAGACGGTCGGCAGCCCGCCTTGGTTGAACGACAGCGCCACCAGTACGGCGATCGGAATGTAGAGGAAGGCGAAGACCAGCGTCAGCACGAGCCAGAGAGTACGCCGTGTGGCGGGCGAGCGCTCAGTCATCGGCGCCTCCTTTCGCTTCGGCGATACGGCCGGCGGCGCGATCGGCAGCCAGGGCCTGCGCCGTCAGCACCAAAAGCATGATGGCGATCAGCGCCATCGCCAGCGCTGCGCCGAACGGCCAGTCATTGGCGGTCAGGAACTGGTCGTAGACAAGATTGCCGATCATCTGGAAGCGGCCGCCGCCGAGCAGTGCCGGCGTGACAAAATTGCCGATCGACAGCACGAAGACGAAAACCGCCCCGGCGGCGATGCCCGGCACCGTCAGCGGCAGTATAACCCGGCGAAATGTGGTCATGGCCGAAGCGCCGAGATCGCGCGAGGCCTCGGCCAGCTCCGGATTGAGCCGCGACAGCGGCGCGTAGCAGGCGAGGATGACGAAAGGCAGGTAATTGTAGACCAGACCGGCGATGACGGCGCCTTCGGTATAGAGCATCGACGGCGGCTCGCCGGTATAGCCGAACCAGCGCAAGAGCTGGGTGATCAGGCCTTCGCGGTTGAGCAGCACGATCCATGCATAGGTGCGGATCAGGTAATTGGACCAGAAAGGCAAGACGGCGAAGAACAGGAACACCGGCTGCCACCGGCGCGGTGCTGCCGCGATCGCATAGGCGGCGGCATAGCCGATCACCACCGCGATCAGCGTTGCCGTGCCGGCGATGCGCGCCGAATTGAGGAAGATGCCGGCATAGAGCGGGTCGAGCACCAGCCCGAAATTCTCCAGCGTGAAGCTGTATTCGATGCCGCCATAAATGCCGCGCCGGAAGAAGGCGAGCGCCAGCACCAGCGCGCATGGCACCACCATCAAGGCGGTGAGCCAGGCCAGCGCCGGCGCCATCAGCAAGGAGGAGCGGGAAGGTGTGAACGATCTCATGTCGCACCCTCCTCTGGCCTTGAGGCCATCTCAAAGGCATCGAAATTGTGTTTGGACAAGCGCCCCCTCACCCGGATTGCCAACCGAATTGCGAAGGGCAATTCGGGGCAATCCGACCTCTCCCCGAGGGGAGAGGAGGTCGCCGACCTTGGCGTCAGCCTCTTCTCCCCAGCGGGGAGAAGGTGGCCGCGAAGCGGCCGGATGAGGGGGTGCTGCGCCGGAGCTTGGCGACAGGTCGCAATCCAGCCGATCTCCCCCCTTGAGGGGGAGATGGCCGGCAGGCCAGAGGGGGGCGTGAAGGAACGCAAGCCTGATTCCAGATGCCGAAACTACTGCGCCGCCTTGATCTCGCTGACGATCTTCGAATAGTCGCGCTGGGCGTCGCCGACGTCGCGCAACTGCTCGAACTTGACCAGTTCGGCCACAGGCATGTTCATATTTGGGAATTTGGCGAGGAAATCCGCCGGCAGGCTTTCCATAGCCGGCTTGTTCGGCACCTTGTAATCGATGTTCTGAGCCGCCCAGGCGTGGTTCTTGGCGTCCAGCATGAAGTTGATGAACTGGAAGGCGGCGTCCTTGTTGGCCGATGCCTTCATCACCACCATCGTATCGACCCACAGGTCCGAGCCTTCCTTGGGTATGGTGTATTTAATCTGCGGATTCTCGGCGATGCCATAGTTGCACCAGCCATCCCATGCCTGCACCATCAGCGCCTCGCCCGAAACCAGCTTCGAATAGAAGGTGGTGTCGTCATAGGCGAGCAAGGTCTTCTTGGCCGAGATCAGCAGGTCCTTGACCTCGGCGAGCTTGGCCGGATCGGTTTCGTTGACCGAATAGCCCTTGGCGAGCTGCCCGGCGGCAAGCAGCCAGCGGTCGGTCGCCAGCATCGTGGTCTTGCCCTTGAGCGCCTCGGACGGGGCGAGAAGATCGTTCCAGCTGGCCGGCTCGGTCTTCACCAGATCCGAGCGGTAGCAGAGGCCGGTGGTGCCCCAGGTGTAAGGCACGGAAAAATTGTTGCCGACATCGTGCGGCAGCTTGGCCGCCTCAGGATAGAGATTGGCGAGATTGGGGATCTTGGCGTGGTCGATCGTCTCGATCAGGCCGAGATTGTTCAGCACTTCTGCGAACGGCGAGGAAACGAAGACCACGTCATAGCCCTTGCCGCCCGAAGCAACGAGCTTGCCCATGATCTCCTCATTGGTGGCGTGAACGACGACCTCGCCGGAAACGCCGGTCGCTGCTTTGAAGGCGGCCATGGCGTCCGGCGCCATGTAGCCGTCCCAGTTGGAAATGACGAGGTCGGCGGCGGCCGCCGGCGCCGACAGCGCCATAGCGAGGCCAAGCGCGATCGCGGAAGTTTTTAACGAACGGTGCCGCAGGGTGGTGGCGGTCATGACAGACTCCCATTCTGGTTGATCGTCGAATTCAATCAATCGTCGGACCAGCGCTTGCGACCATGCCGCCGCTTCGATCCTGTTCCCCGGTCTTTTTATTGCCGATTGAACCCACAGTACTATTGCAGAAAAAAGTACGTCAATCCATAATTTGGAAAATCGCCGCGAAATCCAGCCGATTGCGCCCGCAAGGGCAATCGGTCAAACCGCAGCGGTCGAGCCCGTTCACGAGAAACGCCATGCAAGCCGTTGCCAGACGCCCGCGCACCAATCATCTTGATCTCGCGCAGCGCATTCTCGACGTGGCCCGGCAGCGCGGCTTCGAGGCTGGCGCCCATCTCCCGGAACAGCAGATCGCCTCGCTCTGCAACGTCTCGCGGACCCCGGTGCGGGCGGCGCTGCGCCTGCTCACCGAAAAAGGCCTCGTGGGCTGGGAAGCTGATTCCGGCTATCGGCTGGCCGTTGACCTCACCAAGCAGGCGACCCTTGCCACTGACCTGCCAAGCGCCGAGGAGGACGAACTCGCGGAGATGATCCTGCGCGATCGGTCGGCGCGCCGGCTGGATCAGACGGTGACCGTCGGCGCGTTGATGCGGCGCTACAGTGCCGAACGAAAGACAGTACTAAAAGCGCTAAAGAAACTGACAGACGAAAATCTTCTGGATCGCGCACCGGGACAGGCCTGGCTGTTCAGGCGGGCGCCTGACGATCCGGAGGCGCAAGGGGAAAGCTACGAGTTCCGCCTGATGCTGGAACCCGCCGCCATTCTGGCGCCTGGCTTTCGGCTGGACGGGACCCGCGCGGCAGCCTTGCGCCAGGGCATGGAGGCGCTGCTGGCGCTGCCCGACGCCACATTCGATATCAGAGAGTTCCAGCGGCTGGACATCGACTTTCACGGCATGATCGCCGACGGCTCCAGCAACCGCTTCGTCACCGACGCGCTGTCCGATCATCTCAGGCTGCGCCGGCTGCCGGGGACCTATGCCGGCGTCAACGTCTTCCGGCTGAAGCAATCGCTGCGCGAGCACCTGACCATACTCGACCAACTGGAAAGCCGGCAGTATGAGGTTGCAGCCGATCTGCTTCGCGTCCATCTGCGATTGTCCCGCAGCCAGCGACCGCAGGCGGCCAGTCGCGGCGCCCCCGCATTGTTCGGCATGATCAGCCGGCCGGATTGACGAGGACCACGAGAACAGTGACGCGCAAAACCAGCCCGACTATCGCGTTGTTTCCCGAAGCGAGCTTCGGTGCCGCGCTCAATTGCGTCGGCATCGCGCAGGCCTTGCGCGCAAGGGGCGCGCGGCCGGTGTTCATCTGTCACGCCGGCTTTTCCGGTGTGTTCGCCGACTACGGGTTTCAGGAATATCAGTTGCCGACCGACGATCCGCTGACCGACAGCGAACGCCAGAGCTATTGGCAGGCTTTCGTGCGCCGGCATCTGCCGCATTTCAGGCTGAGCCCGATCGACCAGCTCGAAACCTATGTCGCCCCGACCTGGGAAGCGATCGTCGATACCGCGCTCAATGCCGAGGCGCCGCTGCGCCAATTGCTGACCCGGTTGAAGCCGGACGCCGTGGTGCTCGACAATGTCATCATGTTTCCAGCACTTGCTGCCGCCGGCTGCCCATGGGTGCGCGTCGTCTCCTGCGCCGAGACCGAGCTGCCCGACGCCGATGTACCGCCATATCTGTCCGGTCTCGCCGCCGACGACCCCAGCCGCGCGGCCTTCGAGGCGCGCTACCTGGCAGCCGTCGCTCCGGCTCATGACCGGTTCAACCGGCTTCGGACCGACGCCGGTCTTGCACCCTTGCCGAGGGGACTTTTTCTCGAAGCTTCGCTCGATCTCAATCTGCTGCTGACCCCAACCATCGTGCGCAGGCAGCGCGCCGAGCCGCTCGACCCGGCCCGCTTCGTCTATCTCGAAGGCTGCGTCCGTTCGGAAGGGCCGTTCGACGTGCCGGTCTTTCCACGCAATGACGGGCCGCTGGTCTATCTCAGCTTCGGCAGCCTGGGCGCGATGGATGTCGGCCTGATCGAGCGCATGCTCGCCGTGTTCGACCGGCTTCCGGCCCGCTTCATCGTCAATGTCGGCGGTCTGCGCGACAGCTATCGCGCGGTTCCGGACAATGTCTATCTCGACGCCTGGTTTCCGCAGCCGTCGGTTGTCGCCAAGTCCGATCTCTTCATCCATCACGGCGGCAACAACAGCTTTTGCGAAGCGCTGCGTTTCGGCGTGCCGTCGCTGATCATGCCCTATTGCTGGGACGGGCACGACAATGCGCAACGCGCCGAGGAAACCGGCGTTGGCCGCCACCTCAGCCGCGATGGCTGGAGCGACGACGAACTGGAAAACGCCATCCTTGGCCTAATGGCCGATGGCGAGATGCGCTTTCGTCTCAAGGAGAATGCAGCCACCATGGCACGGGCGCCGGGAACCGAAATCGCCGCCGAATCCATTCTCGCCCTCGTAAGGACGTGACCTGATGCTCAACACCACGACAACGGATGCACCGCAAATGACCCCAACGGACGATCCGAAGCGATGGCTGGAGCAGCAGGGGATCAGGGAAGTCGAATGCCTGGTGCCGGACGTGAATGGCGTGTTGCGCGGCAAGGCGTTGCCAACGGCCAAGTTCCTGAAGTCGCTCGAAGACCGCGCGCTCTACCTGCCGAGCAGCGCCTTCCTGGTCTGCATCGACGGCCGCTATTCCGGTTCCAACGACGAGGGCTTCGCCTATCAGGATCCCGACATGCGGATGGTGCCGGATGTCGCGACGCTCTGCCTTGCGCCCGGCGCTGGAGCTGAAAAGGCCTATGTCTTCGCCGATGCGTTTCACATGGACGACCGGCCGTGGATGGCCTCGCCACGTCATGTGCTGAGGGCCGTGCTCGATCTCTATCACCAGCGCGGCTGGCGGGCAGTGGTGGCGCCGGAGCTCGAATTCTACCTGACCGCGCCCAATCCCGATCCCGATCGGCCGTTGATCGCGCCGGTCGGGCGCAATGGCCGCTCCGAAACCGTGCAGCACCCCTATGACATGGCGGCGCTGGAGGAATTCGAGCCGGTGATCCAGCGGCTCTACGACTATGCCGCAAAGGCCGGGCTGCCGCTCGATACGCTGATCCACGAGTCAGGCACGGCGCAGTTGGAGATCAATTTCCTGCATGGCGACGCGCTGCCGCTGGCCGACAAGGTGCTGCTGTTCAAGCGGATGACGCGCCAGGCCGCGCAGCAATACGGCATGCATGCGACCTTCATGGCTAAGCCGATCGCCGCACAAGCCGGCAGCTCGATGCATCTCCACATGTCGGTCGTCGACGAGGCGGGGAATAGTCTGTTCGCCGGGCGCGACGATGCCGACACCGAGATGTTCGGGCATTTCATCGGCGGCCTGCAGAAATACATTCCCGAGGTGATGCCGCTGTTTGCGCCGAACGTGAATTCGTTCCGCCGCATCCGGCCGAACCACAGCGCCCCCGCCAACATCGAGTGGTCGCATGACAATCGCTCCTGCGGCCTGCGCGTGCCGGCCGGCGGGCGGGCCGCGCGGCGGGTGGAAAACCGGCTGCCCGGCGCCGATGCCAACCCCTATCTGGCGATGGCCGGCTCGCTGCTCTGCGGCTATCTCGGCGTCGAGGAAAAGCTCTCGCGTTCGCCCGAGGCATCGGGCAACGCCTATCGCAGCAAGGGCACGCTGCCGAAAACCATGGAGGAGGCGCTCGACCGTTTCGCCGCCTGCAGTCCGGTTCGGGACCTGCTCGGCGAGGATTTCGTCCAGACCTATCTGCGCGTCAAGAGCGTCGAGCTCGACCTGTTCCAGAGCGTCGTCACCAGTTGGGAACGCGACCACCTGCTGCTCAAGGTCTGACTATGAGCTTGGATTCTGGGGGCTTCAATTCCGGCCTGGACATCGGCAAATCCTACTATGTCGCAACCGCCAATCCGGCGCCGGAGCATCCGGCCCTGCAGGGCGACGTCGACGCCGATCTGGTGGTGGTCGGCGGCGGCTGCACCGGCCTGTCCACAGCCCTTCATGCCGCCGAGCGCGGGCTGAAGGTGGTTCTCCTCGAAGGCGGCAAGATCGGCTGGGGGGCGTCGGGGCGCAATGGCGGCCAGATCATCCCCGGCCTGCGCAAGGGCGCCAAGGGCCTGGTCAAGCTTTATGGGCCCGAACGGGCGCGGGCGCTTTTCGCTCTCGCCCTTGAGGCGCGCGGGCTGGTGCTCGACCTCATCGAGCGCCATGCCATCGATTGCGACCTCCGGCTCACCGGCCATCTGGCCGGTGCGATAAACGGCTCCGACCTCCGCGACCTCGAGGAAGAGGCCGAGTGCCTTGCCGTCGTGATGAACTTTCATGACGTCGAGATGCTGTCTGCAGCGCAGGCGCGTGAAATGGTGAACACGCCCTATCACGGCGCCATGTACGAGAAGCTCGGCGGCCATATGCATCCGCTGAACTACACGCTGGGTCTTGCCCGCGCCACGGCAGCGGCAGGCGTCACCATCCACGAGAATTCGGTGGCGCTGCGGCTGGAGCGGGAACCTTCCATCCGGGTTTCCACGGCCAAGGGCACGGTCCGGGCCCGGCATGTCGTGTTGGCCGGCGACGCCCTGCTTCAGGGGCTCGAACCGCGCGTCAACAGCCGCATCATGCCGGTCGGCAACTACATCATCGCCACCGAGCCGCTTGACGACACCAGCGGCGTCATCCCAAGCAATGCCGCCGTTTCCGACACACGCTTCGTCGTCAACTACTACCGGCTGTCGGCCGACGGCCGCCTGCTGTTCGGCGGTGGCGAGCGCTACACGCCGTCGCCGCCCGCCGACATTGCCGGCTTCGTGCGGCCGCATATGGAAAAGACCTTTCCGCAATTGCGCGGCCGCCGCATCGAGCATGCCTGGGGCGGGCTGGTCTCGGTGACGACATCGCGCCTGCCGGATGTCGGCCACTATGGCGAGGTCTATTTTGCGCATGGCTATTCAGGCAAGGGCGTGATCCTGTCGACGCTGTCGGGAAAGCTGCTTGCCGAGGCGATCACCGGCGATGCGTCGCGGCTCGATCTGTTTTCGACGCTGAGGCCAATGCCGTTTCCCGGCGGTACCGCACTGCGCGGCCCGCTCTATGTCCTCGGCATGCTCTGGTACGCCATGCGCGACCGCATCAAGCATTGAGCAAGCGATCCACTGCCGCCGTGGTCTTGCGACGGAGGGCGGCAACGCAGCTTCGCGACAAATTTGACCATGTGGACAAAGGTCGGACGCCGTTCCATAGTTCCCTCGCCTGATATCCAAAGAAACAGCCGGCACGACACGGCGCCAATCAGAGGGGCATGCAATGGACAACGGGAAGAGCAAAATCCAGTCGAAACGCGAAGGACTTTCGCGACGCAATTTGCTGGAACTCGGCGCGCTCGGCCTGGCGGCAGCCATGCTGCCGGGCAGTGCCTTGGCGCAGGACAAGAAGCTGAAGGTGGCGGCGATCTTCGCCACGCCGACCGAGGAGCCATGGGTCCACCAGATCCATGTCGCCCTGCAGAGGGCCGAGAAGGAACTCGGCATCGAGTACAAATGGTCGGAGAAGGTGCAGACGGCTGATTTCAGCCGTGTGATGCGCGAATATGCGCAAGGCGGCTATGAGCTGGTGCTGGGCGATGCGTTCGCTGCCGAACGCGAATCCCGCCGCACCGCCAAGCAATTTCCGAAGGTCGCCTTCCTGTTCGGCTCCGGCGCCGGGCCGGCCGAGCCGAATTTCGCTGTCTTCGACAACTGGATCCACGAGCCCGCCTATCTCTCCGGCCTGATCGCCGGAAAGATGTCGAAATCAGGCACGATCGGCGCCGTTGCGGCGATGGGCATTCCGGAAGTGAACCGGCTGGTCAATGCCTTCTTTGCCGGCGCCCGCGAGGTCAATCCTGACATCAAGAGGAAGGTCGCATTCATCGGCTCCTTCTTCGACCCGCCCAAGGCCAAGGAAGCGGCTATCGCCCAGATCGACGCCGGCGTCGACGTGATCTATGCCGAACGTTTCGGCGTCATCGAAGCGGCGGTCGAGAGGAAGATCCTCGCCATCTCCAATATGTCCGACCAGTCCAACCTCGGCCCGGACACGGTGATCACGGGTCCGGTCTGGGATATGTATCCGACGGTCGAGCATGCGATCAAACTGGTCAAGGCCGGCGTCTTCACCGCGCAGGATTACGGCGATTTCTCGCGCATGGCCAAGGGCGGATCCTTTCTGGCGCCCTATCACAAATTCGACAAGACGCTGCCCGCCGACGTCAAGGAGCTGGTCGAGAAGAAAAAGGCCGAAATCCTCGACGGCAATTTCCGTGTCGTCGTCGACGAGAACACGCCGGTTTCGGATTGAGCGCAGTTTTTTTGGGGTTGGCGCTGCACCCCCCTCTGGCCTGCCAGAGGGGGGTGCAGCGCATCCCTCAAATCATAAGCCAATTCAGGAGCACCCTCGCCTTTGCCCCCCCCTCTCATCGAAATGCGCGGCATCTCCAAGAGCTTCGGCGCCGTCATGGCGAACGAGGCCGTCGATCTCAGCGTCGCGCCGGGCGAGATTCTCGGGCTGCTCGGTGAAAACGGCGCCGGCAAGACGACGCTGATGAACGTGCTGTTCGGCGCCTATGCATCCGACGCCGGCGAGATCCTGGTTCAGGGCCGGCCGGTGACGATCAACAGCTCGGCCGATGCGCTCGCCGCCGGCATCGGCATGGTGCACCAGCATTTTCACCTGGCGCCGCGGCTTTCGGTGCTGGAAAACCTGCTGATCGGCATTCCCGGCAAATCGGGCCGGATCGACCGCGCCGGCGGGCTGGCGCGACTGGCGGATATCGGCCGCCAGCATGGCCTCACGCTCGATCCGGATCGTCCCGTCTCGGCGCTGTCGATCGGCGAGCAGCAGCGGCTCGAAATCGTCAAGGCGCTGTTTCGCGGTGCAAGGCTGCTGATCCTCGACGAGCCGACGGCGGTGCTGGCGCCGACAGAGGTCGACGGGCTGTTTTCGGCGCTGCGATCGATGACGGCCCAGGGTCTCGGCATCATCTTCATCTCGCACAAGCTCAACGAGGTCAGGGCGTTGACCCATCGCTGCGTCGTGCTGCGGCACGGCCGCGTAACCGGGCGCGTCGATGCACCTGCCAGCACGACATCCCAGGACATCGCGCGGCTGATGTGCGGCCACGAGATCGTTCCGCCGGCCAGGGGACCGTCGACACCGGGTGCCGCGGTGCTGACCCTGGACGGCATCTCGACGTCGCGCCATTCCGGCATGGCGCTGCGCAATGTCTCGCTTTCGGTGCGCGCCGGCGAGATCCTCGGCATTGCCGGTGTCTCGGGCAACGGCCAGCGGGCGCTTGCCGAGGTGATCTCCGGCGTTCGCGCGCCCGATGCCGGGCGGATGACGATAGCCGGCAAAGCTGTCTCGCGGTTCTCGCCGCGCGAGGTGCAGGCGCTCGGTCTCGGGCGCATCCCGGAAGACCGCATGACGACGGGACTGGTCACCAACCTGCCGCTTGCCGATTCGATGGTGCTGCCGCGCATCGGCACCGGGGCGTTCAGCCGCAACGGTCTGCTCAGGCCCGATGCGATCCGCGCCTTCGCCGAAGAACAGATCAAGGCCTATGACATACGCTGCCCCGGACCGATGACGCGGGCCGGAGCGCTGTCCGGCGGCAATCTGCAAAAGGCGCTGCTGGCGCGTGAGCTCGCGTTCGACCCCAAGGTGCTGATCGTGTCGCAGCCGACGCGCGGCCTCGACATTGGTGCGGCGCGCTTCATCCACGAAAAGTTCCTCGACATGCGTGCCAGGGGCTGCGGCATCGTCGTCATCGGCGAAGACCTCGAAGAGCTGCTGATGCTCTGCGACCGCATCGCGGTGATGTATGAGGGGCGCATTGCCGGCACGCTGGCCAGCGCCGACGCTACCATCGCGCGGCTCGGCCTGATGATGACCGGAGCGGGGGGCCATGGTTGATGTTTCGCCTCGAAGCCCGCACCTCAACGCCCGCCTGGTTCAACCTGGCTCTGCCGTTGCTGGCCATCGGCGCGACATTGGTGCTATGCAGCGGCCTCATTGCGCTGGCCGGCGCCGGGGTGATCGAGGCCTATGGCGTGATGTTCTCGGCGTCGCTGGGCGACAGCTACGCGATCACCGAAACGCTGGTGCGCGCAACACCGATGATCTTCACCGGCCTTGCCGTAGCGGTTGCCTTCCGCGCCAAATTCTGGAATATCGGCGCCGAGGGGCAGTTGCTTGCCGGTGCGGTGGCGAGCTGTGCGGTCGGCGCCATCCCGATGCCGGGGCCGCTCGCCATGCTGCTGATGGCGCTCGCCGGCGCCGCCGCAGGCGCTGCGGTCGCCCTGGTCCCGGCGACGCTGCGGATGAAATTCAAAGTCGATGATGTCGTTAGTTCACTGCTGCTCAACTCGGTCATCTTCTATGCGTTGATGGCGCTGATCGAAGGCCCTTGGAAAGACAGTTTCAGCGGCTACCCGATCTCGCCGCCGATCGAGGATTCAGCGAATTTCCCGGTGCTGCTCGAAGGCACGCGGCTGCATCTCGGCGTCGTGGCGGCGTTCGTGGCCGCACCGGTCATCTGGTTCCTGATCATGCGCACGACGCTCGGATTCAGGATCAGGGTCATCGGCGAAAATCCCGAGGCCGCGCGCTATGGCGGCGTCCATGTCGAACGGGTGCTGATCTCGACGGCGCTGCTGTCCGGCGCACTCGCCGGGCTTGCTGGCGTCAGCGAAGTCGGCGGCGTGCATTTCCAGGTGATGAGCGACATCTCGCCGGGCTATGGCTATTCCGGCATCGTCGTCGCCATGCTGGCGAGGCTCAACCCGCTTGGCGTGATGCCGGCGGCGCTGTTCCTCGCCGCCGTCATGACCGGCGCCGAGGCGATGTCGCGGGCCACCGGCGTTCCGGCCTTCCTCAGCGACGTCATCCAGGGCACCGCGCTGCTCGCCATGCTGGTGGCGCTGCTGTTCACGGCCTATCGCATCCGCCGCGTCGGAGCCGCATGATGAGCGTCGTGCTCGAACAGATTTTTCAGGTCGGCTTCCTCGCCGCGATCATCCGCATCGCCACGCCTTTGGCTTTCGCGACGCTGGGCGAGATGTTTTCGGAGCGGGCCGGCGTGCTCAATCTCGGCATCGAAGGCATCATGCTGTTGTCGGCGATGACCGGCTTCACCGCGACCAGCCTCAGCGGCAGCCTGTGGCTCGGCGTGCTTGCGGCGGTGCTGACCGGTGCGCTGATGGGTGCCGTGCATGCGCTGTTCACGGTGGCTCTCGGTCTAAGCCAGCATGTCTGCGGCATCGGCGTGACGCTGTTCTCGTCGGGCCTCGCCTATTTCCTTTACCGGCTGATCTTCGGCCAGCAATCGGTGCCGCCCAGCATCAAGAGTTTCGAAACGCTGCCGATCCCTGTTCTCTCCGACATCCCGGTGCTCGGACCAGCCGTGTTCAACCAGTTTTCGCTGGTCTACATGGCGATGGCAGCCGTTCCCCTTGCCGCCTTCGTGCTCTATCGGACTCCGTGGGGCCTGTCGGTGCGCATGGTCGGCGAAAATCCGCGCGCCGCCGATTCGGCCGGCGTCGGCGTCATCGCCACTCGCTTCCAGGCGGTGATCCTTGGCGGTGCCCTGATGGGGCTGGCCGGGGCTTTCCTGTCGATGGTGCAGTTCAACGCCTTCACCTTCGGCCTCGTCTCCGGGCGTGGCTGGGTGGCGATCGCGCTCGTCGTCTTCGGCCGCTGGGATCCCTGGCGTTCGGCAGGGGCCGCCCTGCTGTTCGCCTTCGTCGATGCCCTGCAACTGCGCATGCAGGCGAGCGGGCTCGGCCATATCCCCTATGAGGCGTTCCTGATGCTGCCCTTCATCTTCACCATCGTCGCCATGGCGGTGATGTCACGCAATGCCGTCGCGCCTTCGGCGCTCCTCAAGCCGTTCCGCCGCGAAGAACGCTGACAGGGCGGGGAAGGGAATTCTCAGCCACCGCTTAGCGCCCGCATCACATTCGGCAGCGCCGGCAGCGTCAGCAAAACCGTGCCGGCAAGCCAGATCGACGCGACGACGATGCTCCTGGGGCGCGCCGACCAGCGCTCATAGAGAGCGGCCGGCACGCCGGCGAGCATGATGGTCATCGTCGACAGGATCAGCGCACTTGCCATGTAGACGATCTGGCTCAGGGGAGGCGCCCAGCCCGGATACCAGATCGGATAGAACAGGAACACCATCAGCACCCACGGCGAAAAGATGCCGTTGACGATGGCGACCGCCATGACCGGGACAAGACCGTTTCTGTCCATTGCCTCAACCCCCCTGCGAAGCCATCGGCGCAATGCCGAAATTGATCAGAAAGACGAGGTAGAACACGCGCAAGGCCATAAGCCAGAGCACGCTGAAGACGATCACCACCGGCTGGGTCAGGATCGACGGCGTAATGCTCCGCACGGCCCGCAGGAACGGGTCCGTGACACTCTTGAAGAAGCGCCAGATGTAGTTGTCCCAGCTTTCGGGCACGAAGAAACCGAGCGCGAGGCGACCGATCAGCGTGTACATCACCGCGGCAAGGACGAAATTCGGGATGTGGAAATACCAATAGGACCAGAAATCGTTCATGGGGGAGTTTCCAAGCAGCGGCGGCGCCGCGTTATGCCAGCGACGCCCCCGAAATGAAAGCGGGGTCCGTCACCGGACCCCGCCTTGAGCGCCGATCGCTATGCGCGATCAGGCAGTCTTTTCTTCCATCATCTGCTTGCCGCGCGGCACGCGGATTTCCTCGATGAAATCCTGCATATCCCGGGACGGCGCCCTGGTGAGAAGGCTGACGATGATCATCACGGCGAAGCCAACCGGCAGTCCGAAGGCCGCCGACGAAATGTTCTTCACGCCCCACCACAGTTCCATATTCGGCGTCGCCTTGTCGAAGTCGGCGCCGTACTGGGTCATGACAAGGTAGAAGATGGTGATGCCGAAGCCCGCGATCATGCCGGCGACCGCACCGGCCGAGTTGGCGCGCTTCCACCAGACGCCGAGCACCAGCGCCGGGAACAGCCCGCCGGCGGCAAGCGAAAACGCCCACGACACCATCGACAGGATGTCCGACGGCTTGGTCGACGCGACGTAGGCGGCCAGCACGGCGACCATAACCAGCAAGATGCGGGACACGATCAGGCGCCGCGACGTAGGCGCATTCTGGTCGATCATCCTGTAGTAGATGTCGTGGCTGAGCGCGTTGGCGATGGCTAGCAGCAGGCCGTCCGCCGTCGACAGCGCGGCGGCAAGACCGCCGGCGGCGACGAGGCCCGAGATGACGTAAGGCATGCCGGCCATTTCCGGCGTCGCCAGCACGATCATGTCGGCGTTGAGGTTGATGTCGGCAAACGAAAGTGCCGTCACGCCCTTTTCGGCGCAGGCCGCGACGATCGCCGCGGAGTCTGTCGCCGCCTTGCCGCAGATCTGCACGAGCGTATTGTCGGCAGCGGCCCAGCGCATCATCCATCCGGCTTTCTCGGCGATGTTCTCGGGCGTCAGACCCGACGCCACCAGGTCGAGCATCGTCCACTTGGCGAACGCCGCATAGGCAGGCGCGGTGAAGTAGAGGATGAAGATGAACAGCAGCGACCAGGCGACCGAGACACGCGCTTCACGCACCGACGGGGTGGTGAAGTAGCGCATCAGGACATGCGGCAATGACGCCGTTCCGACCATCAGGCAGAGGATGAGCAGGAAGTAGTTCTTGGCATCGTAGCCGCCATGCACGAATGGGGTGATGTGATGCACGGTGATGCCCTGCGCCGTCTCAAGCGCGGTGATGTTCGCCAGCGCCTGGCCTTGCATCAATTGTGGGATCGGCACGCCGGTTTTCACCGTCGACATCCAGATGACAGGGATGAGATAGGCGATGATCAGCACGATGTACTGGGCGACCTGCGTCCAGGTGACGGCGCGCATGCCGCCCAACATGGAGCACACCAGGATGCCGGCCAGTCCGACATAGACCGCGACGTTGAAGTCGATGCCAAGGAAGCGGGCCGAGATCAGCCCGGTGCCGAAAATCTGCGCGACGACATAGGTGAACGAGCAGGAGAACAGAACGATCACGCCGATGAAGCGGGCAAGATTGCCGCCGTAGCGCGCCGACAGGAAGTCGGGAACCGTGTAGGCGCCGAACTTGCGCAGATAGGGCGCAACGAGGATGGCCACGAGCACGTAGCCGCCGGTCCAGCCGAGCACGAAGCCGAGCCCGTCGTAGCCGAGCAGGTAGAGCGAACCGGCCATGCCGATGAAGGAAGCCGCTGACATCCAGTCGGCGCCGGTCGCCATACCGTTGTAGAGCGCCGGTACGCGACGCCCGGCGACGTAATATTCGCCGACGTGCATGGTGCGGCTCAGGATGCCGATCACCGCGTAGATGACGATGGTAAAGCCCATGAACAGGTAGCCGATTACAACATTTTCGACGCCCATGGCGCTCAAGATGGCCATCAAGATGATGAAGGCTATGAAGCCGCCGGTGTAGATGCCGTAGATGCGGCCGAGATTGGAGGTGAAATCGCCTCCGCCTGCGGTGGTAGATGTCGTGTTAGCCATTGACGTTCCCCCGATCAATCTTCATGGACGCCATGCTCTTCGTCGATCGCGTTCTGGCGCCGTGCGAACCAGAACAGCATGACGACGAAGGCGATGAGCGAACCCTGAGCGGCCATGTAGAAGCCGAGCGGAAAACCAAAAATGACGATGCTGTTGAGTTGCTCCACGAACATGTGGATGACGTAACCGAAGAATACCCACAGGCCCAGCATGGTGAACATGAGGCCCTTGGTCTTGTTCCAATAACTTACGCGGTCTGGCGTCGCCATAGCTTGAACCCTCCCTTGGTTGGCAGCTTGCGAACCGTCTTGACCGCAAGGCGCCGTTTAACGCTTGCCTCTTCCGCTGACGCGGAAGCCCTCCGGCATATGTCGCGGCCAGGTATAGAATCAGCCGACCGTAACTTTGTAGGAGTATCACTTCTTGTCGCGCCTGTTCATACGACTTTAGAATCGGTGAGAGGACTGGAGAATCGGTGAGAGGACTTGAATCGGTAAGAGGGCTGGCGGTGCGGCGTCGCGAGGGCTAAACGGTCAATATCGGTTGGAAACAAGACCGAAGGGAGAGCGCCATGGGCCTGCTGAACAATTTGTTGCCCGAGTTCCTGCGCAAGCCGCAGCCGATCGTCAGCGTCGGCGAACTGGCTGACTTCATGGATTCTCGCGCCGCCTTCCTGGCCCAGAAAAGCATCGTCGAGTTCTGCCGCGTCAGGGCAGGAGTCTACTGGCAGAAGCTGTTCAGCGAGAAGGAGTTCCAGGCGGCGCTCAACCATTCACGCTGGCGCGCCTACCCTGCGTGTTACGCCATGATGGCGGAAATGGTGGAGGGTGCGCTGCGCGAACCCGCCGGCTTGCGCCAGCGAGGCCTGCCAGCGGCGCTGGAAAAAGTCGCCTTGGCAAGCTTCTCCAAATATGCCGTTCCGGCGGGCTCGCCCGCCACTTTCTGGGAGGACGCCGCCGAGCTTACACATCAGCGCCTCGCCGCCACCCAGATCGGCCCGCCGCGCCCGGTGCGCGAGATCCCCGAGCCCCTGGCGCGAACGGTTTTCGAGATGGTACCGATCCACCCCAATCTGCTGACCAACGACTACGACTATATCTTCAACTTTCTGAGAATGAATCTTCTGCGCGCGCATGAGGATTTCCTGGTGCAGGCCGACCGCAGCGCCCTTGTCGATGAACTGCTTGGCGCCGCGCGCAGCTGAGTTTGTTTACTGTCCGAGCGTCGCCGGCGATGCGAACATCAGGTCCCGCACCAGGTCGGGTGCCGACTGAAGGCGCTTGATGAGTGTCTTGAGATGCGCCTGCTGCTCGCGCGCCAGCGCATTGATCTCGACGCGGTTGGATACCGGTATACCGGAGTAGATGTCACGCGTCTGCTGAGCGAGCAGCAAGCCGACCAGCATGGCGTGGCCGGCCAGCATCGCCTCCATGTCGGGCCCGCCGCCAATATCCAGGGCGATCAGTCGCTCGAGCCGGGCACGCGTGCTTCGCTCGCGGATGCCGTGGCGAATTGCAAGCGTGCGTGCGGTCGCGACGATTGGAAAAAGGCCATGCTTCTTGATGTCCAGCCGGCCATTTTCAAGCTGAAGGCCGCCAAAGACAGTGAAGGGATTGCCGGTCGTCATCTGCTCGCCGAGCAGCTTCGCGAACACCGGCTCGGCGTGGGCGCGGTCATACGCATATTCGACGAACTGCGCGGCCAGCGTCGTGTCGCCATGCACCGGTCGCAGGTCGTAGACGATATCGACGTTGAGCAGGTCCTCAGGCCGCAGGCGGCGAACCCAATCCTCGACGCGCCCCTTCCAGCTGGAGAGGCTACCGCGGAATGCGGCATTCGAGGCCATTACCCCGCCTTTGCAATACGGCACGCCTGAGATGTCGAGCATGTCGGCGAGCCTGGCCCCGAGATTCTTGAACCAGCGATCTTCGGGCCCATCCGGCTCGCCATCTGCAAAGACGATTGCGTTGTCCTGGTCGGGGGCCATCAGGCTTTCGCCACGGCCGCCTGAGCCGAGCACGAGCACGGCGTAGGTGCAGGGCGGCGGGCCGTGGCCTTCGATCTGCATCTGCTGTTCGGCAAGCACGGCGGCGCGGCGGGTAAGCGAGCAAAGTTCGTCGCTGATGATTTCCGCCACCACGCGCGGGTCGATTGCTTCGCCGAGGAGCGAACGTACCACGCCCGGCAGCATCGACCAACTGGCCGCCAGTTCGGCGGCATCCCTGGCATGTTCGATCGTGTCGTCGAGATCGATGGCAGCGGCGGCGCGGAGCCTCAACAGGTCGCGCGCCGAAAGCACGCCGACCAGCATGCCACCGTCGTCGCGGACGGCGAGGTGGCGGACATTCAGCCGATCCATGCGGCCGATCGCCCGGTAAGCGAAGGCGGCGGCGCGGATGCTTATCAGCGGTCGCGTTGCGATGTTTCCGACCGGCATGTCAAAAGCCAACTCGGCGTCGGACGACATGCGGCGCAGCAGGTCACGCTCGGTAACGATGCCATACGCCTCGATCGGTTGATCCGGCGTTCCACGCTCGGACACGAGGACCGAGCTGATCTTGCGCTTGACCATGAGGTCGATGACCTGCCTTGTCGGTTTGGTCGACTTCACCACAATTGGCGGGCTGCTCATGAGGCTGCCGACGCGATGGCGATAGGCATAGGGATCAACCGGCTGAAACGCGGGAGCCTGGGGTCGCGACACCGGCTCGGCCCAGCCGGCGCGATGGCCGGCTTCGAGAGCGTCCGAAAGGGCAAGGCAGGCAACCTCGGCCTCTCCAAGTGTTCGGATGTTGCGCTTGCGCAACTCCGGAATCAACGCGGCAAAGATGTCTCCGGCCGCAATCGCATCGCCCAGAGCCGAATGCCGGCCGGTTATCTCCAGGCGAAGCCATCCGGCGATCGTTTCCAGCGAATGGTCTGCCAGATTGGGATTTGCTATGGTTGCAAGAAGCCGGACGCACAGCGCCCGAGGCTTTTTCCAGGGCAAGCGGGCGCGTCGGCATTCGCGCTCCAATACCGCCAGGTCGAAGCCGATCGAATGGCCGACGAGGATGCGGTCGCCGACGAACTCCTGGAATTGTGCCCATGCATCCGGGAAGCTGCCGGCTCCGTCAACATCGGCATCGGTGATGCCGTGGACGAGCGAAGCCTCGGACGGGATTGCTTCACCGGGATCGATGAGGAGATCGAGCTGAGTTTCCCGGATGACCTTGCCATGCGCGATGCCGATCGCGCCAATCTGGACCAGGCGCGCCTTGGTGGCGTCGGGCCCGGTTGTTTCGGTGTCGACGGCGGCAGCCGCAATTGCTATCAGCGGTGTCGCGCCGCTCGCCGGCTTCAATTCCGTCTCCTTCGGCATAGCCAATAGCCTTCCTCTGCCGGATGTCTCGCCCAGACAACGCCTGTCCGAGGCAGCGCCTGTCGATGCCGGAAAGGTTCGATTCTGCTTTGCCATGCAACATAGAGCGCGCCGGCGGGCCGCGTCGATGGCCGAAGTCAGGCTATGGCGTTCGCAATGTTGCGCGGGGGAGTTGCGCGCCTGCACGTCCAGGCGGCACATTCGCCTTAAAGTGATTTGATACGGTCGCAGCGCTCGCACATTGTCGGCGAGCTTGCTGCCGAGGGCGCCGATGGATGAGATCAGGCGGGTTGCTGTGGGGTGCATCGGGCGCGCCGTCATGTTCGGCTCGCTTGCCATTGGCTGTGTCATGGTCGGATTCTCCTTCAACCCGGTGTCTGCATTTCGCTCCGGCGCGTTCCTCACGCTGACCATGGTTCTGGCGCTGATGTGGAAAGCCACGACCGCAGCCTTCAAAAATCCCAAGCACACCGAAGTCTGGCTCTACCTCGATGAGAAATCGCGCCCAGCCGATGCCTCGGCACGACGGGTGTTCGGCACCATCATGGGCGACGTTTACAGACTCTACGCCCGGATCGCGCTCGGCGTCGCGGTCGGGTTCTTCCTTGTGTCGCTCGTGCTGATGCTGTTCGGCCTGGAAGCTTACAGGCCGCCCGCCAACTAGGCCGCCGCTCCGCCCAATCCCTGCCCGCCCGCACGACCGGGCGTTTTGCCATCGAGCGATCGACCTCGGAAAGTGCCGCGCTAAGCAGCAAACAAACCAAATTGTCCTCAGGTTGAAGAAAAACATTCTAAGGATCGCTGGAAAATAGCACTCGACAAAGTCTACTGATTTAATAGATTAATTGCCGAGACGGAGGTCGATATGTCCTATTTCCAGAACGCCCACGCTGCCCGCAAAGGCCAAAGGCTCGGTTCTGACCAGACTTGGCGGCCAGCCTATGCGGGCGCCTTTGCCTATCTCGTCTTTGCCCTTGCGTTCGTGTTCACCGGGGCGGTCGTTCTGGGTTTTGTTCCCTGACTATGGAGCCCGCGAGTCATCGGGCCTGACTAAAGGGATAGCTGTCTGCCGTTTCGCGATATCGGAGTTGAATGAACCGAGTCCCGGTGCGCTTTCGCGCGCTTGACCCCAACGTGATGGAGGAGATGGCAATGCCGTTCGAGTTCACGCATGTTCCCGGTAAAACTCACCCGGCCGACCCAACCGCGCCGTTTTTCTACGATTTCGCGGAAACCGCGACAAAGCTGTCGCTGATCGAGGACATCGGTTTCCAGAAAATCGTCGTCGACGATCCGGCTGGGCTGCTGACCAATATGGATATTGCCGCCCGGGCGCTGGACCGCACTTCTTCGCTCGAGATCGTTCTCACGCATTGGGCTGGTGTGATCGACCCGACGGTGGCGGCACGGCAATTGGCGGCCCTCGACGCGAAAAGCGGCGGTCGGCTGTCGCTCAGGATGCTCAGCGAGCCGCTGAACGACGACGATGCCGAAACGCGTCCGGTCGGTCATACGGTCGTCTGGCAGCGCGTCGATGAATATCTGGTGCTGCTGAAACGGTTGTGGTCGAACGACAGGCCGTTCGACCATGAAGGCGCCTTCTACAGCGTCAGCGGCGGCTATGTGCCGCGCAAGGGGCCGCGTAGCGCCGGCGTGAGCGTCCGCATGGGGGGACGGTCCGGAACGGCGCTCAGGGTCGCCGGGCGGCATGCCGATGTCTTCGAGCTGACGCCGGGTTCGCTCGACGAGATCCGGCAACTGATGGAGCGGGTGCGCAATGCCGCCGCCGAACACGGTCGGGCCGGCAAGCTGCGTTTCGCGCTTCCCGTCCGGATCCGTTCGGAGGGCAACGCTTCCGGCCAGAAGGCGGTCGAATTTGTCGGACCGCCGGCACAAGTCGCGCTTTCCCTGCTTCCTTATGCTGCCCTGGGAATCGAGGAATTCATGATCGTCGGCGTCGACAGGCCACGCGAGATCGCAATGGCTGGCCGTGAAACGATCGCGCTGCTGCGCAACACTCTGGCGCGCCGCGAGGCTCCACCGCCCGGGGCGTTTGCGCCTCGCGTGATCCGCGAAGCACGCGCCGGCTGAGCGCGTACTATGCGCTTTGTGGCCGCCAACCCGAAGCGCGTGGCGGGGCCGCTCATTGCCGGCCTTTCCACATCAGCACCATGAAGTAAGGCCCGCCAACCAGGGCAGCTAGCAAACCCGCAGGAATCTGCCACGGGAAAATCAGCATCCGGCCGGCCCAGTCGGCGGAAACAAGCATCATGCCGCCAAGCATCGCCGATGCGAAAAGCTGCGGCAAGGCGCGTCGAAAGCCGAGCATGCGGGCCAGGTGCGGCGCCATCAATCCGACGAAGCTCAGCGGCCCGATGACCAGCGTGGCTATTGTCGTCGGCACCGAGATAAGCACCAGGAGCACGACCCGCACGCGAAACAGGCCAAGCCCGAGCCCGCGCGAGGCGGCTTCTCCAAGCGGCAGGATTTCCAGCCAGCGGCTGGTGAGGGGCACGATGGCGAGCAGAGCAGTCGCCGCCACGGCGGCGATTGTGGCATCGGCGGCGGTGGCCCGGTAGGTGGAGCCGGACAGCCAGCCGATCAGCGTATCGAGCCGAGGATCGCCGCTGGCGAGCATCACCGCCGAGAATGCCGACGCCATCGTCGCCACGGCGATGCCGGAAAGCAGCAACCGATCAGGCGCGAGGGGCTGCTGGCGGCCGGTCGGCGAAACCATCGCCAGGCTGACCAGCGCCCCGACGAGGCCGGCCGCGATCATCGCCGGACGGTTGACACCAGAAGTCGCGACGAAGAGCAGCAGTATGCCTAGCGAGGCGCCGCCTGAGATACCCAGCACCTCGGGCGCCGCCATCGGATTGCCGGTCATCCGCTGCATCAGCGTGCCGACCACGCCCAGCATCATACCCGCGCAAACCGCGACGACGATGCGAGGCGCCCTGAGCGGCAGCAGGTCGGCAAGTTCG
This sequence comes from Mesorhizobium sp. WSM4844, assembly GCF_055811775.1. Classification (NCBI taxonomy): domain Bacteria; kingdom Pseudomonadati; phylum Pseudomonadota; class Alphaproteobacteria; order Hyphomicrobiales; family Phyllobacteriaceae; genus Mesorhizobium; species Mesorhizobium sp. WSM4844. The sequence continues at coordinate 236,250 of NZ_JBVVQB010000002.1, read as the reverse complement.
GCGGCCGAGGCCACGTGCCAGCCGGTCGCGCCTCGCCCGACAACAAGCGCGGCGCAGAGAAGAAGCGCCATCGCGATGAGCCCGAGCAGCAGATAGGCCCACCCGCTGCGCCTGCGCACGGAAGCCAGCATGGTGCCGTCCCGGTCCGGGCTGGTGCGCAATTTCGGCAGGAGAAGAAACAGCAGCGGCGCACCGAGGAAAGCAGTCGCCACGCCTGCCGGGATTTCGGAGGTAAACGGCAGGACCTGCACCAGCCGGTCGGTCAGCCACAACAGCATGGCGCCCGCAAGCGGCGCCCAGATCATGCGCTGGCGCAGGGTCCGTGCGCCGGCGAGCCTGACCAGCGCCGGCGCCGCAAGCGCCACGAAGCTGATGACGCCGACGGCTGCGACCACCATGCTGCTCAGCCCGACGGCGACGGTCATCCCGGCCAGCCGTGTCACTACGGGTTTCGTGCCGAGGCTTTCGGCTCCCTCGTCGCTCAGGTCGAGAAGCCGCAGTGGCCGGAGCAGAAGGAAGGCAGCAATGCCGGCCGTCGCCAGCCATGGCGCGAACCCGAGCACCACGGCATCGCCGTTCTGGATCAGCGAACCGCTCTGCCAGATGAAGAGTTCCTCGGAATATTCGCGGTTGGCCGCCATCAGCAGGGCGCTCGCCGAACTGCATGTGAGGCTGACCACCAGGCCGGAAATGATGATTGCGACCGGCGAGAAACTCCGGCCCCGGGCCAGAGCCAAAACCGCCAGCGTCGACAGGGCGCCGCCGGCGAGCGCCACCCATTCGCGACCTTGCTCCAGCAGCCACGGCGCGTAGAGCGTGGCGATCGTCAGGGCGATGGTGGCGCCTGCATTGGTGCCGATGGTCGTCGGCTCGGCGAGCGGATTGCGCAGCAGTTGCTGGAGCAGCGTGCCGGTCAGGCCGAGCGCCGCGCCGGCCAGCAGGCTGATCGCCAGACGCGGCAGGAAGGCATGCCGGTAAAGCAGCTGCCGCGGATCGGCAAAGTCGGTCGCCCCGAGCGACTGCCACCACATGTCGGCGGGTAACAGGCGCAAAAGCCCGGCAGCGGTGAGATAGGCGGCGAGCATCGCCGGCACGCCGACGAGGGCGACGAGCATCCCTGCCTTGAAACGAGCACGATGGCCGGCCGTGGACTGCATGATGGTCATGCCCGGGCCAAAAACGTCGCAAAACGGGTAGCGGCGGCTAGCCCGCCAAACGGCCATACCGGCGGGATTGTCCTGACGTTGCCGCCTTTGACGCAGGGAAGGTTCGCCCAGAGGCTGCTCTGGTCGATCCTGATCTTCACATGCGGCGGGATCGGATCGAGCGAAATCACGCGGGCCTCGCCGATCGCAACCAGCTCTTCGATGCCCAGCATGGAAAAGCCCCAGCTATCGGTCGGCGCCGTCCAGGCGTTGGTGAGGCTCAACCTGTCGAGCACGTCCTGGAACAGACTGCCCTTGCCGTAGACACGGACGTGACGATCGTCGAACATGCTGACCACCGCGAGCGGCTGGTCTGCCCGCCCTGAAAACTGTGCCCTGATCTGGGCGATTGCCGCCGCCGTTTCCTGGACAAGGCGCAGAGCCTCAGCCTCGCGGCCGAGCTGTGAGCCAAGTTTCAGCGTCTCATTCTCGGCCTGGCGATAAGGCGCTTCGGTGCCATCGTAGAAGGGCACCGTATGCAGCGGCGCGATCCGCCTGAACGGAGCTTCGTCCAGCCCATAGCCATAGGCGCCGGTGATAAGATCGGGCTTGAGTTCCAGGAGCAGTTCGAGATTGGGCTCGCCGCGCGAGCCGAGATCGAGGCAGCCGGCAGGAAGAGCCGGTCCCCCGACCCAGTCGCGGTAACCTTTTGAGTCGGCGACCGCCACCGGGCCGATCCCGAGCGAGATGACCATCTCGGCCGAGGTCCATTCGAGGCAGGCGATGCGCGGCGGCGGAGCGGCATGCGCCGGGTCGCCGCGCAGGCCTAGGCTCGTCGCGGCCAGGCCGGCCAGGCACCGGCGCCGCGTCAGTGGCGCCAATTGGGTCCGGGCCTGCACGCGCGGGTCACCATGTGTACTTCACCGAGCCGTTGATCCGGCGACCCTCGCCATAAAAGCAGCCGAAGCTTTCCGCGTAGCAGGAGGCGACATAGCGCTTGTCGAACAGATTGCTGACATTGAGGTTCAACTCGGCGTTCCTCCATTCGTAGTGGAGTGCGGCATCGACAAGCGTGACTGCCGGCACTTTGAAAGTGTTGGCGTCGTCGCCGAAGGTCGAGCCGACATAGCGGATGCCGGCGCCGAGCCCGAAGCCTTCCAATTTGCCGCTGCCGACGGTGTAATTCGCCCACAGCGAGGCCGCATGCTCCGGCACGCCGAATGGGGTGTTGCCCTCATCGCTGATTGTCTCGCCACTATCGTCATCGACGGTGATCGAGGTGGCCTTGGTGATCTCGGTGTCGAGATAGGTATAGGCCGCCCGGAAATCGAAGCCTGAATCGAGGCTGGCAACAGCTTCCAGCTCGATGCCGCGCGAGCGGATCTCGCCGGTCTGGAAGATATCGTTGGGCGCGCCAACACCGCCATAGCGCACGACATTCTGCCGCGCCAGGTCGAACGCCGAAACGGTGACGAAAGCGTTCCAGCCGACCGGCTGGTATTTCAGCCCGACCTCGTACTGCTTGCCGGTTTCGGGCACGAGCGGATTGCCGTTGCTGTCGGGGCCGGACACCGGCTGGAACGATTCGGAATAGCTGACATAAGGGGCAAGGCCATTGTCGGCTAGATAAAGCAGACCGGCGCGGCTGGTGAAGGCGTTGTCCTTCTGGCGAGGATCGAAAGCGCCGGCCAGATTGTCGTGGACTTTCGCGTCGGCCCAGTCCTGGCGGCCGCCCAGCGTCAGCCGCCAGTTGCCCAGCTTGATCTGGTCCTGCGCGTAGAGGCCGACCTGCGATTGGGTGGTGTCGGTATCTGTATAGGGCGTCATTTCGCCGACCGGATAGCCATAGACCGGGTCGAAAATATTGAAATGATCGTCGATCATATCGTTGCTGGCGGCATAGTCGCGGTAGGTGTAGCGCTTATAGTCGAGGCCGAGAAGCAGCGTGTGGGCGAGCGGCCCGGTGTCGAAATCGGCCTGCGCCTGATTGTCGATGGTCACGCCGCTGAGCCTGCTGCCGCCGGCATCGGCATAGCGGGAATAGTCGCCCTCATCATTCAGAAGCCCACCGCCGAAGACGCCTTCCTCATAGTGCTTCAGATAGACGTAGCGGGCATGCTGGCGAACCTGCCATGTCTCGTTGAGGCGGTGATCCAACTCGTAACCGATCGACGCCTGGTCGTTGTCGTAGGTGTCGAAGCCCGGTTCGCCGACGAACATGCTGTTCGGCAGGTATTTTCCGTTCCTGCCCGGCCTGATCGTGCCGTATGCCGGCAGATACTGCATCGCCCAGCCGGACCGGTCGCGCTGATAGTTGGCGAGGATGGTCAGGCTAGTATCGGCATCGGGCTGCCAGGTCAGCGCCGGCGCGATGAAGATGCGGTCGTCCTCGACGAAGTCTGTCTGCGTATCGCCGGTGTGGGCGGCGCCGGTGAGGCGGAACAGCAGCGACTTGTCGGCGTTGACAGCCCCGCTGAAGTCGAACTTTCCTTCATAGCGGTCGAAGCTTCCGGCGCCGAGCTCAACCTCGCGGAGGGTCTCCTCGGTCGGACGCTTGCTAACATAGTTGATGATGCCGCCAGGACTTGCCTGGCCGTAAAGAACCGATGCCGGCCCGCGCAGGATTTCGTAGCGTTCGGCGCCGTAGGAATCGAGCGCCGTGAACAGCGTGAAATTGCTTTCCTTGAGCTGCAGCCCGTCCTTGTAGAAGACGCCGCTGGAGTTCGAAATGCCGCGCATCTGCAAGCCGTGGCCACGATTGTCGGTGCCGTAGAGATTGCCGGTTGCGCCTGGCGTATACCGCAGCGCGCTGTTCAGGCTGTCCACCGCCTGCGCTTCCATCTGGTCTTTGGTGATGACCGATATCGACTGCGGCGTCTCGATCAGCGGTGTTTCGGTCTTGGTAGCGGTGGAGCCCTGGGTGGCGACATAGCCGTCGACCGTCCCAAAGGCGCTTTCGACGCGTTCCTGAATATTGATCGGGTCGAGAGTGGTGGTCGCCTCCTGCGCGACGGCGTGACCGCCGCCAAGCAGCACCGGCAGCGACATCGCCGCGACCAGCAGGTTTCGGCGCGCAGTCACTTCGCTTTGAGTTCTTCCGCGACCTGAACCAACGACCATCTCGGCGCGCTCCACATTTCGTGTTTCGACGCAAATCCGGCGCGTCGCGACATTTTGTTGACTCAAAAAGTCATCTTCATTGTTGACTAGTAAACTCATGTTTCATAGTCAACCGGACATCGGCGCCCGCAAACCGGATTGCCGAAAACCGGATTTCGAAATGCGCGCAAAGCTGGAGTGAGGCCGAGACCGTGGCAGGAATTCATGCCCAGACTGCCTTCCATGTCGAAGCGGTGCGGTTCGCTGTCGGCGAGCGGACGCTGCTCGGTCCGGTTACACTCGAGTTGCAACGCTCGCGCGTCTATGGGCTGATCGGGCACAACGGCTCGGGCAAGTCGACGCTGATCAAGCTCCTGGCGCGCCAGCAGCCGGCAAGCTCGGGCGGCATAACCTTCGCGCAGCGGCCGCTGGTGCAATGGGGCGCGCGTGAACTGGCGCGCGCGCTCGCCTATCTGCCGCAGACGACGCCGGCGGCGACCGGCCTGACGGTGCGCGAACTGGCGACGCTCGGCCGCTATCCCTGGCATGGCGCGCTCGGTCGTTTCGGGCATGAGGACAGGCGCCATGTCGAGGAGGCGCTTGTCCTGACCGATATGGCTGACTTCACCGACCGGCTGGTCGACGAATTATCCGGCGGCGAGCGCCAGCGCGCATGGCTGGCCATGCTGGTGGCGCAGAATGCCGGCGTCATGCTGCTCGACGAGCCGATCTCGGCGCTCGACATCGCCCATCAGCTCGAGGTGCTGGGGCTGGTCAGGGACCTCAGCCGCAAGCGCGACCTGTGCGTCGTCGTCGTGCTGCACGATCCCAACATGGCGGCGCGCTACTGCGACGAATTGATCGCGCTGAAGGACGGCAGGCTGCTGACGCGCGGCACGCCGGACCAGATCATGCAGGGCGACGTGCTCAAAGGAATTTTCAGTGTCGAGATGGGCGTGTTTGCGCACCCTGTCACCGGCCAGCCCATCGGCTATGTGCAATGAGGCCACTCTTGAGAATAAGGAAGAAGCCCTTGTCCAGACATGGTTTGTTCGCGGCGTTGCTCGCATCCGCCATCCTGTCGGCCGGCGGCGCAGCCGCCCAGGAGCAACCGGGCGCAGCCGCCCAGGAGCAACCGGGCGCAGCCGCCCAGGAGCAACCGGGCGCGGCGCCGGCTCCAGTGCCTGGGCAGGCTGCGCCAGACGCCGCCGCGCCACCGGCGACGCAGCCCGGCGTGACAACACCTATCGAGACAACGCCTACCGAGACTGGCCCTTCGACGGCAACGTCCCTGACCCTGCCGCGTGACCTGTCGCCATGGGGCATGTTCATGGCGGCCGACATCGTCGTGAAAGCGGTGATGATCGGGTTGGCTTTTGCGTCCTTCGTCACCTGGACGATATGGCTGGCCAAATCGCTGGAGATCCTTGGCGGCAAGCTGCGCGCCCGCCGCGCGGCACAAGCGATCGGCAATGCCGCGACGTTGAACCAGGCCGGGCGCGCGCTTGGCCATAATAACGGTCCTGGCGCCCTGCTGGTGCGGGCAGCCGAGGAAGAGACCGCGCTTTCGGCCGGCTCGCTCGACCATGTGTCCGGCGACGGGTTGAAGGAACGGGTGACCTCGCGCCTGTCGCGCATCGAGGCGGCGGCGGCGCGGCGCATGTCGCGCGGCACCGGCGTGCTGGCGACAATCGGCTCGACCGCGCCCTTCGTCGGCCTGTTCGGCACCGTCTGGGGCATCATGAACGCCTTCATCGGCATCTCGCAGGCGCAGACCACCAACCTCGCCGTCGTTGCCCCGGGCATTGCGGAAGCCTTGCTGGCCACGGCGATGGGCCTTGTCGCGGCGATCCCGGCGGTGGTCATCTACAACGTCTTCGCGCGATCGATAGCCGGCTACAGGCAGATCCTCGCCGATGCGTCGGCAGGGGTCGAGCGGCTGGTCAGCCGGGATCTGGATTTCCGCACGGTCGCGCCGGCAAAGCAGATGGCCGCGGAATGAACACGGAGCGACGCCATGGCGGCTAGAATTCGAGAGAACATCGACGGCGATCTCGAGGAAAACCACGAGATCAACGTCACGCCGTTCATCGACGTGATCCTGGTCCTGCTGATCATCTTCATGGTCGCGGCGCCGCTGGCGACCGTGGATGTCAATGTCGACCTGCCGGCCTCGACCGCAACTCCTGCGCCTCGACCGGAGACGCCCCTGTTCCTGACGCTGAAGAACGATCTCAGCCTGGCGATCGGCAACGACAGCGTGCCGCGCGCAGCCTTCGCCGCTGCGCTGGTCGACAGGACAAAAGGCGACAGGCAGACGCGCATCTTCCTGCGCGCCGACAAGGCGGTCGGCTATGGCGAGCTGATGGAGGTGATGAACCTTTTGCGCGGCGCCGGCTATCTGAAGATCGCGCTGGTTGGCCTCGAGACCGCGCCCGGCGATGCCGCGGCGCCGCAAGTCGGAACCGGCCAATAATGTCGCCGGCGGCCGCCCTGCCGATGGCCGATCAGCGGCGTTTCGGCGCGCGCGAGATCGCCTGGTGGGCGGGCGCGGCTGCGCTGGTCCTGATGGCGCATGCCGCGGTCGGCTATGCGATGCAGAGCTGGCGCCCGGCCGAGCCCGATGGCGGGCCGCCGCAGGCGCAGGTGATCGAGCTGTCGCCAATGGCGCTCACGCCGGCCGAGCCGGCGCCGATATCGGATGAGATAGCGCCCGATCAGCCGGACCCGGCCGAGGAGCCCGAGATAACCGAAACGGAGCCTCCGCCCGAACCGCCCGTCGAGCAGGCCGAGCCGGTCACCGAGCCGTCGGAGGCCGCTCCGGCCGACACGGTCGAGCCGACCCCGCCGACAGTGGCCGAACGGGTCGACCAGCCGCCGCTCGAGGAGGTCGTGCCCGAAATTGCCGAAGCCGTCACGCCGGAAGTGGTCGTTCCGCTGCCGCAGCCGAAACCGGTCGACAAACCCGTCGAGGCCAAGCCAAAGAAACAGGCAAAGACTGAGGTAAAGGAGCCGGCTGAGGTTAAGGCGAAGAAGCCTGTCAAAGAAGCCAAAAAGCGTCCGAAAAAGGAAAAGGCCGCATCGCCGCGGACGACGGCCAGTGTCGCTGCGACATCCGCAGCCAGGGCGGCCGCCCCGAAATCGACCAAGGCAACGGCTGCGAGACGCGGGGACGCCAAGAAGTGGAACTCGCAACTGACAAGGTGGCTCAATCGGCACAAGCGCTATCCGAGGGCCGCGAAAGCCCGCCGTTCGGAAGGAACTGTGAGCGTCTCCTTCATGGTGGCCGGCTCCGGCCGAGTGACGTCCGTTCGCATCACCGGTTCGTCCGGCGACCCTGATCTCGACCGCAGTGTACTCGACCTGCTGCAGGGCGCTACAGTGCCGGCGCCGCCAGAAGGCGTTAGCTCACGCGTCAATGTGCCGTTGAGGTTCGACCTGCGGTAATCAGACGATACAGCGATGCCCTGCATTGAGAATGGCGCTAAACGGCTGAGTCAGGAAACAGTTTCGAAGACCACCCTCTGGGAAAGGCCGCCGCCGGTGCGGTTCTCCAGCGTGATGGCGCCGCCGTAGCGTTCGATGATTTCCTTGGCGATGGCGAGGCCGAGGCCGGCCCCCGGAATGGACTGCCTGCGGCCGGGATCGACGCGAAAGAAAGGCTCGAACGCCTTGCCGAGCAGTTCCGGCGGAATGCCGGGCCCGCGATCGGCGATGGTGAGGGTGGCGCGGTTGTCAGCTGCGGACAGCGAGATGCTGCAGCCCTTGCCATGCGTTGCGGCATTGACGATCAGATTGCGCAGTGCGCGGCGAAGGCCGAGCGCACCCGCCCTGACCGAGACCTTGTCGAGATGGCCGATCGAAACGGCGTGACCTAGCGAAATCATCTCGGCCTCGATGTCACGGACCAGTCTTTCGAAGTCGACCGGTTCGACGGCATCCTGGTCGACCTCCTCGCGCACCAGCCGGATGGCGCTGTCGGCGATGCGGTCGAGCTCCTCAAGATCGTGCAGCCATTTTTCGCGTTCTTCGTCCGCCAGGAACTCGGCACGCAGTCGCATGCGCGTCATCGGTGTTCTCAAATCATGGCCCGCCGCGGCGACGAGGCGCATGCGGCTTTCCATGGCCGATTTGAGCCGGGTCGAAAGCTGGTTCAGCGCACGCGCGGTGGCGCGCACCTCGCCGGAACCCTTCTCAGGCAAAGGGGCAAGAATGCCGTCCGGCCCGATGCGCGCTGCCGCGGATTCCAGCATGACTAGGGGCCTTGTCAGCACGGTCGCGAAGTAGAGCGAAACGGCGGTGGCGCCAAGCACGATGAGCGTAATCCAGCCGGACAAGACCAGCCAGCGGTCGGCCGGCGGCGAGAAGTCGGGAATATCGAGGGCCATCCAGCGGCCGTCCGGGAGTTGCACCGAGGCAACCATGCCCAGTTTGCCTTCGACCCGCACGACGATAGCGGGAAACGCTGCCCCGCTGTGTTCCAGCGCTCGGTTGAGAAAACGTGTTGCGCGCTCGTCCTTCTCACCTTTTGTCGGCTGATCTGCGAGTTCGAGTTTGACGTCGTCTGCCTGCGCAACATGGCCGGGAAGCGATTGCGCCAGCAGCAGGATCTGACGGGCGACTGGTTCTATCGTGGATTCAGGGTTGGGTCCACGCACGACGCTGACGACCGCCAGTGTCGCCAGAGCCACCACACCGACGATCGAGGTAACGAGAAGCAGCGCGATCCGCGCTCTGAGCGAGGTCACGACGACGCGTCCACGGTCTCGACGCGGACGGTCAACTGATAACCGCCATTGCGCACCGTCTTGAAAAGAGGCGCTGCGGCATCCTCGCCAAGCTTGCGCCTCAGCCGGCTCATCAGCACGTCGACGGAGCGATCGAGCGGCTCACGCTCGCGCCCTTGCGTGAGATCGAGAAGCTGGTCGCGCGACAGAACGCGGCCTGGTCTGTCGACAAAGACGTGCAGCAGGTCAAACTCCGCACCGGTCAGCTCGATCGTCTCGCCGTTCGCATTGGCGACGCAACGGATTTCCGGCTCCATCGTATAGCCGGCGAAGCGATAGATGCGGGCCATGGCGGGCGCTGCCTGCTCCTGCGCCGAGCGCCGCAGCACGGCGCGGATGCGGGCGGTCAGCTCACGCGGGTTGAACGGCTTGCCAAGGTAGTCGTCGGCGCCAAGCTCCAATCCGATGATGCGGTCGACATCCTCCTTCAGCGCCGTCAGCAGGATGATCGGGATGTGTGGTTTGCTGTCGCGCAGGCTGCGGCAGATATCGAGCCCTGAACCGTCGGGCAGCATGACGTCTAGCACGATCAGGTCGAACTGGCCGGTGGCCAGCCTGTGCTCGCATTCGCGCCGATCCGCCGCCACCGAGACGCGAAATCCCTGGCCGTCGAGATAGCGCCCTAGCAGCGTCCTTATCTCGCGATCGTCGTCGACGACAAGGATTTGCGGTTTTGACTGTATTATCTGCCTGGTGTCGTTTGGCCGTTCGTTGCCGTTACAGGGTCGATTATAGGGAGAGCCACCGGCGCGCGGCACTGAAAATTGCAACCGAATGTTTCCGACAGGCAGGCGGAAACATTCGGAAACAAATCTTCCCTTTCCGGAAACCTTCGGCAACAGCGCGAAGCAAACGCGAAAAGGTCGCCTCCTATCCTCTCGCCATCCGAAGCATGTGGGAAAGGATTACATCATGCAAAGCAGACTTCTTGCTCTCGGCCTCTTCTCCGCCGCGCTCATTCATCCGGCGCTGGCGCAGCCCACCGACCCTGTCACCGGACCTGGCGGGGAACCGCAGGTCGCGGCAATGCAGAGCGGGCCGGATGACAGCCCGATGCCGTGGCCCGGCCAGCACCGGCCGATGCGGCCTGGTCCGGACGGCTTCGGCCGGCAACATATGGGGCCGCCGGAATTCAGGCTCGCAGTCCGACTTTCCGCGCTCGAAACCCGGATCGGCGTCAGGACCGAGCAGCTCGACGCATGGCGCGACTATACCAGCGCGCTGCAGGCGACGCTGACACGGCCCGATCATGGACCGAATGGTCCCGGCAAGCGCGGTCCCGACACGGGAGGCCCCGGCAGCAATAGCGATCAGGGTCCCCGCGATCCTTTCGCTTTCCAGGAAAAGCTGGCTGACGACCTTACCGCTCGCGCTGCCTCGGCGGCAAAGCTGAAGGAAGCAATCGCAGCACTTCGCGCCAAGCTGACGCCCGAACAACTCGAAATCCTTGCTTCGGCGGATAGACCTCATGGACCACCCCGCGGCCCATGGGGCAATCCGCCGGATGATGCAGCCGGCCCCGGAGGCCTGCCCAATCCTGGCAGGCAGCTCCCGCCACCCCTACCCCGGACGGACGAGCAAACTCTGACCGGCTGCACCGGCCGGTCCGCTGACCTTCCCCGTTGCCGGGCCGGCCGGCACCTTATGAAAGAGAATTTCCATGTGGGAGATGTTCTTGATACTGCGGCTGCTTATGGCGGCCGCGCCCGAGCAGCATCGCCGCGGTTCGGCCACGACGCTTCGGTCGCTGCAGGCCTTCACCGGCGGGACCAGGCTTGTCTTCGGCACCTGGCGCCTTTCGCTCGGTGTTCCCACGCTTGAGAAAACCAGTTCAACGAACGCCGAGAAGACCGATGGCCGCTAGATTGTCGCGCAAGAAATACCTGCTGCTTTTCGCCGTCATTCTCGCCATCGCGATTGCCGCCATGCTCAAGGCCTATGGGCGCAGCAATATCGATGCGAATGGGGCCGATGCGACTGCAGACAAGACACCCGCGATCGCGCAGGCCGCCTCGCTGACAGTTTCGGTCGAAAAGGTGCGCAAGGATGAAATCGCCTCAGTGATTACCGCCACCGGCACGGTTCAGGCACGGCAGGAAGCCACGATCGGCTCGCAGACGAGCGGCCTGCAACTGACCGAGGTTCTCGTTGACGAGGGCGACCACGTCAGCAAGGGCGATGTGATCGCGCGCCTCGATGATGCGGTGCTGAAGGCCCAACTCGCCGAGCAGAAGGCAACCGTCGAGCAGGCGCGCGCCACGCTGGAGGCAGCCGAGACGGCGTGGGCGCGCGCCCAAAAGCTCATCACCAGCAATGCGATCAGCGCCGAGACGGCCGAAGAGAGAGCAACCACGGTCAAGATCAGCCAGGCGCAACTCGCCCAGGCTCAAGCGGCGGCGGACAACATCGCCGCGCAACTCGCGCGGGCCGAGATCCACGCCCCCTTTGACGGTTCGGTGTCCACCAGGCCCGCGGTGGCCGGTTCCATCGTTCAGTCCGGCACGGAACTGATGAAAATCATGCGTGACGGCAAAGTCGAGGTTGCCGTCCAGGTGCCCGAGAAGGATCTGCCCGCGATCGCGACTGACCAGGCAGCGACAATTACCGACGCCGCCGGCAAGATGCTTTCCGGCAAGGTCAGCTCGATCGCCGAGAAGGTCGACGGCACCACAAGGCTGGGCACCGTCTATGTCGTGCCGCAGGACAACTCAGGGCTCAGGCCTGGCATGTTCGCCCGAGTCTCGATCGCTACGTCTTCGGCGGAAATCCTGAATATCGCGGAGAGCGCGCTGACATGGCGCGATGGCAAGCCGAACGTCTTCGTCGTCGGTGAAAGCGGTAAAGTTGCGGCCCGCTCCGTTGCGACCGGCAGCCGCAAGGCCGGTCGCGTCGCCATTGTGTCTGGGCTGACCCAAGGCGAGAGCGTCGTCGTCTCTGGAGCCGGCCTGCTCGATGACGGCAATCTCGTCCGCGTCGCGGCGGGCGATGCCGGCCAGGCCGCATCAAACACGGAGACGGTGCGATGAACGCGATTTCCTCCTGGTCGATCCGCAATCCGGTTCCGACCATCGTCTTGTTCCTGTCGCTGACGATTGCCGGCCTCTATGGCTTCATGCAGCTCAGAACCAACAACATGCCTGACATCGACTTGCCGACCGTCACCGTCACGGTGACGCAGGCGGGTGCTGCGCCGAGCGAGATGGAAGTCCAGATCGCGCAGGTCATCGAGAATGCCGTGGCGAGCCTGGATGGCGTCGACGACGTCTCGACCTCGATCAGCGAAGGCTCCTCAGTCACCTCAGTCGAATTCACCCTCGACACCGAACCCGAAACGGCCACCAACGACGTGCGCAACGCGGTCTCCAGCGTCCAGTCCAGCCTGCCTGCTGCTGCCGTCGCGCCCGTCGTGACGAAGGTCAATGCATCAGGCAATTCGGTGCTGACCTATGTGGTCGAGGCGCCGGCCATGTCGCCCGACGCGCTGAGCTGGTACATCGACAACGACGTCGCCAAGGCGATGTTGGGCGTTGATGGAGTGTCCAAGATCACCCGTTCGGGCGGCGTCGACCGGGTGATCCGTGTCGAGCTCGATCCCGACCGCCTTGCCGCGCTCGGCATCAGCGCCGGCGATGTCAGCCAGGCGCTCGCTTCCATCAACGTCAACCAGCCAGGCGGCCGCACGACGATCGGCAGCCAGGAGCAGTCGGTCCGCACGCTGGCCAGTGCCTCGACGGTCGAGGCGCTGGCCGATACACGCATCGCACTTGTGGGAGCCGGCGACGTCAGGCTGTCCGACCTCGGCAAGGTGGTCGACAGCTGGGAAAAGCCGCGCCAGTCCGCCTATCTAGACGGCAGAGAGGTCGTCGCCTTCAACATCTACCGGTCGGTCGGTTCGAGCGAGATCGACGTGGTCAAGGCCGCGCGCGCCGCGATCGCCGAAATGGGCGCGAAGACAAATGCGGTGAAATTCACCGAGGTCACCTCGTCCTCAGGTTTTGTCCAGGAAAGCTACGATGCCGCGTTCGAGGCGCTGTGGCTCGGCGCGCTGCTCGCCATCGGCGTTGTCTGGCTGTTCCTGCGTGACATCAGGGCGACGCTGGTGTCGGGGGTCGCCATGCCGCTATCGCTGATCCCGACCTTTGCGGTGATGGCGGCGTTCGACATTTCGCTCAACAATATCACCTTGCTCGCTCTGTCGCTGGTGGTCGGCATCCTCGTCGACGACGCCATCGTCGAGATCGAGAATATCGTGCGCCATATGCGTCAGACCGGCGCCACAGCCTATCAAGCGGCGATCGAGGCCGCCGACGAGATCGGCCTCGCCGTGGTGGCGACCACCGCCACAATCGTCGCCGTCTTCCTGCCGGTGGCCTTCATGCCCGGCATTCCGGGAAAATTCTTCGTCAGCTTCGCCGTCGCCGTCTGTGTGTCGGTGCTGTTCTCGCTGCTGGTGGCACGCATGCTGACCCCGCTGATGGGCGCCTATCTGGTGCGCGCCGGCGGCGACAGCGAAGAGGATACGCCGGCCTGGGTGCCGACTTATCTCTGGCTGCTGCACGAGGCGCTCGACCACCGCTGGATCACGCTTGTTGCCGGCATCGCCTTTTTCGCCGGCTCATTGGCGCTGGCGACGCAGCTGCCGACCGAATTCATGGCGGCAACGGATCGCGGCCGCTCGATGATCTCGGTCGAGCTGCAGCCGGGATCGACGATCGAGCAGACGACGGCCGCGGTGCAGGACATCACCAGACGCCTGCAGGGCGAACCGGCGGTCGACAGCATTTTCGCCACGATCGGCACGGCGGCCGAGTCGGGCGGCGGGCCGAACCGCGGATCGACATCGGCCGAAGTGCGCAGCGCCAATGTTACCGTCAATCTGAAGCCGCGCGACGAGCGGACTGTCAGCCAGCAGGAATTCGAGGCCGGGGCCTCTCCGAAGCTCAACGACATTCCCGGTGCCCTCATCGAGTTCGGCGCAGACGGCTTTTCGGGCGCCAAGGTGTCGATCACGCTGGTAGGCGACAATGGCGATGCGCTGCAGAAGACCAGCGATGCGCTGATCGACCAGATGAAGTCGGTTCCCGGCCTCAGCAATCCGACATCGACGGCTGCAACGACGAAACCCGAGCTGATCGTGCGCCCCGACAGCGCCAAGGCGGCCGAGCTTGGCATCACCCCGGCCGAGATCGCCCAGACGGTGAAGATCGCCACCGTCGGCGATACCGACACCAGCCTGCCGAAATTCAATCTCGGCGATCGCCAGGTGTCGATCGTCGTGACCTTGCCCGACGGAGCCATCGACGACCCTTCGAAGCTCGCTGTCCTGCCGTTGACCGGCACCAAGGGCACCGTGCCGCTTGCCGCGATCGCCGACATCAGCTTCAACGCCGGGCCCAACAGCATCGCGCGGGTGGATCGCAGCCGCAGCGCCACCGTCGAGGCGGATCTTTCCGGCATCACGCTCGGCGACGCGACCTCGGCCATCCGCGCCCTGCCGGCAATGCAGAACCTGCCCGCGGGCGTGCGTGAACTGGCGCGCGGCGACGCCGCCCGCATGCAGGAGCTGTTCAGCGGCTTTGCCACGGCGATCGCCGCCGGCATCTTGCTGATGTACCTGACGCTGGTGCTTCTGTTCCGCAGCTTCGTGCAACCGGTGACGATCCTGGTCGCGCTGCCGCTGTCGGTCGGCGGTGCGCTCGGCTTTATGCTGATCACCGGCAAGGCGCTTGGGCTTTCGACGCTGATCGGCCTGTTGATGCTGATGGGGATCGCGGCGAAGAACTCGATCCTGCTGGTCGAGTATGCGCTGATCGCCGAACGGGAACGCGGCATGAGCCGCTTCGAGGCGCTGATCGACGCCGCTCGCAAGCGGGCGCGGCCGATCGTGATGACGTCGGTCGCTATGGGCGCCGGCATGCTGCCGATCGCGCTCGGCCTCGGTGCCGATGCCGAGACGCGGGCGCCGATGGCCATCGCCGTCATCGGCGGGTTGCTGTCCTCGACCGTGCTCAGCCTGGTCTACGTGCCGGTGGTCTACACCTTCATGGACGATATCCAGCGCTTCCTCGGCCGCCATCTGCGCAAGCTGCTGGTGGAACGGTCCGGCGCGGACGAAGCAGCTGATCTGCCGGGCGCCGGGACTGGAAGCGGGTGATCGACACGCTGATCACGAAACCCGCCGCCGTTCCTTCGCCGCATCACCGTCGAGCTTACCACGCGCTGGCGGGGGCGCCGGCGGATTGCCGCGTGGCAAGCAACAGTCAATCGGATTTGAGGGTAGATGTATGAAAATGAAGCAACCGCAACGCTCACCCGCGCCATGGCGCAAGTCGGCATGTCAACGGCGGCGGATGTTGCGAAGGCGATGGGGCAGGCAAGCAGCACGGAAGCCGATGTTCCGACCCTGGAAGCAAGCAGAGCGATGCATCGGTTGGGATGGCATGATCGACACCGCGAAACCTGAGATCGGCGACGTCAAGGCCGGCCCACGCCTGGCTTCGAAGCCTATGACGCAGAGAAGAATGCGCCATATTTCCGCGCGCTGGACATTTGCGGGTGAAGATGATGAGCCGCTTGCCTCTGTCATCTGGTTGTCACATACCCGCCATATACATCGATAATTCCGGATTCTAGGATACATGGATAAGAACACCGCTCTTCTCGCATTGGCAGCGCTTGGCCAGGACACCAGGCTTGAAGTGTTTCGCCTGCTGGTGCGGGCGGGCGCGGACGGTGTGCCAGCCGGCGAGATCGCCGCGCGCCTCGGTGCGGTGCAGAACACCATGTCGGCGCATCTGAAGGTCCTCGACCATGCCGGCCTGGTCCGCGCCGAGCGCGACGGCCGGACGATCCGCTACGTCGCCGACATGACCGGCTTTCGCGATCTGCTTGCCTATCTCATGGAGGATTGCTGCAACGGCGCGCCGGAGCTCTGCCAGCCGGTCATTCAGGCCGTGACTTGCAACTGCTAGAAGGGAGGACCACCCCATGAATGATCCATACAACGTGCTTTTCCTGTGCACCGGCAATTCGGCACGGTCGATCCTTGCCGAAGCGATCCTCAACCGTGTCGGCGCCGGCAAGTTCAGGGCCTATTCGGCCGGATCGCACCCGAAGGGAGAGGTCCATCCCTACGCGCTCCAGCTGTTGAAAACCCTCAACCACGACACGTCCTTCGCCCGCTCGAAAGACTGGCAGGAATTCGCGGCTCCTGGCGCCCCCGAGATGAATTTCGTTTTCACCGTCTGCGACAACGCGGCCAATGAAGCCTGCCCGGTCTGGCCGGGACAGCCGATGACCGCGCATTGGGGCGTGCCCGACCCGGCCGCCGTGGACGGCACCGACGCCGAAAAGCATCTGGCCTTTGCCGAAGCCTATCGCATGCTCAACAACCGGATCTCGATCTTCGTCAGCCTGCCGATGAACACGATCGACAAGCTCGCCCTGCAGAAACGGCTCGATGAAATCGGCCGCGATCTGCCGAAGGCCGGCTGACATCATGGCGGCTGACCTGTCCCGCCGCATCGTCGCGGAAGCGCTCGGCACGGCAATGCTGGTCGCGACGGTCGTCGGCTCCGGCATCATGGCGGATCGTCTGACGGACGATGTGGGTCTCTCCCTGCTCGGCAACACGCTGCCGACTGGAGCGATTTTGGTGGTGCTGATCACCATACTCGGACCGATTTCCGGGGCGCATTTCAATCCGGCGGTGACGCTGGTTTTTGCGCTGCGGCGCGAAATCGAAGCGAACGCTGCACTGGCCTATGTGATCGCCCAGATTGCCGGCGGCATCGCCGGAACGCTGCTGGCGCACGCCATGTTCGAACTGCCAATTCTCCAGATCTCGCAAACCGTGCGGACCGGAAACGGACAATGGATTGCGGAACTGGTGGCCGCCTTCGGCCTGGTCTTCACCATTCTCGCCGGTCTTCGCTTCCGTTCGGATGCCATTCCATGGCTGGTCGGCCTCTACATCACCGCGGCCTATTGGTTCACGGCCTCGACCTCGTTTGCCAATCCGGCAGTCGCCATTGCCCGGGCGGTTTCCAACACCTTCGCGGGCATCCGGCCGATAGATCTGCCGGGGTTTATTGTCGCCGAGCTGCTGGGCGCGCTGCTTGCGATGGCGTTGGCAGGTTGGCTGCTCGCTGAACCCAAGCCAATCAGACAGATGAGAGCCGCGAAATGACCATCACCATCTACCACAACCCCAACTGCGGCACCTCGCGCAACACGCTCGCCATCATCCGGCAGTCCGGCGAAGAGCCTGAGGTGATCGAGTATCTGAAAAATCCGCCGTCGCGTGAACGGCTGGTCGAGCTGATCGCGGCGATGGGGATGACGCCGCGCCAATTGCTGCGCGAGAAGGGCACGCCTTACGCCGAGCTCAATCTCGGCGATCCCAAATTGACCGACGACGAGATCGTCGATTTCATGCTGGCGCATCCGATCCTGATCAACCGGCCGATCGTCGTGACGCCGCTTGGCACCATGCTTGCTCGGCCGTCCGAAGCGGTTCTCGACATCCTGCCCAATCCTGAGATCGGGCCGTTCGCCAAGGAAGACGGCGAAGTCGTCATCGATGCGCAGGGCAAGCGCGTTGCCTGACCTAGTGCTAGACGACTCGCTTCCGAACGTCGACGAAGACCAGTTCCGGCCGATCGACCTGCCGGCGCTGCTCGACGTGCCGCGGTCGATCCACAAACCTCGCGTGCTGATGCTCTACGGCTCGCTGCGCGAGCGGTCCTATTCGCGGCTTGCGACGGAGGAGGCAGCTCGCATTTTGCGCCGCCTGGGCGCCGAGGTGCGCATCTACAATCCCGCCGGCCTGCCGCTGCCGGATTCGACCTCGGCCGACCACGCCAAAGTCCAGGAGCTGCGAGACCTGTCGATCTGGTCGGAAGCGCAGGTCTGGTGCTCGCCGGAGCGGCATGGCTCGATGACGGGAGTGATGAAGGCGCAGATCGACTGGCTGCCGCTCTCGGCCGGCGGCGTCAGGACGACGCAGGGCCGCACGCTGGCGGTGATGCAGGTGTCTGGCGGCTCGCAGAGTTTCAACGCCGTCAACCAGCTTCGTATCCTCGGCCGCTGGATGCGGATGGTCACCATCCCCAACCAGTCGTCGGTAGCCAAGGCTTTCAACGAGTTCGACGAGGCCGGCCGCATGAAGCCGTCGTCGTACTATAACAGGATCGTCGACGTGATGGAGGAGCTGATGAAGTTCACGCTGCTCTTGCGTGATCGGTCCGCCTATCTCGCGGACCGTTATTCCGAGCGCGTCGAAAGCGCCGAAGAAGTCGCCAAGCGGGTCAACCAGCGGTCGATGTGAGGCGGGTGTGCGATACCGGTATACGATTAATTCGATGATGTTCGAAATAGTATTGACGGGACGTCGTCTCAGCGCTACCTTATTTCCATGAAACTCGAACAAGCAGCAAAACAGCTTGAAGCACTCGGCAATCCGACGCGGCTCAAGCTTTATCGCACGCTGGTGCGGGCAGGCGAAACCGGGCGACCGGTCGGTTATCTGCAGGAAAGCCTTGGCATCGCTGCGTCGACGCTGTCGCATCATCTGCACCGGCTCATCCTGACCGGCCTGGTCTCCCAGGAACGCCAAGCAACGACGCTGATCTGCCGGGCCAATTACCCTGTCATGAACGATCTCCTTGGCTTTCTTGCCGACGAATGTTGTGCCGATGCCGCATGCGGCCCGGCTGTCGGGGAGGCGGCTGCATAACTCTTTTTTGACTGGTATTTCTATAATCCTAGAAACATAGAAGGGGTGTCATGGTTTCTGAAAACGATCTCCCGATCGCTATCATCGGCGGCGGACCTGTTGGTCTGGCGGCGGCCGCCCAACTGGTCAGCCGTGGCCTTCCGGTTAGGGTTTACGAGGCTGGTTCTTCTGTCGGCTCGAACCTTCGGGATTGGGGTCATGTCCGGGTTTTCACGCCATGGCGTTATTGTGTCGATGCGGTCGCCCGAAAACTTCTCGAGAGCCATGGCTGGCAAATGCCGGAGCCGGAGGCGTTCCCCACCGCGGATGAGATCGTCGACCAGTATCTCGCGCCGCTGGCCAAGCTTGCCGAACTGGCGCCGTCGATTGAGACCAATGCCTGTGTTGTCGCCATTTCCCGCTGGGGAGCCGACAAGGTGTTGAGCAAGGCGCGGGAGACGCGGCCGTTCATGCTTGTGGTCGAAACCGCGGAAGGCACGCGCCGGGACAGCGCCCGTGCCGTGATCGATGCATCCGGCACCTGGCAGACGCCGAACCCGCTCGGTGCGGGTGGCTTGCCGGCCGAAGGTGAGAGGGAATTTGGCGACCGCATCGCCTACGGCATCCCAAATGTTCTCGGCCGCGACTGTCATCTCTATGCAGGTCGCACGACATTGGTGGTCGGCGCCGGCCATTCCGCTGCCAATGCCTTGCTGGAATTGGCGGAGCTTGCGCAAACCGAACCGGGCACTTCGGCACTATGGGTGACACGCGGCACCGACCTTGTCCGCATCTATGGCGGCGGCGATGCCGACGCCCTGCCGGCGCGCGGCGAGCTTGGTTCGGATGTCCGGGAGCTCGCCGAGAGTGGCCGGGTGCGGCTGGTGACCGGCTTTGCGATTGTTGCTATCCGTGAGGTCGACGGCCGCCTCGCTGTCGAAGGCCAGGCAAAGGACGGGTTGCGCACGCTCGACCCCGTCGACAGGATCATTGCCGCGACGGGGCAGCGCCCCGATCTTGCCTTGACCCGGGAGCTTCGGCTGGACCTCGATCCGTGGCTCGAAGGCGTCAAGGCGCTCGGGCCGCTCATCGATCCCAACGAGCACTCATGCGGCGATGTCCCACCGCATGGCCATCGCGAACTCAGCCACCCCGAGCCCGATTTCTACACGGTCGGCGTCAAAAGCTATGGCCGGGCGCCGACATTCCTGCTGCTGACCGGCTATGAGCAGGTCCGCTCGGTCGCCGCGGCGATCGCCGGCGACATGGCTGCCGCCGATGCCGTGCAGCTGGTGTTGCCCAAAACCGGCGTCTGCACGGTGCCGGTGTCACTTTCAGGCTCGTCGTCCCAGGGTTGCTGTGGCGGACCAGCGCCGGCAGCTGTCGATGCCTGTTGTGCCGACGATGCCAAGGCAAAGGCGAGCGGCAAGTCGGGCTGCGGCTGCGGCGTCGCGGCATGAGTCTTTCACAGCCTACGCGCAGTCGCGGCACGATCATCGCCGCGCTCGGCATGACGCAGATCATGGCGTGGGGGTCTTCCTATTATCTCCCGGCGGTGATTGCGCCGGCCGTTGTGGCCGACACGGGTTGGCCTCTGGCATGGGTTGTCGGAGGCCTGTCCCTCGGCCTTTTCGTCGGCGGGCTGATTTCTCCACGCGTGGGTAGCTCGATCGAACGGCATGGCGGCCGGAATGTGCTGGCCTTCAGCGCCGCATGCATCGGGATTGGTCAGATCGGATTGGCAATTGCTCCAAGTTTAGCGGCCTACATCGTTGCCTGGCTTGTTATCGGCCTTGGGATGGGGGCTGGGCTCTACGATGCCGCCTTTGCGACCCTGGGCCGACTATATGGCCATGGCGCGCGCTCCGCCATCACCACGCTCACTCTGTTCGGCGGCTTCGCAAGCACGGTTTGCTGGCCGCTTTCTGCTTTTTTAATGGGAGAGATCGGATGGCGAGGGGCATGTCTGGTCTATGCCGCCGTGCAATTGCTGGTCGCTCTGCCGCTGTATCTCCTTATCCTGCCGCGTGGCGTCGCCCGGCCCGCCAGCCAGTCTGATCAGAAGACAGTCGTGGCTTCTGTGCCTGTGACGAGGTCGACGCCGGTTATGGTCATCCTGGCGACGACTATAACGCTCGCGGCGGTCATATCCTCGACCCTCTCCGTCCATCTTCTAACTGTCCTTCAGTCGACTGGCATGGCGCTGGCCGCGGCGGTGGGACTGGGCGCGCTTGTCGGTCCGTCGCAGGTCGGCGCTCGCGCAATCGAGATGGTCGTTGCCCGCTACCACCATCCGATATGGACCAAGGTCGTATCAGTCGGATGCGTGGCGATCGGGGTGTCGGCTCTCTGGATGGGAATGCCGATCATCCCGCTGGCCTTGGCGTTTTACGGTGCCGGCATCGGCCTGGAATCAATTGCCCGAGGAACATTGCCGCTGGCCCTGTTCGGTGCCTCCGGCTACGCCAGGCTTATGGGTCGTCTGGCCATGCCAAGCCTGATTGCTCAAGCCGCCGCCCCTTCCGTGGGCGCGCTGCTGGTCGAACAGCTCGGTGCGCATGGCATGCTTGCCGTCCTGTCGGCACTTGCCCTGGTCAATGCGGTGTTGGTCGGCGCGCTCGCGCTGCTGCTTTTCCGGCCTCGAGCGCCGGGTCTGTTCCTTAATCGCGTACCATGCTCGGCGGCCGGCCGTGCAAACGATGTCCAGCATGCGAGGCGATGACGCCGATCTTCATTCGCCGTGATCGCCCGTCCCAGCCTCGCTTGAGCGCTGGCGCCAGAAACATCGTCGTGAGCCGGTCGATATGCGTCTGATGGTTGCGCTCCATCCAAGCAGACAGCAGCGTCGAGCTGTGCGCAACCCGAAACCGCCGGCCATCGGCGCTCGACGGGCTGTGATGCGGTTGATAAGCCCTCTCCCTAAGGAGAGTCGAGACATGACCGTTGCGATCGAGATGGGCCACACGACCGCAGGCGCCCCGGCGGCGCTGGATCTTGAGGAGCTGCTGGCGACGCGCCTTTTGGTGCAGGGCAATTCGGGCTCCGGCAAATCCCATCTGCTGCGCCGGCTGCTGGAGCAGAGTGCCCCTTGGGTGCAGCAGACCATCATCGACCCCGAAGGCGACTTCGTCTCGCTGGGCGACCGGTTCGGCCATTTGGTGATCGATGCCGAGGAGCATACCGAGCGCGGCCTGCAGAGCGCCGGCGAGCGGGCGCGCATCCACCGCGTCTCCACGGTGCTCAATCTCGAGGGGCTCGACGCCGAGAACCAGATGCGCCGCGCCGCCGCCTTCCTTGGCGGGCTTTTTGAGGTCGCCCGCGACCACTGGTACCCGATGCTGGTGGTGGTGGACGAGGCGCAGCTGTTCGCGCCGGCTGTGGCCGGCGAGGTTTCGGACGAGGCGCGCAAGCTCTCGCTTGGCGCCATGACGAACCTGATGTGCCGAGGCCGCAAACGCGGGCTTGCCGGCATCATCGCCACTCAGCGGCTGGCCAAGCTGGCCAAGAATGTCGCCGCCGAGGCTTCCAATTTCCTCATGGGCCGGACTTTTCTCGATATCGACATGGCGCGCGCCGCCGACCTTTTGGGCATGGATCGGCGCCAGGCGGAGGCTTTTCGCGACCTGGAGCGCGGGCAATTCATGGCGCTCGGCCCGGCGCTGTCGCGCCGTCCGCTCGGCTTGCGCATCGGCCCGACCGACACAAGTCCGCGCAATGGCACGCCGCGGCTGATGCCGCTGCCGGAAGCAGCCCTTGAGGACGCACGCGCCATCATCCTGGCAGCCCCGCCGCCGGAAACTGTCCGGCCGCAGCGCCGGTCGTCGCCGGACCTTCTCGATCAGCTGATGGCGGCGAAGTCGGCGGCGCTGGAAATCCGCCCCGAACCGGCGGAGCCGCCGATCAGCGCCGAGGATTTGGCGGAGCGGCGTGAGCGCGTCGACCGTGTCCTGCGCGCCGTTCTGGCGCAGCCCGACGCGGGCTTCCGGGTCATCGGCGTGCTTTATCAGGAGTTCGTGGTCCGCTGCCGGATAGAAGGCCTCGCCTCGGTGGTGCCGGACCTGCCCGCCTTTCGCCGCATGCTGACGCGCGCCCGCGCCGGCCTCGGCTCCGACATGGCAGGGGATGACGCCTGGCAGGACGTCTCGGCGCGCGCCTCGCTGCTGCCCGAGGATATGCAAGGCGTGTTCATGATGATCGCCCGCGCGGCGAAGGAGGGCTGGCCCTGCCCGAGCGACGCGGCGATCGCCCGCGCCTACGGCTCGCACTCGCTGCGCCGCGCCCGGCGCCTGCTGACCTATATCGAAGAGCAGGGGCTGATCGTCTGCCAGCTCGACGGGGTTGGAAGGCGGACGGTGACGCTGGTGGAATTGGCCTGGGCGACGGCGCCAGGGGATCCCGGTGCTGCGGAGGTGGAGCAGGGGCGTTTGGCTGTGTGAGGCGGCGGCCGAGCGCGCAAGGGAAATGCCACGCATCAAGGCGATGTATCGCCAAGCGGCAGGTACAGCGGCGAGTCTTTTTTGCGGAGATAGGGCCTTGGCCCGCCACAGCTCTTCTGCCCGGTCTTCATCATACGACGACTGGCGCGACGCAGATCCGCCTATTGTAAATTGCTCGACGCTACAGCACTCCCTCCTGCCGACGGCGCTTCACATATCTTCTAAATTACCCGCGGGTCGGTTTGCTAATGAAGAGATCAGCCCCGATCAACTGACGAATGACAAGAAATACGGCATGACTGTAGCGCAAATAGCCGCCGAAACTACGCTACCGCCGCCGATTACCCCCTTCGGTTCATTCTGTTGACATCCCCTGCTTCTGGAGAGATGGTAAGATACTACGCGGCGGCCCTTTTTCCGAAGATTTTATTCTGCAGCTTCATCAAAGGATTTCGGCAATGCGTTTGTCTCGATCGCGCCGACTTATGGCCATCGCTTTGACGGCAATCGCAGCCGTTCCCTCTTCTGGACATGCCGAGGACAAGCTGCTGACGGAAGCGGTGCAGTTCAACGGTACGATCCTGTATCTCTCCACCGAAGTGCCTGGCCTGATCTTCGGCGCCGTGCGCAACGGCGAGACGGCCTTGGCTGGTTTCGGCAAGATTGCCGACGGGAGTGAAAAAGTGCCCGACGGCGACACAATGTTCCGCATCGCATCCGTGAGCAAGGTGTTCTGCGGCAGTGTGCTTTCCTCGCTGGCGATCGACGGCAAGGTACAGCTCACCGACCGGCTGCAGGATCGCCTCGGCTGGGACGTCACGCTCCCTGAGAAGGATGGCCGCGCCCTCCGGCTGATCGATCTCGTCGCGCAAGCTTCCGGCCTTCCGCGGGAGGTGCCAGTGGCCGATGCGCCCCCCTCCGACCCCTTCTCTACGAACACCAAAGAGGCGCAGATTGCCGCCCTCAAGGACAATCCGCTGCTGTTCGCGCCGGGCACCGCCGTTCTCTATTCGAACTTCGGATACGACCTCCTTGGAGCGGCGCTCGCGAATGTCTCTGGAAAGCCTTATGTCGAGCTCCTTCGGGAGCGTGTCCTCGATCCTCTCGGCATGAAAGACACGGTTTTCAACGCAAGGCCGGAGGACGAGCCGCGCCTGATGCAGGGCCATAACTTCGACGGCAGCGCCATGCCCATCGTGCCGACGAGCACAGCCATGGAGTGCGCCGGTGGATTGTACTCGACCGCGGACGATCTGCTGCGCTGGATGAACTGGCATGTCGAGAACAAGCCTTCTGCGGCCGATGCCGAGTTGCGGCTTTTGAACCACGCGGCTTTTTTGTACCGGGACGGGCTCGCGTCGGTGGTGGGGCTGGATGACGGCGGCCCGATGGACGCCATGGGTCTCGGATGGGTCGTCATGCTCCCCACCGAGCATAGCCCGCTCATCCTCCAGAAGAGCGGCGGCCTGCAAGGGATGTTTCTCTATGTTGCGATTGCACCGACACGCGGCGTCGGCGCTTTCTTCGTCATGAACCAATTCAATGCCGCCGGCTTCATGGCGGGGGTCAAGACGACGAACGATCTCGTCGCAGAGATCGCTCCACGCTGATTTTCGCACTGATCGGGGAACGTGCGCGATGATTAACGCTGTGGAGGGCCTGACGGACCGCATGTTTGGTGGCAAGGCAAGCTCGACATCGGCTATTTCCGGCCGACGGCTTAGCTATCCCCTCCTGAGGACGACCACCGCATGGATTCGCGTGCAAGGTCGGGCCCAAGCGGCGCTTTTGATCTCAAATGTGGAGCTCTCTGGCTCGACTGTTCTGAGCTTGAAAGGGTCGATTGACCAATCTCAGATTGAGCCGTAGCTTCAGATAAGCGTGCGGCCTCGTTGTTTCAGCAGAGGCTCGCCTTGAGGGTACCGATGGCTGGCAGTGACGATGCGCGTCTGCCCAAGCAGGTAGGTCAGCCGGCGCCGCATCATTCTGCGCCGGCAACAGTGCGGCGACGGGAGCTTCTGATTGCCGTCTCGACGCTCGCCGCATTCTTCGGATTGCCCGCCGCGGCCCGTAGCCAGGTCGCGTTGAGCAGCGCGATCGACCTCGGCGCGTTTCGCGAATTGACAGGCATACTGACGGGCATGTCGCCGAGCGACGCCACGCTGCCGGAATTGTTCCTGCAGGCATTCTCGGCTGACGCCGCCGATCTCGGAAAACTGCATGCGATCGTGACGGAACAGCCCGAGACAGAATGGGACAGCGCGGTTGCGTCGGCGGGGCTGAAACCGCTGTCGGAATCGCTCATCCAAGCCTGGTATACGGGTAGCATCATGCACGGCTCGGAAGAACGCGTCCTTACCTATCTCGATGCGTTCGTCTGGCATGCCTGCGGTTACACCAAGCCGCCGACGCGATGCGACACGAATTTTGGCGCGTGGGCGAACGCACCGCCGCCCGGACGGTTTTCCGAATGACCGCGCCGGCGTCCGCCGATGTCGTGTTTGTCGGTTCAGGCGTAGCCGCGGCGCTTGCCGGCGCGGCTATCGCGAAAGCAGGCTTCAGCGTGCTGTTCCTCGAGGCGGGACCGCGCGTCGATCGCGGCACCGCTGTGACACGATTCCAGTACTCGTCCGCGAAGGGCCAGAACTCGCCTTACCCCGACCAGCCCTATGCGCCGCAGCCGGAAGAATCCGACTTCTCCGCCTACTATGTCGAGGCTGGGCCGGACACCTTTAGGGGACAGCAGGCGAGGATCGTCGGCGGCACCACGTGGCACTGGGGCGGGCTCGCCGCGCGGTTCCGGCCAAACGATTTCAAGATGCGCTCGAAGTTCGGCGTCGGCGTCGATTGGCCTATCGCCTATGGCGACATGGAGCCGTGGTATCAGGCCGCCGAGGAAGAGATCGGCGTCGCGGGCGACGACACCGCCGATTTCGGCGCGCCGCGCTCAAGGTCGTTTCCGATGCCACCGATCCCCATGACCTATGCCGACAAGCAGGTCGGCATCGCTGCCAAGGCGCTCGGCTACTCGGTGTTGCCATTTCCACAGGCGCGCAATTCGGTGTGGCGGGATGGCCGCCCGCAATGCTGCGGCAATGCGAGTTGCGTGCCGATCTGCCCCATCCAGGCGAAGTACGACGCGACGCATCATCTCGCCATCGCGGAGCGCGCCAGCGCGCATGTCGAGCCGCAGGCCGTGGTGCACGAGCTAGTCGTCGGTCCGGACAAACGCATTGCCGAAGTGCGTTACCGTCGCCCAGATCGCAGCGAGGGCAGCGCGACCGGAAAAATTGTGGTCATCGCGGCGCATACCATTGAGACGCCAAAGCTGCTACTGCTTTCGACGGGAGACAATGCGCCGACGGGCGTGGCGAACAGTTCCGACCAGGTCGGCCGCAATCTGCTGTCGCAGATCGATGTCGGCATTCAGGGACTGACCAGGGATCCCGTGTTCACCTATCGCGGACCGGTCTCGACCGGTGGCATTGCCGAGCTTCGGGACGGCGATTTCCGCAACGAGCGTGCGGCCATCGGCATCTCGCCTTCCAACGAGGGCTGGGCGCGGGCGGTCGGTCCGTTCCAGGCTGCGACGACCTTCATCAAACAGGGCCTGCGCGGCGATGCGCTGAAGGCGGCAGTCCGTTCGCACGTCGCGCGGGAGCTGATCATTGGCAGCTCTGCCGAAATACTTCCCAATCCGGACAATCGCGTGACGCTGAGCAATCAGATGGACGGGATCGGCATTCCGCGGCCGAACATCGCCTTCAAGTCTGACGACTACACGGCGCGCGGGCTGGCGGTCGCGCGCGATGTGCAGAACAAGCTCATGGCTGCACTCGGCGCCACGCAGATCAAGCAGCTCGGCCCGATCGCTGACAGCGCGATCATGGGCGGCACGACACGCATGGGAGATGACCCGCTCACCTCGGTCGTCGACAGGGACCTGAAGAGCCACGACCATCCAAACCTCTACATCGTTGGCTCGTCCGTCTTCCCGTCCATCACGGCGAATGCGCCCACGCTCACCATTGCGGCGCTCAGTGCGCGCCTCGGCGCGCATCTCATCTCCCTGCTGAAGGCGTAGATGTCATGCGCGGGCGGGGCACTGTTTTCCTCGGTTTTGTCTCCGCAATGATGCTCGACGCACGGCACGGCTTGGCGCAGGCGCCGGCGAACTGGCAGACAAGTTTCGGCGTCTCGGCCTCGGAGACGAAGGAGCGGATCGTTGCGCTGCACGACCACATATTGCTGATCGGCATCTGCATCGTCGCGCTCGTCGCCATGCTGATCGGTTTCGCGCTCTTGCGCTTCCGGGCGAGCCGGCACCCCACGGCGTCAAAAGTCACGCGCATGCCCTGGCTGGAATTCGGCTGGACGATCGCGCCGGTGCTGGTGCTGGGCGCGATCGCCGCGCCGTCGCTCCAGCTGCTCGCCTATGAGAGCGATATTCCCGACGCACAGTTGACGATAAAGGCCAGCGGCCATCAGTGGTTCTGGCGTTATTCCTATCCCGACAATGGCGGCTTCGCATACGATTCCATCATGTTGCCGCCGGCCTCCGTTCCGGCCGGTGAACCGCGTCTGCTAGCGGTCGACAATCGCATGGTTGTCCCGGTCGGCGCTGTCGTGCGCATACAGGTGACATCGTCGGACGTCGTGCACTCCTTCTTCATGCCGGCACTGGGCCTACAGATTTACGCCATGCCCGGGCGCCTCAACGAAACCTGGACACGCGTCGAGAAGCCGGGCGTCTATTACGGGCAGTGCAACCAGATCTGCGGTCTGAACCACTCCTTCATGCCGATCGCGATCGAGGCCATGGCGCAGCCTGATTTCGACGCCTGGGTGCGGGACGCTGCAACGCGATATCCGGTCGTCAGCGCCGCGACTATATCAGCGCAGGTGGCGAAATGAGCGCCACCGAACATAGGCCCGAGTGCCGGTCGATTGCGGCCTGGCTGTTCACCACCGACCATAAGGCGATCGGCACGCTTTATCTCGGATTCGCGATCATGGCGGGGACGCTGGGCGGCGCGATCTCGGGCTACATGCGGCTCGAACTGGCGCAGCCGGGCATGGACTATGTCGTCAACGGCCAGGCCTGGAACGCGCTGATCACCGCGCATGGCCTAATCATGATCTTCTACATGGTGATGCCGGCGTTGATCGGCGGCTTCGGCAACTGGTTCGTCCCGCTGATGATCGGTGCGCGCGACATGGCCTTTCCGGGACTGAACAGTCTCGGCTTCTGGTTGCTGCCGCTGTCCTTGATCATGCTGATCGGGTCGCTGCTGGTCGGCGACGGAACGGGTACCGGCTGGAGCCTCTATCCGCCGCTGTCGGGCATAGACGGCCAGCCCGGACCGTCGGTCGACATGACGATCCTCGCGCTGCACTTGGCCGGCATTTCTTCTGTGATCAGCGCGATCAATTTCGTCACTACCATCCTTAACATGCGCGAGGATCGCTTGCCGCTGTTCGGCATGCCGCTGTTCGTGTGGTCGATCCTGATTTCGTCGCTCATGCTGCTTCTCGCCATGCCGGTGCTGGCGGCCGCGCTGGCGATGCTGCTTGCCGACCGCAATTTCGGCGGCGCCTTTTTCGATCCAGCCGGCGGCGGAGACCCGATGCTGTTCATGAACCTCTTCTGGTTCTTCGGCCATCCGGAGGTCTATATTATGATCCTGCCGGCCTTCGGCATCATCAGCCAGATCGTCTCGCGGTTCTCAGGTCGCCCGATTTTCGGTTATCCCGGCATGGTGCTGGCGATGGCATCAATTGCGGCGCTGGGTTTCATCGTCTGGGCGCACCATATGTTCACCGTCGGTGTCGGCTTCGCGCCGCGTGCCTTCTTCACGCTGGCCTCGATGGTGATCGCGGTGCCGACCGGCATCAAGGTGTTCGCCTGGATTGCCACTATGTGGGGCGGGTCGATCCGCCTCACCGTGCCGATGCTGTGGGCGCTGGGCTTCATCATCATGTTCACGGTCGGCGGCACGACGGGGATCGTGCTTGCCAATGCCGGCGCGGATCAAGTGCTGCACAACACCTACTACGTCGTCGCGCATTTCCACTATGTGCTGAGCCTCGGCGCGACCTATGCGATCTTCGCCGGCTTCTATTACTGGTTCCCGCGCATGACCGGACGCATGTTTCCGGAGTGGGTTGGACGGTTGCATTTCTGGTGCTTCTTCATCGGCACCAACGTTCTGTTTTTCCCGATGCATTTCCTCGGACTGGCAGGAATGCCACGGCGCATCGCGGATTATCCGGACGGTTTCTTGGGCTGGAATATGATTGCGTCGCTCGGCGCTGTGCTCGCGCTCGCCTCCACGCTGCTGTTCCTGGTGATGCTTGCGGTCTCGCTGCGGCGTGGCGCGCCGGCCCCGCGCGACGTGTGGGGTCCGGCTTTCACGCATGAATGGGATGACGATCCCGGGATGGCGCGTCCGCGTGGCACGGCGGGCGCGGAGGCAGGCGCGTGAGCAAGACTGTCACCGAGGTCGGCGGCACGGATGGCCGATGGCCTGTCGCGATTGCTGTCTCGCTGTTCCTGCTAGCGTGCGCCGGTCTCGCGCTCTTCCACCCGTCGCTGTTCGGCACGCTGGCCGGCAGCATCGCGGTACTCGGTCCGCTCGTGATCGCGGTGGGGCTTCTGCCATTGTTCGTCGCTCTGACAGCGTGGTCGCGGGCGACGAGTGGTGAGCGTGCGAATGGTCCGCAAAACACCTTTGGCCCGAGGATCGCGATCATCGCCTTAATCGCGTCCGAGGTAGCGTTCTTCGCCGCCTTGTTCGCTGTCTACCTACGATACGCGATCTATCCGGGGATCGCGGGGTTCAGCTCATGGCCACCTACGCCGATGCGCCCCGACGACCCTTGGGGCGGCCCGCTTCTCAACACAGTGATCCTCGTCGCGTCGGGGGTCTGCGTCGCAGCGGCGCATGACTGGCTTCTGAAAGAGCGATGGCAGGTTTCGGCTATCGGGCTTACCGTGGCGATCGCGCTCGGCGGCGTGTTCGTCGGCCTTCAGCTTCGGGAATTCAGCCTCGCCTCGGTGGGATTCCGCGACGGTGTCTATCCCTCGATCTTCTTCCTTACGACTGGCTTCCACGGCCTGCACGTCGTTATCGGCATCTTGTTGCTGTCGATCGCCGCATATCGGGTGATCCGCGCGCGCTCAGCCGGCGGCGCCGGCTTCATCACGACGGCGGCATCCTGGTACTGGCATTTTGTCGATGCGGTGTGGCTTCTGCTGTTCGCCGTCTTCTACGCCTGGGCCAGCTAGGAGCGTACCGACGCGACGTCGACTAGCATCGGCATTGCTGAAACACATATCCGGGAGCCGGCTGAGGGCGGCCTTCGCGGTTCAAAGTTGCATAGAAGCAAACTCAAAAGCACCCAGAAGAGCTGCCTTTGGCGGAAGTGACCTTACTCCATAGTCGATCAGTTTCCTGCAGGATCAAGTAGTTCGGCTCCCGTCCTCGATCATCAATCGACCAAGCATATCTCAATCTGTAGTTGCAAAAGAATTGCGGCCGTGGTTTTGCCTAAAGGCAAGTTGCGTTTCAGGATGAGGGCCGCAATGGCAGAGGGTCATTCAATTGATCACGAACTTGCCGTAAAGGCGGTGGCGTCTTCCGTGCACGATGCCATAGCGACTCGCCATGGCTTGCGCGGCTGGAACACGAGCCAGGTGACCGGCGACGGCACCGGGCGATCCTAATGCCGAGGAGGCGGAGCAGGGGAGGTTGGCTGTTGAAGGTTGATGCGCTTGGGCGAAAGCTGACGTCGCTCAACATCAGCAAAACGCCAAAAGCCGCCGGGGTGGGTGGCCGATCAGAGTCTTCGCAATCTCTGTCGCCACGACATGCTCGAAAAATGCGCGCCCCAGATCCTTGGCGAACAGATCCCCGTCCTCCTCCGCGACCTGTCTTACGCATGGGGCTCAATCGGCATTGTGGGTTTACATCGGCAGACAAGCCCCTAGTTTTAGAGTTTCGCGCCGCGCACCTTAGTGCGCGGATGATCGAAAACGGGACCGTGAACTCTGGCCGGTCCCTCAAAAACTCCCAAAGGATGACTGCCATGACACAGGCCAAGAATGGCGACACCGTGCGCATCAATTATACTGGACGTCTAGCCGACGGCACTCAATTCGATTCTTCCGGCAGCGAACCGCTGCAATTCAAGCTCGGTGAAGGGCAAGTGATCCCCGGCCTTGAGACCCATGTCGAGGGCATGGAGGTCGGTGCGAAAAGCACCGTCACCGTTCCCGCCGACGCCGCCTATGGCCCCCACCGCCCCGAAGCGGTCATGAGCGTCGACCGCGCCAGGGTGCCGGACAACATCAACGTCGATATCGGTACTCGATTGCAGGCCAGAACCCCCGAAGGGCGCCCCATGCAGGTGACGGTCGTCGGCGTCGACGACGCCAGCGTCAAGCTCGACGGCAATCATCCGTTGGCCGGAAAGAATCTGGTGTTCGACGTTGAACTGGTCGAGATCGTTCAGGCGGCGTAGGGTATCCCTGCGGCCAAGGCCGTGGTGGCTATGATTTCGAGTGACGGACTTCCGCCGGGCGGTTTGTGCCACCTGCCGCCCTGCTTTCCGCGCTTAGGCGATCGCCAAAACCGTGCCCGAGGATATGCAGGGCGTGTTCATGATGATCGCCCGCGCGGCGAAGGAGGGCTGGCCCTGCCCGAGCGACGCGGCGATCGCCCGCGCCTACGGCTCGCACTCGCTGCGCCGCGCCCGGCGCCTGCTGACCTATATCGAGGAGCAGGGGCTGATCGTGTGCCAGCTGGACGGGGTTGGAAGGCGGACTGTGACGCTGGTCGAACTGGCCTGGGCGACGGCACCGGGCGATCCTAATGCGGAGGAGGCAGAGCAGGGGAGTTTGGCGGTGTGAGGGGGATGGCAAGCGCTAAGAAAGCGCCACTCATCAAGCCGTGGCCACAGCCGCTGGTGGCAGCCCGCCTAGCTACAACGTTCTGGTGAACGGTTCCGGCCCGGCGACACGTCAACGTGAGACTGTCAGCCCCCAGATAACCCCATATTACTCAGCGGCAGCCGCAAGATCCTCGGGCGCTATTGTCGCTATCGCCTCCCAGCCGCGGTCGAACGTGAAGGTGCCCGTTGCGCCATGCGGATTGCGGATCTTGAGCACCCGCGCCTGCGTGGTACCGGCGCGTTCAACCACGTACAACCAGAACTGATCACCGCAGCGGCGAGCCTGCTCCATCTGGGCGTTCGAAATGCCGACTGGCCGGTCGGCGAGAGTTCCCTTCATTGCCTTTACCTCGATCCATCGCTCGGGCTCGCCCGCGATGTCCTTCTCGACCAGATCAAAGCCCTTGTTGCCTAGCGGCGTCCTTTCGAGAACTGGTTCGAGACGCAGGATGAGTCCGATCGCCGCCTCTTCGAGATCCATTCGCTGCTGATGCGTCAACCGGTCGGGATCGGCCTCATCGCCTTCGGGGCGCGTACCCACATAGGATATGAACTCGCGCGTGCCGCCACCGGAGCCGCCGCCCTGACCACGAGAGGCGCCACCGCCGCCGGAGCCACCATCACCTGGTCCACTGTTCGAATTGCCGCCCCCTTGCCCCCCAGAACCGCTGCCGCGGCCCTGCCCGGAGGTGTCGCCGCCAGCGCCGGATCTGTCTCCCCGCCCGGAGTCTTCATCGGCCCCGTCGTCCTGGTCATCGACGTTGACGTCATAATCTTCGGAGTCGTTGGCGGTGGCCTCGTCGTCCGCAGGCTCCTCCCGGAGGCGCTCGCGAAGTTGTTGGAGGTCGGTAACCCCGAGCCGCTTGAGTTCATCCAGCACATCGGCGTCGATCCCCACTTCCCGGGCAAGGGCGGCGATCGCCGGGGGCTTGAAAGCGATCCGTGTCTCGAGAACGGGATGCGAAGGCCAACCAAGTTCTGCGAACAGGATCTCCGAAGGGCGTCGCAGCTCCCCGGTATGATCCGGTATCCATGCAGTCTCATTCAAGCGGCGCAGGAACTTCGCATCGACAGATGTCGAGCGTGTCTGCATGTACGTCCAGCTGTAGGTCACCGACGTTACCGACGGACCACGACGATCCACGAGTTCGGACACGGCCTCCCAAAGTAGACGCGCGCGGTCCGGGCGCTTTTCTGTCGGCAGCGTGGGCAGAAGTTCGAGGAGTTCCTCGAGGCCAGCCACGTCCACGTCCTGGATCCGTTGTTCCGTGCTGGCACCTTCCCACCCTGCCGCGCGACGTGCCGCCAACCGCTCGCTCTCGGTCAGGTCGCTTGCGTAGCTCTCGGTCCGCAAGATGCGGGTGGCCCCGGCTGCGTCCAACATATCGCGCACTTTTTCACCGCGCAGGCACTCGAAAGAGATGTCGAGGAGGTGGACTCCCTTTACACCCTTGAAAAGGTTCGTCATACGCGCGGCGGCGAGATAGACTTGGGCAGGCTTGCAGATGAACCGCTTCCCGGTGGCGGCCTCCTTTACCATGACGATATTGGCCGACTTCAGTGCTCCGATTAGCTTGTCCCGCTGCGCCTGCGAGTCCGTGTCGAAAGCCCGCAGCATGCGAGCGATGTCTTCGGCATAGTTCGTAGTGTCAACCTTTTCCTTCTTGTAGCCGGGCAAGAGGTTGAGGATCACGTCGTCCACTGGGTCGGGCTTGGTGAGGCCGGCACTTTCGAGGAACTTGCGTGTCCGTGAGGTATGTAGCGAGGCGCGCAGCGTCGGGAAGCCCGTCTTTTCACCGGTCGGCAGGAAGACCTGCCGGACACCGTTTTTCGTCAGCGGTACGTGACTTCCGCTCTCGAGCCGGTACAGGGCGATGTCACGAGCACGCCCGCGCATCAGGGATGGCTGGGACGCGAGCAGTTGATAGAACCGCACCATCCAGGTGTCGGACTGTTCCTCAAGGAAGCTGTCCTGAAGACGCGCGAGCATCTGATCGAGGGTGAGTTCGGTGACCTTGAGCTCCTGCATGAGGAAATTTCGCAGCTGCGGCGCCCGATCCGTAGTGATCTCGGCGGAAGCCCAATAAACTAGGCCCTCGCTTCCGAGCAGTGTCTCCAGTTGCCGTGGACCAAACAGATCCCTGACGTCCTGGGCTCGCGCAAGCCGAAGTTCCGCCGCGCTGGCGAACTTGCCTGCCGCTGTGGGCAGCAGTCGTTTGGTTCGGAGCGCTTCGACCATGCGTTCGTACAAGGGTGAAAAGAGCCCGCTGTCGAGCTTGGAACGATCGAGAGGAAGCGTACGCAGCGTCGCAACCGTCAGCAGGTCTACGGATTGCAGGTGCATGAGTGCATCAACCAGCAGATCGGCGGTTATACCAGCGAGCTTGATGTTCCAGGGCTTGTCGGCGGGAACATTGTCGCGGCTGGGCGTGGTCTGGTAAGGTCCCTGGATGAGAAACCCTGTGTAGGTCGGCAGCACGGTCGGAAAAAACACGATGAGGCGCGCGTCGGAAACGGGCTGCACGACTCGCTCCCCATCCTGAAGCACGACGTGGAAGGCCAGTTCCGCCTGCCCCACGACCTTTTCCTCGTTCTCCACGTCCCGGGAAAAGAGCAGGTATTCCTCACGGCTTGTCTCGCCATCATTTGCGGTGAAGAGCGTCACTTCCCGCATGAGACCAGCGCCGGCCGCCTCGCGCCCGTAGCTTCCGGCGCCTACACCCTCGACGGACCAGACGATTTCATCGACATACTTGAGGAACAGCAGCGCCTCGCCGCCGAGCGCGCGCAGGCCCTCTGCGATCTCATCGAACGCGGAAGGGTCGTCGGCATCGAGCGGCAGCAAGATAAGAGTCTCGTCTGCATC
Source organism: Mesorhizobium sp. WSM4844 (assembly GCF_055811775.1). NCBI lineage: Bacteria > Pseudomonadati > Pseudomonadota > Alphaproteobacteria > Hyphomicrobiales > Phyllobacteriaceae > Mesorhizobium > Mesorhizobium sp. WSM4844. The sequence goes on along the minus strand of NZ_JBVVQB010000002.1, from coordinate 201,250 downwards.
GCGCGCACGAGCGGGGATCGCCTGTGGCAAGACGTAATCGGCGATCGAGAAGGCTTCCGAACCTGAATGTATTTCGGGTCGCCTGGTAAAAGCGTAGACGGACTTGAACCCGATCCCGAACCTGCCGATCGAGGTGACGTCCTTGGTACTTGCGTTGATGCCGCACACTCCCCGGACGTCTGCCTCGTTGAACGGCGCGCCGAAATGGGAAATACGAAGTTCGTTTGAGCTGAGGGTGAAGTTGACTGCCCTCGACCCAACCCAGCCAGGACGTCGCCGTAGCGCATCCTCTGCGTTCTGCAGAACTTCGTAGATGAAATGCGTCCGCTTGTCATAGCGGTCCTCGAGCAGCATCTTTCCAATGCGTCCGATCGCCCGACCGTACTCCTCCCGGTTTTCCTTGCGGAGAGCGGCGTAGTCCATGGTCATTGCGGATTCCTCACGCCATCGGCAGCGGAACAGAGACGGCCGAAATCGCATGTGGCGCAGCGTGTCGCCTCCGGAGCCGGGGCGAAATCATTGTCGCGCAGTGCCTGCGCGGTGCGGTGAATCCGCTCTGTGACGTCCCGAATTAGGTCATTGTCAACAGACCTAGCCTTGCGCCGTTGATGGTCGAGCTCATAGGTTTCGACGAAATCTGCGTCTCTCCCAGTCAGTTCGCGATAGCCGAGCGCGTAAATGTGAAGCTGGGCCTCGGTCAGCGCTTCCGCCTGTGCGCGTTCGTTCGATTTGAGATCGACAATTGCCACATCGCCGCTATCCCTGCGCCGCACGAGATCGATCCGCCCTGCCACGGACACCCCGTTCCCAAGGTTGAGCTCGATGGCCTTCTCGCTAAACTCGAGGTGTGGGAACTCGCTCTGCCGGGCGTCGATATAGGCGGCCACGGTTCGCATCGCGGCCTCCCGCATCGTGTCCCTGAGGCTGGGATAGGCATACGGGACGCGCAGATGCCGATCCACAAGCCCGTCGACCCATGACGCATCAACGGTCTCGCCCGCGATCGCGCGCATATGGAGCTCGGCCAGCGCGTCGTGCAACGACTTTCCATAGCCGAGTGCCTCGTCGAGTGGGGCGTTAAAGCCGTACAGGGTTCGCATCTTGAACTGGTAGGGGCACTCGAAAAAATAGCGCATGTCGGAAAAGGAAAGCCGGACATCGGCGATCGCCGAGCGGGCCTGCGGCACTCCTCGCGGCCGGCCGCTCAGATCCTGCGGCGTGCGTCGGACGTAGCGAGACTCGAGTACGTCGTACCAGAAGATCGAAGGCTTGACGTTGCGCTTGCTTCCGGGGGTGGGGGCGGTGGTCATGTGGAGATGCTTTTGGCTCCGGGTGACCGCCACATAGAACAGGCGCCGCTCGTCCTCATCCGAGCCCAGGTAGCGGTTCTGTCCTTCGACGCTCTGCGCCGGGACAAGATGCCAGACCGACATGCCGCCCCGGCCAGCCGGCGGAAACCTGTTCTTCACAAGCTGCGGGACGAACACAGCCGGCCACTGCAGCCCCTTTGCGCGGTGAATTGTGAGAATCTGGACGGCATCGACGGCAACGAGGCGCTCCTCTGTGCCGGTCGACTGGTCATAGACTTGCTCCGCCTGATGGCGAAGGAAGCCAGCAAACGACTCATATTTCTGTACTGGGCGAGAATGGAAGTAGATGGCTTCGAAGTCAGAGATCGCCTGACTGAACTTGGCAAGATTGTAGAAGACAACCTCGCCCCGCCCTCCGGGTACCATCTCTTCTCGGAGCCCTAGGCGCTCCAGAAAGCCAATGAACTGGCGCTGGATATTATAGACGGAGAAGCGGACGTCCTCGTCTTCGGTCGCCATACGGGTCCGCGTGACCTCGGCTTCCTGTACCGCCTGTTCGATCAGTGACGGTTCAATGCCGAGATTTGCCGCAGTCCAGGCCGCGACAACATCCACAACCTCTGCCTGTCCTGCCATCAGGTAGAATAGCTGGCGCGCGGCTTCGGCCTCTGGCGTGTCGAATAAGCTCCCCAGGCCGACAGACACCACGGGGATGCCTTCGCGTTCGAGAGCGGCCCGAATCGGTTCAGCCATTTTTGTAATACGGATAAGTGCGGCCATATCGGACCAGGATATTGCGCGATAGTTGTCCCCTTCTCGAATCATCGTTCCATGGAGTGCGCGGCAGGTTCGGGCGACATAATCCGCTTCCTCTTCGGGAGAGGAAAACTGCAGAGCAACAATGTCACCGGCTTCATAAGTCTGCCGGTCGGCTGAACGCATCGTTTTTGCAAGGCGCACAGGGTTCTTCTCGATCACCAGCCGCGCGACGTCAGTGATCCCGGGGCTCGAGCGGAAATTGTCCTCCAAGCGGATCGATCGGGCGTCGTAGCGCGCCTCAAACGTAAGGATGTTACGGGCGTCGCTGCCGCGCCACTGATAGATTGTCTGATCATCATCACCGACCACCCGAACTGCGGCACCGAGCGCATGAAGCTGGCTGACAAGCTGCTCCTGAATCGGGTTCACGTCCTGATATTCGTCGACGATCACCACGCGCAGCCGCTCGGCAAGCCGCGCTCGAACCGCCGAGTCGGAAGTGATCGCCCGCACAGCCTCCTGCAGGATCGAAGAATAGTCGAGGTAACCCTTCTCGTGGAGCAAGGCGCTATAGCTATCGAGACCATCGGCGATGCTTATCTGCTGGAGTGCCGCACGATCCACCTGCGCTTCGCGCAGCAACCCGAGCGCGTCGATATAGACCCGTGTATCGATGTAGCGCCGCAATTGCCGGCCCTGCAGCGTCGACGTAGCAGTCAGACCGCATCGGGCGGAACTGCGATCGACGAACAGGGTCTGCTGCGTTTCGTTCAGCACATCGTACTTGAGGAACTGCGGAACCTCGGAACGGAGCAGCTCTAGGCAAAACCCGTGAATAGTTCCGATATACATCTCGGCAGCGCCGACCAGTTCAGACATCGCTTCTGCGCACCGCTCGATGGTGCGCTGGCGCAGCTCAGCAGCCGCTTTCTCTGTGAAGGTGAACGCAATGATGTTGCGGGGGAGCAGGCCAGCCCCACCCACGTCGATGGGGGTGAGCAATCCCGCGATGTGACGGGCAACTACTTCCGTCTTGCCGGAGCCTGCACACGCGATGAGTTGCAGATTGCCTTCGCGGTGCCGAACTGCTTCTAGTTGCGCTTGGGTAAGCGACATTTGATTCCCCCCACACTCCGCTAAGCATGATCAAGTTTGAGTGGATCGCAATCGAAATCCTATCATTCCGACTCAAAGCTGATGTAATTTGAGGTTTTCGGATAATATCTCGGCGTTGCGCGATAACGTGCAAACCATCAGCGAGCGGTGACCGCAACGTGACCTAGCACTAGTTTGCGGCAACGTCCGCTCCGGGTCAAAGCAGCCATTCACCCCAGCTTCCCCCTACCGATCCTCAATAATCCGCAAATACGCCGCGGTCACAAACAGCACGATCAGCCCGAACAGTATCCGGCGCGCGCCTTCGGGCATCTGCAGGATGGTCAGCAGCGTCGTCAGCACGGTGAGGATCAAGGCGCCGATGATGGTGCCGGTGTAGCCGCCGCGGCCGCCGAAGATCGAGGTTCCGCCGATCACGGCGGCCGCCACCGAAGGCAGCACCAGCGGTTCGGCCAGCGACAGCGACGGCGCCTTGATCAGGCCGATATAGAGCAGGCCGGTGATGCCGGCGAGCACGCTGGAGATGACGTAGAGCGCAGTGATGACCTGCCAGTAGCGGACGCCGGACAGGCGTGCTGCGCCTTCATTGTCGCCGACTGCGTAAAGCAGGCGGCCGAAGCCGGTGCGGTTCAAGGTGAAGACGATGAGGACGGCGATGGGCACGAACAACAGCAGCGCATTGGGCACGCCATAGGTGAGGCCGGTGCCGAGCCAGGCCAGGAAGGGCGGGATCTTGGCGCCCGACGCGATGACGGTGCGCTGATAAACCTGCAGGCAGCCGGTGCCGATCAGGCTGGTGCCGAGCGTCATGATCAGCGGGTGCACGCGAAACACGCCGACGCCGATGCCGTTGACCAGGCCGATCAGCACCGCCGGCACCAAGGCGATGAGGATCGCCACCGCCGGGTCATGGTTGACGACCTGCGTCGCCATGATGAAGGCGCTCATCGTCGCCACGGTGCCGACCGACAGATCGATGCCGCCGGTCAGCATGGTCATGGTCTGGCAGCCGGCCAGAATTGCCAGCGGAATGGCGAATTTGACGGTGTTGGCGAGCCAGCGCTCGTTGACGATGCCGGGGCGCAGGATCTGCAGCACCACCACCAGGATGACCAGCAGGATGATCAGCGGGATAAGCGGCCGGTCGGCCATGAAGCGCTTGAGGCGGCGGCCGAAGGGGACGGGTTGGATCGCGGTTGTGCTCATGAGGTTGCTCGCGATTGGGGTGGCGCGATGCCGGGAGAGGATGGTGCTCTACGGCGCCCCCCTCTGTCCTGCCGGACATCTCCCCCACTTGGGGGGAGATCGGACGGCGCGACGGCTTTCGCCAATTGTCGACGTTGCAAGAATGAGCGAGGCGCCGAAGCTGCCAATCTCCCCACGTGTGGGGGAGATGTCCGGCAGGACAGAGGGGGGCGCCGTGGATCGCCGACTCCGTAAACCAGCCTTACGCCATTGCTCATCATTGCCGCCCCTTCATCGTAATAAAGGCGCCGAACATGACGACGGCGACCATGATCGCGCCCTCGATGATGGCGGTGACGTTGGGATCGATGGCCAGCAGCGTCAGGTCGGTGCGCACCAGCCGCAGCACGAAGACCGCGACGATCGGGCCGAGCAATCCGCCCTTGCCGCCGCCTAGTGCGACGCCGCCGAGCACAACCGCCGCCACGCTGGCCAGAAGATAGGGGCCGGGAATAGGGGCGCCGATGCCTGTGCTCATGGTCAGGGCAAGCCCGCCCATGGCAGCGAAAAGCCCCGACAGGGCATAGGCGATGATTTTGGTGCGCGCGACAGGCACGCCGCAGCGAAACGCCGCGAGCTCGCTGCTGCCGATGGCGTAGATCGACAGGCCGAGTTTGGAGCGCTTGAGCGGTATCCAGATGATGCAGAGGCAGACGACGAGGAGCACCAGCGCCTTCGGTATCCAGGCAGAGATTTCGGGCAAGCCCGGGATCGCGACCGTCCCGACAATGGTCGCCCGCAGCCATTCGGCGACCGCGCCGCCGGGCGCACCGAGCACCAGCAGCGCCGCGCCCTGCAGCACGAACAGGGTGGCCAGCGTGACGACGATATCGGGCACGCGGGTGACGACGATCAGCATGCCGTTGACGGCGCCCAGCACCAGCCCCATGGCCAGCACGAACGGCACGACGAAAAGCGCGTATTCCTCGCTGGCGCCGTCCATCATCGAGGCGGCGGTGACGCTGGTCAGCGCCATCATGGCGCCGACGGAAAGATCGATGCCGCCGGCGATGACGACAATCGTCTGAGCGGCGACGGCAAAGGCGTAAGGCAGCACCGCGCGCACCAGCGAGCCGAAATCGCCGCTGCCATAGCCCGGCTGGATGAGCCTGGTGATCACCAACAGGACCACGAACAGGACGAGCAGGCCGGCGACCCAGCCCTGACGGCGGACGAGGCGGGTCAAGGTTTCGCCACCGGGTTCGAGTGGATATCGGCAAGGATGCCGACGTCCACCTTGGCGCCGCGCGGCAAGCCGTAAGCGGCGCGCATCAGCGCCGGCTCGTCGGCGAGTTCGACGGGGAAGACGTCGACGACGCGCCCGCCAAAGATGACGATGACGCGATCGCAGACACGCTGTACCTCCTCGAGCTCGGATGTATAGAACAGCACCGACTTGCCTTGGTCGGCGAGTTCGCGCAGCAGCTTGTAAATCTCCTGCTTGGTGCCGACATCGATGCCGCGCGTCGGGTCGAAGCAGAGGATGGTCTGTGCTTCGGCGGCGATCCAGCGGGCGATCGTCACCTTCTGCTGGTTGCCGCCGGACAGCCGCTGCACCTCGCGCTGGGCGCGGGTGTCGATCTGCAGACGCTCGATCGCGCTGACGACGCTGGAGCGTTCCTGCGCCATGTTGATCGGTCCCCAGTTGCGCAAGGCGGCGCTGAACGGGAGCGCGATGTTTTCGCGCACCGAGCGCTGCATGGTCAGCGCCTCGGTGCGGTCGCCGGGCACATAGGCGATGCCGGCGCGGATCGCATCCGCCGGATGCGCGAATTTCACCGGCAGCCCGTCGACTTCGATGGTGCCGCCGGACGGCCGGATCGAGCCGGCAAGCGCGGCGAACAGCTCGTCCTGGCCTTGCCCCTCGAGCGCGACGACGCCCGCGACTTCGCCGTTCACCAGATCGAACGAGACGTCGTTGAGCTTGGTGCCGACACGAAGGTTCGCCACACCGAGGCGCGGACGGCTATCCCCAGGCGAAGCGGCCTGGCCCGCCTGGCGCGCCGCCACGCGCGTCTTTTCGATCCTGGCGCCGAGCATCATCTCGACGATGCGCTCCTCGACGCCCGGCTCGATGCCGACGACGCCGACGGTCTCGCCGTCGCGAAGCACGGTGGCACGGTCGCAAAGCGCCGATATCTCGACGAAACGGTGGGAAATGAAGATCACCGAACGGCCGCTGTCGCCCTGGCGGCGAACGACCTCAAGCACCTTTTCGGCAAGGTTCGCCGGCAGTGCCGCGGTCATCTCGTCGAGCAGCAACACGTTGGGCTCGACCGCCAGCGCCCGCGCCAGATCGAGCACGCGCAGCACGGCAAGCGGGATGTCGCGCGCGGTGTCTCGGATGTCGAGGTCGGGAATGCCGAGTTCGCGCACCCAGGCGCGGAACGGCTCGACCGGCGTGTCGGTCAGGCGAAGATTGGAGGCGACGTCGAGATCGGGGATCAGCGACGGTTCCTGATAGACGGGAAGCAGGCCGGCGCGGCGCGCATCGGCAGGCGAGCGCACGTCGCGCGCCTCGCCGCGGATCAGGATATGCCCGGCATCGGCGCGGATGGCGCCGGTCAGGATTTTGACCAACGTCGATTTGCCGGCGCCATTGGCGCCCATCAGGGCGTGAACCTCGCCCGGCAGGACCGACAGCGACGCGTTGCGCAACGCCACCACGGCGCCGTAGGTTTTTACGACGCCGGTGGCGTCGAGGAGGGGGTTGGTGGTCAAAATCGTGCTGCTCTCGATTTAGTTTGTCCAAAACGGCGACCCTTCCCTTCTCCCCTTGTTGTGGGAGAAGGTGGCCTCGCGAAGCGAGGTCGGATGAGGGGTGCTCCAGGGAACACCAACGTCTCATTCCTTCCAGCACCCCTCATCCGTCTCGGCGCTGCGCGCCGATCCACCTTCTCCCACAAGGGGAGAAGGCAGAAGCGTGGCTCGTTACTCGCCCGGGCCCTTGCAGGCGATGATCTGCTCCTTGGTGTAGGTGGTCCACTCCGGAATGGAGATCGAGACCGGCCATTCCGGGCTCAGCGACGGATCGGCTACGCTCTTCAGCTTGGCCTTGCCCTCCGCGGTGGCGTTCTCCCACAGCTGCGGCTCGACCAGCACGGTCTGCTCCGCCGGCTTCTTGCCGTTCAGTATCTGCAGAGCCAGCGTCACGCCGGCACCGCCGATCGAACCGGGATTGGTCACCGCCGCGCCGACGAGGCCTTCGACCGAATTCAGCTGGCCGACGAAGCCGGCATTATCGGCGCCGACCACCGGCACCAGCGGCGTCTGCGACTCGACCAGCGCGTCGACGATCACATTGTCGATGCCCGAGGTCCAGATGCCGTTGAACGGCGCTCCGGTGGCGATGAAGTCGAGGATCTGCTGCTTGCCCTGGTCCTGCTGCCAGCCGGTGAAGACCTCATGCACGACCTTGACGTCGGGGAATTCGGCAAGCGCCTTCTTGAAACCCTTGTCGCGGTCGCTGTCGGCCGAGGCGCCGGCGGCACCACGCATATAGACGACGTCGCCCTTGCCGCCGATCTGCTGGAACAGCCATTTGGCGCCGAGATAGGCGTACTGTTCCTGGTTGTTGGAGATGATGTAGGCCGAAGGCTCGGTGACCGCCTGGTCGACGGCGACGACGACGATGCCGGCCTTGGTGGCCTCCTCGAGCGCTGACTTGATGCCGGCGGGATCGGCCGGGTTGACGACGATGGCGTTGACCTTGGCGCTGATCAGGTTGCGGATGTCCTCGAGCTGGCCGGCGGCGTCGGTGTTGCGATGGGCGATGTTGAGCTTGGTGACCTCGCCGGAGGCAAGCGCCTGCGCCTTGATGGCGCAGATCATCTCCTCGCGCCAGCCATTGCCCTGCACCGTGTTGGAGACGCCGATCGTGTATTTGGCTTCAGCGGACGAGACGCCCGCCGAAGCCAGAAACGCCGCGCCGGCAAGCAGCGGGATCATTGCCAGATATTTTTTCATTTCAGTCTTCCTCCACCTTGTTTTTCAGTTCAGTTCGAACAGGGGTTCATTTCACGAAGGGGCGCAGCATGTCGCGGGCGAGCAGAAAGCCGCGCTTGACGTCGTCGTCGCTTCCCTCAAAGCGCCGGTCCTCGTGTTCGATGATGATGGCTCCGTCGTAGCCGGCGCGGTAGAGGCCGGAGAAGATCACATTCCAGTCGACATCGCCAAGCCCCGGCATGCGCGGCACCTGCCAGCCCATGCCGGCCGAGAGGATACCACGCTCGTAAAGCCCATCATGATCGATCATCAGGTCCTTGGCATGGACATGCAGCATGTACGGGCCGAATTCCCTGATGAAGCGGGCCTGGTCGATCATCTGCCAGACCAGGTGCGACGGGTCGAAGTTCATGCCGACGTCGCCGCCCCATGCCTCGAGGATGCGGCGCCAGATATAGGGCGAATAGGCGATGTTGTGGCCGCCCGGCCATTCGTCGTAGCTGAAGATCATCGGGCAGTTCTCAAAAGCCAGCTTGACGCCGTTGTCGCGCGCATGGGCGATGATATCGGGCCACAGTTCGAGTGCCTCTTGCCAGTTGGCGTCGATGGTTTTTGCAGCGTCGCCGCCGCAGAAGGTGTTGACGACAGGCACGCCCATATGGCTCGCCAGCACGATCACCTTCTTCAAATGATCGACGACGGCCTTGCGGTGGGCGGCATCGGGATGCAGCGGATTGGGATAAAAGCCGAGGCCGGAGATCGACAGGTTCTCTTCCGCCAGTGCGGCGGCGATTTCCTTGGCCTGCGAGGCTGAGGTCGAGGCGGCGTCGATATGGCTGGTGCCGGCATAGCGCCGGGCTGCGCCTGAGGATTTCGGCCAGCAGGCGACCTCCAGCGCCTCGAAGCCGGCAGAACTTGCCCAGTCGGCGACCTCGCCGAGCGGGGTATCGGCAAACGGTGCGGTGAGCAGTCCGAGCTTCATATTGCCCTCCCGTGGTTCACGACCGGCCTACTATGCCGATTGTGCAGGCCGCTTCAACCGTGTCGCCGCCGGCAATGCGCAAACCTGTCAGACGAATGCCATCGGATCGTCGCAGAGCAGGCCATCGTGAGCGGCTGTGACAGCCGTGCGGAACGGCTGGATTTAGTTAGGCGTCTGACGACAGCAGGACTTCCCTTGGCTGGGCGCCAGCCCACTCCGGCAACGACCTGATTTTGCTCTTGTGGGGCGATTTCGGTCGAGCTAATGATGGGTTGGGCTTAGGGGTTTGAAGTGACTGACATCATCACATTCGTGGTAGCTGGCGCGTGGGCGGCAGTTGGATTTGGCGTGATCTGGTACGTCAGAACGAGACCGCCTATCCCTGAAGGTCACGAGGACCCCGATCTGAGGGAATGGCTTGATGGCCAGGTTTAAGCCCCAAGCTCAAAGCCCGCCAGAGCGCGTTCGGGATGCCGGTGCAGCTATCTTCTTGATTTTACTGAGGTAAAAATCCGCTGGTGGAGCTGAGGAGGATCGAACTCCTGACCTCGTCATTGCGAACGACGCGCTCTCCCAGCTGAGCTACAGCCCCGTCCAGCGGAATGGGCGCATTTATCGGGCGCGGCGGTTTCCTGTCAAGACGGCGTTTTGCCCAAAGCCGGGCGGCCAGCCACCGGCCCTGCCGTGCCGCGAAGCTGGCTCTTGCCGCCTCCGCCTGCAATGGCTACATGTCGGCAACAATCGGAGACCGGCATGATAGCCCTCATTCAGACCATTGTCCTGGCGCTTGACATTTATTGGTGGATCATCATCGCTTCGGCGATTTTCTCCTGGCTCTACGCCTTCAACGTCGTCAACTCGCGCAACCAGTTCGTCGATAGCGTCAGCAACATGCTGTTCCGGCTGACCGAGCCGGCGCTGCGGCCGATCCGCCGCTTCCTGCCCGATCTCGGCGGCATCGATATTTCGCCGATCATCCTGCTTCTGATCCTGTTCTTCCTGCGGCAGTTCCTGCTCACCACGGTGTTGCCGCTGGTCTGACCCGGCGTTCTATGAGCACCTCGTTTCGCCTGCGTAACGATGGCGTCGACCTGTTCGTCCGGCTGACGCCGAAAGCGGCGATGGACAGGCTCGAAGGCATCGAGATCCCGGCAGACGGGCGAAGCCATCTGAAGGCCCGCGTCCGTGCCGTGCCGGAAAACGGCGCCGCCAACCAGGCGCTCGAACGGCTGGTCGCCAGGGCGCTGGGCGTGCCGCGATCGGCCGTCTCGGTCGCCGCCGGCGGCACGGCCCGGCTGAAGACGCTGCGCATATCAGGCGATCCGGCTGCGCTGGCGAAAACCATCGAGGCGCTCAGCATCGCCTGAGAAGACGGCCTCAACGACGCTGAAGCCAAACCTGCCAGGCAAAGCGGCTACCAAGCTTTTGTCGGCTAGGAACTGGAAAGCAAGGCCGCGTCCTCAACGTGGATCGCAAATGACTAGCTTGTTGCCTTACCGCGCGCGTGATTGTCTATGATCCGCCGGCTTGTGCCGTTGGAGGGAAAATGACAGACGATCGGAAAGACGATGTCGGGTTAACGATATCCGCCACCTCGACATCCCTCACAGTCTCGGTGCGGTCGAGATTTTTGCGAGCATGGGACCACCTGTTTGGAGCCAAGGCTGATCTTAAAGGTTTGGCAGCCGAGCGAGAGATATTGCTTGCAAGAGCGAGGCAGGTCCAAGAGGTGAAAATTCTTGATGAACTGGGCGACATCGCTGTTGAGCGCCTAAGGTCCGATCCCTCGCTCGCAGAAGCCCTAATTGACTCGCATTTCAACGGAGCCATGCGGGAGCAGGTCAACATGGCCGCCTCTTTTGGGAAGGCAGAGGAGCAGGCTGTACTGCTCCCCCCGCCATCAAAGCCCGCAGCTGCAGATTCTCAGGGCGACGAGATCGACGAAGATTTCCTCAATTTTTGGGGTCATTTTGCGAAGAATGCATCCAGCGAAAGGATGCGAACTTTTCTGGGCCGCATTCTGGCGGGCGAAATCCAGCAGCCCGGAAGTTTCTCGCATAGCACTTTAAGAGTCGCTGCCGAACTTGACGCTAGGACGGCCACCCTTTTCAGAGACGAGGTCAATCTACGGGTAGAGACTTCGCTGGTTCGAGAGCTGAGCCCGCTTGATGTTAAAAAATACATCAGCTTGGAGGATGCCGGCCTAATCAGTGGCGTGGGAACGGCGCTGACCCAATCATTCGTTACGACCGTACCCGGCAAAGTTCAATTCATCTTCGGCCCTAATAGGCTGACGATGGATCTCAAACAGGTGGAGGCCACCAGATTTAAGGTCCCCGTCTATGTAATAACGAAGGTAGGAATGGAACTTGCCGCAATTTTGCCGCAGGATCACGAGCAAGCCCTTCGACTATTCGCTAGAGCGTCCGACGGCGAAGTTTCTAGCGCAAAGCTCTGGAGGAAGGTGGAGGACCGCTGGGTGCTGATTGAGATCTTGAAGCAGTCAGACCAGCCTGCCGAGGCAGCGAACAGCTAGAGAGGCCTACCGGACACTCGGTGGCGGCCTCGTCGCGCTGTTGACCCGTTCAAAACTTATTTTAAGGGCCGAGGCCGGTCTCTACACCAGCCCGCGCTTGATCATCATCGCTTCGGGCGACGGCATCTTGCCGCGGAAGGCGGTGTAGAGCTCTTCCGGGTCTTTCGAACCGCCGGCGGCATAGATGTTTTTCCTGAGCCGCTCGGCCAGCGCCGGATTGAACAGGTCGCCCGTCTCCTCGAAGGCGGCGAAGGCGTCGGCGTCGAGGACCTCCGACCACATGTAGGAATAGTAGCCGGCCGAATAGCCGTCGCCGGCAAAGATGTGGCCGAAATGCGGGGTGCGGTGGCGCATGGCGATGGTGTCGGGCATGTTGAGCTTCTCGAGCGTTTCGGCTTCGAAACGAAGCGGCTCCTCCGGCGCATCCGGCCGCGCGTGGTAGGCCATGTCGACCAAGGCCGAGGCGGTGAACTCGACCGTGGCGAAGCCGGCGCCGAAGGTGCGCGCCGCCAGCATCTTGTCGACCAGCGCCTTCGGCATCGGTTTGCCGGTCGTCACGTGAAGCGCATGCTTTTCCAGCACAGCCGGCACGGTCAGCCAGTGCTCGTAGAGTTGCGAGGGCAGCTCGACGAAATCGCGGCTGACCGAGGTGCCCGCGACCGACGGCCAGGTGACCTCGGTCAGCATGCCATGCAGCGCATGACCGAATTCGTGGAACAGGGTTTTGGCCTCATCGACCGACAAAAGCGCTGCCTCGCCCTCCGGCGGCTTGGCGAAATTCATGATGTTGTAGATCACCGGCCTGGAGCCATCGCCAAGCTTGTAGCCGGACTTCAGCGCGCTCATCCAGGCGCCGGAGCGCTTTGAGGGCCGCGCGAAATAGTCGGCCAGGAACAGCCCGCGCTCGCTGCCGTCGGCATTCCTGACGATGAAAACGCGCGCGTCCGGATGCCAGGTGGCGATGCCTTGCTTCTCCTCGAAGCCGATGCCGAACAATTTTGTCGCCACGTCGAAACAGGCATCGATGATGCGGTCGAGCTGCAGATAGGGCTTCAGCTCGGACTCGTCGAAGGCAAACTTCTCGGCGCGCAGCTTCTCCTGATAGAAGCGCCAGTCCCAGGCGGCGAATTCTTCGTTGCTGCCGGCCTCGGCCGCCAGCCGGTGCAATTCGATCTGATCGCTTGCCGCCTTTTCCAGCGCCTTTTCCCAGACCGGGTCGAGCAGCTTATGCACCGCCTCCGGCGTCTTTGCCATGGTGTCGTCGAGCTTCAGCGCGGCATAGGAAGCGTAGCCGAGCAGCTTCGCCTTTTCGGCGCGCAGTCGCAGCATATCGCGTACCACGGTGGTGTTGTCGGTGGGGCCGCCGTTCTGGCCGCGCATGGTGAATGCGCGGAAGGCGATCTCGCGCAGGTCGCGGCGTTCGGAGAAGGTCGAGAACGGCTCGTAGATCGAGCGCGACAGGGTGACGGCATAGCGGCCCTTCTGGCCGCGCATCTCGGCGGCCTCGGCCATCGCGCTTTTCAGGAATTCCGGCAGGCCGGCAAGGTCGGCCGCGTCGAGGAACAGCGCCCAGTCGCGCTCGTCGGCAAGCAGGTTCTGGCCGAAAATCGTGCCGAGCGACGACAGCTCCTCATTGATCGCCGCCAGCCGTTTCTTGCCCTCGGCGTCGAGCCTGGCGCCGGAACGGACGAAATTTTTCCAGGTCTTTTCCAGCACCCGCAGCGTTTCGCCATCGAGTTTCAGGGCGTCGCGGCGCTGGTAGAGATCGTCGATGCGGGCAAACAGCCTCTCGTTCATCGAGATCGCCGAGAAATGCCGCGACATCTTTGGCGAGATGTCGCGCTCAAGCGCCTGGATCGCCTCGTTGGTGTGGGCGCCGGCCCGGCACCAGAAGATCGACGAGACATGGTCGAGCGCCTCGCCGCCAAGCTCGAGCGCTGCAAGCGTATTCTCGATGGTCGGGGTCTCGGCATTGCCTGATATCGCCTCGATCTCGGCCTCATGCGCCGCCAATGCCGCATCGAAAACCCCGGAAAAATCGCCGTCGCCGATGCGGGTGAAATCGGGCAGGCCGAGCGGTCCTTGCCAGGTGGTCAGCGGATGGGCGGCGAGGTCGACGGCGGACGGCATGGGCAAACTTTCGTAAGTGAGGGGCTTTCGCTGCGTGGCGGGATGAGGCGGATCGTCACCGATGTAAGGCGCCGGCTTGCCGCACGCAATATCGCGGCTGGTCAGTAGCTGTCGCAGTTTTCGGCGATCGCCGCCTGCGAGCTGGCAGTGATGCGGTTGTCGGCGATCGCGAAGGTTTCCTGCATCAGCACGTCGTTGTTGGGGAAATCATAACAGGCGATCACCGTGGTGACGCCGCCCTCGGTCTTCTCGATCCGATGCCGGATTTCAGCCCCGGCGACTGCGCCCTCCCAGTCGTCGATGGAGGCGATGAATTCCTGCTTGGTCTGGACGACGCCGAGATCGTCGAGTTTTATCCGGACGTGGTCGGCAAGCAGGTCCGACAGTTCCGTGCGATCGGCGACCAGCAGCGCCGCATACCAGCGGCCGATGAGCGCACCGTCGTCGGCGCCGGCGGATATGACTGAAAACAGCAGCGCCGCTGCGGCCAAAGCGATCGAACGGCATGCCATGCAACCCTCCTAAATCATCTCCGGCCGCTCGAAGTCGCCGGTGTCCTTGTTCATCACCCAGAGTTCGCCGGTCGAGATGTCGAACCAGGCGCCGTGCAGCGACAGCCGTCCCTTGCCTTCCAGGATCGAGACGCAGGGAAAGGTCCTGAGATTGGCGATCGAATAGCGGATCGAAATGCGCTCGAGCGCGGTCTGCCGCTCGGTCGCCGTCATGAAGGTGCTGGACGAAACGGTCTCGGCCGCCGGCGCAATCAGGCTCATCCACTTGCCGATGAAGTCGCCGGGCGACAACGGCGCGGCGGTACTGTCGAGCGCCGCGCGGATGCCGCCGCAGCGGCCATGGCCCATCACCACGATGTTCTTGACCTTGAGGCTCTGCACGGCGAACTCGAGCGCCGCCGAGGTCGAGTGGAACTGGTCGTCGGGCGCATAGGGCGGCACCAGATTGCCGACATTGCGCAGCACGAAGAGTTCGCCGGGGCCAGCGTCGAAGATCGCCTCGGGTGCCGCGCGGGAGTCGCAGCAAGCAATGATCATCGTTTCGGGGGCCTGGCCCTCGCGAGCAAGCGAGCGATAGCGTCCGCTTTCGGCGAGATAGCGGCCGTTCATGAAATTGCGGTAGCCGGTGAGCAGATGGTCAGGGAGATGAGGCATTGGCGGCGTCTGGAGCCTTTCCGGGTTAGGCGGCAGCTCTTTGGGTCAGAAAGGCTCTAGCGGCAAAAGCCGGTCGCGAGCAATGCCGAATCGCGAAGGACGTGGTTGCCATTCGCCAATGCGATTGCCTTGCCGATAGACGGGACCAAGAAATTCACGCCCAGATCGCCACAGGGATGCCAAATCGGTCGGCGAGCGGCGGATCCGGAAATGGCCTTGCCTCGCCGCTGGCGATGCGGCCGGCGATCAGCATCATCGCTGCGGCGTCGAGAAAGTCGTCGGCAGCAGCGCCTCGCGGCGGCGTCCGGTCGAGAAAGCCCCTGACATAACCGTGCCGGCAAAGCAGCGCCTTGCGTTCCGCCATGCCGGCCGGGTTGACGGTGCCCTTGATCTTCTTCGGCAAACGCATCGCCTGGTCGTCGTTCAGCCGGCAGAAGGCGACTTCCGGATGCGATTCGAAGACTCGGCGGCGCAGTTCGGGACGCGCGATCAGCACGGCATCGATCTCGCGGATCTTGGCAAAAATGCCAAAAGCCTGGATCGAGACGCCGCGCGGCGGATTGGAGGTCGCCTTGGCCACTTCGCTTGCCTGGCGATGCGCGGCATGCCACGCGTCGATCGTAGTGAAGCCGTCCGTATGCGCGTAAAGCGCCGCACGCGAGGGGATGGCGAAGACACTCGATTGCCTGTTGCCAAGCAGCGGCCGCACCAGAGCTTCGGGCCCGCGGCCGCCCTTTTGCGAAACATCGGGCAGGCCGATCGGCATGTCGACGGCGACGGTCGCATCGGCCGGCAATGCGTCGAGCAGTGCTGCGAAGCTTGGAAAAACGGCTGCCGAGGGAGCTGCGCCCGGGTTACGAGGTGTCGAACCGGGATCGCGGCGAACGGCGATCCAGCCGGCCTTGCAGCCGTCGACGCCGACGACGGTCACGCTCTTTTGTCCCGCCCCGGATGCAGGAGATGGCGAAGCTGCACCATGGCCATCGGGTGCGACAGGCTCTGGGCGTCGGTTTCGAGCTGCAATTCGTCGCCGCCGCGCTTGGCGGTGCGCGCCAGGATCTCGTAGACCGCCGCCGTGGTCGACTGCAGTGCCTTGATGGCCGGCTGACCGGACAGGATGCGCGCCAGATAGACGGCCGCCGTCAGGTCGCCGAGCCCGTTGGGCGGCTTGTCGATGAGGCGATGCTCGGCGAGCAGCGCCTGGTTGCCGTTGAGCAGCAGATTGCCGGTGCCGCCGGCCATCATCGCCGGCGCCGACGTGACCAGCATGGTCGACGGCCCGGCATGAAGGGCGGCCGCCATCACAGCTTTGAGGTCGGGCAGCGGCGCTCCCGCCATCCATTCCAGCTCGTAGCGGTTGGGCGTGGCGATGTCGGCAATCGGCACCAGCCGGTCGCGCATGGCGATGGCGGTCGTCTCCGGCACATAGAGCCCGCCCGAATCGCCCATCACCGGGTCGCAGATATAGACGGCGTCCGGCGTCTTCGCCTTGACCGCGCCGACCAGCGAGGCGACGGCGTCGGCCTGGCCGCCTTCGCCCAGATAGCCGGACAGCACCGCGCCGACCTCGCCGAGCCATGGCGCGCGCTCGAGATCGGCCATCAGCGCCCTGAATTGATCGAGCGGCGGCACGATGCGCGTCGCCCGTCCATGGCCCGGATGCCAGGGCAGGATGACGGTCGGCACCGCCCACACCGGAAACCCCAGCGTCTCCAGCGCAAAGACCGCGGCGCGGTTGCCGACCGAGCCGCGCGCGACATGGCTGGAAATGACGATGACCGCGCGCGGCGCGTCGTATTCTTCGGTGCTCACGAGGTTCCTAACCCTGGATGATGAAAAGCACGAGCCAGATCAACAGGCCAATGCCGACAATGAGCCCCAGCGCCCGGCCGATGCGCGTGCCCCAATATTCGATCGGGTCCGCCCGGTCGGCGTCTGCTGCAGTGACGTGATCGCGCGCGCCCTTGGCCGAGGCCGGGTCGGTTTCACTTGCCACGCGCTCGATGATGCGGCGCGATTCGTCGTCGCTGTCCTGGCGTCCCGCCATGGCTATGCCCTGTTTTCGCAGCGACTTTAACCTGTTCGCCCGGCCAGTTACAGGGCCTGACAGTGAATGACAAAGCACCAGCAGCGCCCCAGGTCGAGGTCATGTTCTTGCGCGCGGATTGTGGTAATGCTTCGCCCGTCAGTCTTGTTGAGGGATTTTTCCATGCCTGCCCTTTCCTCCCCTTTCGTCTTCCGCAACCTGCCAGCCTTGCTGATGATGGCGATCGTGCTGCCGCTGCTGGCCGGCTGCGGCTACAACACAATTCCGACGGCGGAGGAAAACGCCAAGGCCGCATGGAGCCAGGTGCTGAACCAGTACCAACGCCGCGCCGATCTCATTCCCAACCTGGTCGAGACGGTCAAGGGCTATGCGGCGCATGAGAAGGATACGCTCGATGCCGTGGTCGAGGCGCGCGCCAAGGCGACGCAGGTGACGGTGACGCCCGACACGCTGAGCGATCCGGAAGCGGTCAAGAGATTCCAGGACAGTCAAGCCGGCCTGACCAGCGCGCTGTCGCGGTTGCTGGCAGTGGTGGAGAATTATCCCGACCTCAAGGCCAACCAGAATTTCCTGGCGCTGCAGGCGCAGCTCGAAGGCACCGAGAACCGCATCTCGGTCGCCCGCCGCGACTATATCGAGGCGGTGCGGGCGTATAATCTGACGCTGCGGACCTTCCCGTCGGTGATTTGGGCGACCCTGTGGTTCCGCGACAATCAGCCGTTCGCCAATTTCACCATCGAGGAAGACAAGATGCAGACGCCGAAGGTCGATTTCGGCACGCAGCAGGGCGGGTGACGAACAGCTGGTGAGCGTGGTCCCTATTAGCCTTGCACTCCGTCGGGGGGCGCGACGGAACGCCAGCCTGGCATTCCTGTTCATCGCCCTAAGCCTTCTCTTCCTCCCCCACGCCACCCTTGCCGCCGAATTGCCTGCCCTGACCGGGCGGGTCGTCGACAATGCCGGCATCATCGACGCCGCAACCGAGGCGGCGCTGACCCGCAAGCTTGCGGATTTCGAGGCCGAGAGCTCTGACCAGATCGTCGTCGCGACGCTTCCTGGCCTCGACGGCGAGGAGATCGAGCCCTACGCCAACCGGCTGTTCCGCGCCTGGAAGCTCGGCCAGGCCGGCGAGGACAATGGCGTGCTTTTGCTGGTCGCCAAAGACGACCGCAAGATGCGCATCGAGGTCGGCTACGGGCTGGAAGGCACGCTGACCGACCTGCACACCAGGCTGATCATCGAAAACGACATGGTGCCGGCCTTCCGCGCCGGCGATTTCTCCGGCGGCATAATGAAGGCCGTCGACGACATGGTCATGGTGCTGGAAGGCAATCCGGAAGAGCTGGAAGCGCGCGGGACCCGCAACCAGCAGCCGCCGTTCAACACCGACGATCTGTTCTTTGCGATCTTCATAAGCATCTGGGCGATCATCTTCTTCGGCAGCATCGCCGCCTCCATCCTGCCGCCGATCTTCGGCCGGAAGATCGGCCCCGGTCGCTATCGCTGGCTGGGCATGATTTTCGAGCCGGGCCGGCAATCGTCTGGCGGCTGGTCGTCCGGCGGGGGAGGCTGGTCGTCGGGCGGAGGAGGCTCAGGCGGTGGCGGCTTTTCGGGCGGCGGCGGCTCGTCCGGTGGCGGCGGATCTTCAGGAAGCTGGTGAGACACGACATGGCAACTCGACCGATCAGCCCCAAGGACCATGACCGCATCGCCAAAGCGATCCGCGTCGCCGAATCGAAGACCGACGGCGAAATCTACTGCGTGGTCGCCTATGCCAGCGACGGCTATTTCTTTCCGGCGGCCTTCATGTCGACGCTGGCGATGCTCGTCGTCAGCCTCGCCGTCAGTTACGGGCTGGAAGCGTGGTGGCTGTCGATCCGCGTGCCGCATTTCGTCATCGCTCAGCTTCTGGCGATGGCCTCGGTGCTTGTGCTGTTGTGGGCGCTGCCCGGCTTGCGCATCCACCTGGTGCCGAGACGGCTGCGTTACCAGGCCGCGCACGCCAATGCGATAAAGCAGTTCCTCGCCCGCAACGTCCACCGCACCACGGCGCGCACCGGCGTGCTGGTCTTCGTTTCGATTGCCGAGCACTACGCCGAAGTGATCGCCGACAGCGGCATCGACAGCCGCGTCGGCCAGCATGTCTGGGACGGCGTCGTCCGCGACCTTACCGCGCATGCCCGCGACGATCGTCTCGCCGACGGCTTCATCAAGGCGATCGAAGCGACGGCTGCGGTGCTGGCCGAGCATTTCCCGGTTTCTTCCGGCGACAGCAACGAGCTCGACGACCATCTGGTCGAAATCTGAGTCGCTACGAACGGTTTTTTCAGCACTCAACGGCACGTCTATCGTCTGTGCGAAAGCTTGGGAGCCGGCTGACCGGACTCTTGCAATCGGGCGATCCGGGTTTATGGTTAACCAATCATGAAGACGCTGAGCATCGACATCAGGAAAGCCGAGCCGCGCGACGCAAGCGCCATCGCCGACGTGCACCTGCTGGCCTGGCGCGGCGCCTACTCCGGCATCATCCCGCATCGCACGCTGACATCGATGATCAACCGCCGCGGCGCCGACTGGTGGGCGAACGCCATCCGCCGCGCCGCCACCGTCCTGGTTGTCGAGATCGGCGGCAAGGTTGCCGGCTACGCCACGATCGGCAAGAACCGCGCCCGCGAGCTCAAGCAGCAGGGCGAGATCTACGAACTTTACGTGCGCCCGGAATATCAGGGCATCGGGCTCGGCAGCCGGCTATTTTCGGCAGCACGGGCGCGACTGGCAGACCACGGGCTGAAAGGCATGGTGGTGTGGGCGCTGGAGGACAACCAGAACGCGCTCACCTTCTATGCCGGCGCCGGCGGCCGCGACGTCGCCGAGGGCGTCGAGGTTTTCGAGCAGAAGGCTCTGAAGAAGGTCGCCTTCGTCTGGGAATGACGGCTCGACACGCCTCTCGCCAGCACCCTCAGCCGATTTCAGTACCATTCGCCGCATTGCACCATGCGTCGCTGCCCGCTATCGGTTTCCAATCGAAAGAGGGACAAAGCCATGCGTATCGAAGCCATCGCCATCGGAAAGAACCCGCCGGAGGACATCAACGTCATCATCGAGGTGCCGATCGGCGGCGAGCCGATCAAGTACGAGATGGACAAGGAGGCCGGCACGCTGTTCGTCGACCGCTTCCTGCACACCTCGATGCGCTATCCCGGCAATTACGGCTTCGTGCCGCACACGCTGTCGGGTGACGGCGACCCGATCGACGTGCTGGTCTGCAACACGCGGGCGCTGGTGCCGGGTTGCGTCATCAATGTGCGGCCGATCGGCGTGCTGGTGATGGAGGACAATTCCGGCCTCGACGAAAAGATCATCGCGGTGCCGTCGCCCAAGCTGACGCTGCGCTACGAGAACGTCACCGAATACACGCACCTGCCCGACATCACCCGCCAGCAGGTGCAGCACTTCTTCGAGCACTACAAGGATCTCGAACCCGGCAAATGGGTCAAGATCGAGGGCTGGCACGACGCCGCCTACGCCAAGAAGATGATCGTCGAGGCGATCGAACGGGCCAAGGCAAGCAAGTAGCCGAACGCCTGAAGTTGCGAGCAAACTGCTGGCGTAGCGCCGCCCCGCTGCCGGCACCTTCTCCCCGTGAACGGGGAGAAGCCCGCTGACCTCGACCTTGGCGCCCATTCAGCAACGGTGGTAATTGGCGAAACCATTGATGGCTGCGTCTTTCTGCCCATCACTATACGGGGAGAAATGCCCGGCAGGGCAATGAGGGGCAGCGCTGACCGACGTTACTTTTCAATGCGACGCGCTCCTAATTGTCGATGCGGCCGAAAGCGGGTGCGTTGCCGATAACCACGCGCTTGTCCTTGCCGCAGGCAAAGGTCCGCGCCTTCTCGTCGGCGAGCTTGCGTGCCTGGTCGTTGGCGCCGGGGTTGCCGGTGGCCAGCACCAGGCCGACGGTGCAGCCTTCATAGGTCTCCGGTTGGCCGACCTTGGCGACGATCAGCACGTCGGTCGGCTTGTTCTCCACCTCGGGATTGCTGATCGAGCGCCGATGAATGACCGCAAACGGGACGGCGCGATCGCCGTTCGTCTCGATGCGCCACTCGAGTTTGGATGCCGCCGTGTTGAAGGCGACAAAACTTTCCCAGACTGCGGTCATGTCGCTGGGCGGAAAACCATAAAACAGCGATTCCCGCGCGTCGTCGTAGGCGATCAGCACCGGGTAGCCGCGATAGCCCGAACAGGCGAGACTGGCCCAGTCGCCGTCGCCTTCCTCCGCCTGCGCGTAGGTCACGCAGTCCTTCTTCCAGTCGAGATCGGTGTAGGCACTGGAAATGGCGCCGGCCCGGGCAGGCTGGCAGAGACCGGCGAGGGCAAGCGGGATCAGCAAAAGAGCACGCATCGCGGGCAACTCCGTTTCGGGGCTGCCGCACGGTATCGTCAAACGCTATTTCTTCAAGCTCGCTTCGATCAGCAGGTCGGCATTGCGGGCCACAGACTTCGCCGGTCCGCCGGCCCCGAACAGCTGACCGCTGATATAAGCGCCCTCGATCAGGAGCAGCAGCCCGTCGCCCAGCGTATCGGCGTCGCCGGCACCCATCGCCGCCGCCATGGCGCGCAGGCGTCGGCGCAATTCCTGCTTGTTGGCCTCGCTCACCACCCGCGCCGGGTGGCCGCGTTCGGGATATTCGACGGCCGCATTGGTCATGCCGCAGCCGCGATAGTCGGGTTTTTGCGTGCGCTTGCCGATGCGGGTCAGGAAGGCGGCGATCTGCGCGCGCGGATCGCCGGGATGGGCAGCCACCGCCGCGTCGAAGCGGGCCCAGAACTCGAGGTCGTATTGCCGCAGATAGGACGCGGCCAATTCGTCCTTGGAGGGAAAGCTGCGATAGAGGCTGGGCTTGGTGACGCCGGCGCGCCGCACGATCTCGTCGACGCCGATCGCCCTGATGCCTTGCCGGTAGAACAGGTCGCGGGCAACGCGAAGGATTTTTTCGCCCGCGCGGGGCCGTTCATCCGCTTTGATCGCTGGTTCAATGCTTTTCATTCTTGGACGTGCCGTTGCCTGCTTGACAATGTTACCGATCGGTACGTATGCTCCCATGCATTGAAACGTACCGGTCAGTAACATGATAGCTCGATCCCGCCCGTTTGGCCAGCGCTATGCTTTCGTCGTGGTCGCCGTCATTTTCCTGTGCCTGCTGATCGCGGCGGGCCTGCGGTCGGCGCCGGCCGTCATGATGCTGCCGCTGGAGGAGAGTTTCGGCTGGCGGCGCGATGTCGTCTCGCTCGCCGCGGCCATCGGCATCTTCCTCTACGGCCTGACCGGGCCGTTTGCCGCGGCACTGATGGAACGGATCGGGCTGCGCCGCACGCTGCTGGCGGCGCTGGTGCTGATGTCGGGCTCGACGGCGCTCAGCCTGTTGATGACCCAGCCGTGGCACCTGCTTCTCACCTGGGGCGTATTCTCCGGCGTCGGTTCCGGCGCGGTCGCCACGGTGCTCGGCGCCACCATCGTCAATCGCTGGTTCAAGACCAATCGCGGCCTGGTGATGGGGCTGATGTCGGCCTCGGCCGCCACCGGCCTGCTGGTGTTCCTGCCGTTGCTCGCCGCGCTCGCCCAGTCGGGCGGCTGGAAGCCTGTCGCCATCGCCATTGCGGTCGCCACCGCCTGCCTGGTGCCGCTGGTCTGGCTGCTGGTGCCGGAACGGCCGTCCGCGATCGGCATGGTGCGCTACGGCGCGGACGTCGACGACGTGCCGCCGGTTCCGCCGGCCTCGCAGGGCAATTTCCTCACCCACACGTTCAGCACACTGCGTCGTGCCGCCGGCACGCGCGTGTTCTGGTATCTGTTCGCCACTTTCTTCATCTGCGGCTTCACCACCAACGGACTGGTCGGAACGCACCTGATCGCGTTTTGCGGCGACATGGGCATCGGCCAGGTGCAAGCCGCCGGCCTGCTGTCGCTGATGGGCATCTTCGACCTGATCGGCACGACGCTGTCGGGCTGGCTCACCGACCGTTTCGACCCGCGCAAGCTGCTCGGCGTCTATTATGGCATCCGCGGCCTGTCGCTGATCTATCTGCCTTATTCCGGCTTTTCGTCGACCAGCTTGATCATCTTCGCCGTGCTCTACGGATTGGACTGGATCGCCACCGTGCCGCCGACGCTCAGGCTGTCGAACGAGGCGTTCGGCGACCGCAGCGGGCCGATCGTCTTCGGCTGGATCGTCGCCGGCCATCAGGTGGGTGCAGCGGCGGCCGCCTTCTTCGGCGGCACCATGCGTGAATTGCAGGGCAATTACGAAACTGCCTTCCTCATCGCCGGCATGACGGCAATAGCCGCAGCCTGCATCTCGCTGTTGATCAACACCAGCCGTCCGGCCTTCGAGCCGAACCCGCAGGCGGCTTGAGCTGTGACGGTCGAGCGCTAATCTCCCCCCTTGAGGGGGAGATGGCCGCGAAGCGGCCAGAGGGGGTCGGTCCGACCGGGCTCGGCCCCTTATCGCAGACGCAGGAGGTTGGCGCTCCACGCGACACGACCCCCTCTGTCGCCTTCGGCAACATCTCCCCCTCGAGGGGGGAGATTCGCCAGCCTGTTGATCGTCAGAAAACCTTCATGGTTTCGAGATGTGCGTGAAACATTGAGGCTGGACCTTGGCGGCGACGTTTAAGCCATCCAGGAGACAGCCATGAACAAGATTTCGCGCCGCGCTTTTGTCACGTCGGCGAGCGCCGCCGGCCTCGTCGGCGTATCGGGCCTCGCGCTTCCCTATTATTCGCGCGCCAATCAGCGGCCCGCCTTCACCCATGGCATCCAGTCGGGCGATGTCGACGCAACCAGCGGCGTGGTGTGGACGCGGACCGACCGCCCTTCGCGCGTCATGTTCGAAGTCTCGTCGACGGAGAATTTCGCCAATACCTTGCGCCTTGCGCCGCTCGATACGTCGCCGGCCAGCGATTACACGGTAAAGCGGCTGCTCACCGATCTTACCTCCGACCAGGACATCTTCTACCGCATGGTCGCGGCCGATCTTGCCGACATCAACGCCGTCTCCGAGCCGATCGTCGGCCGCTTTCGCACGGCGCCGGCCTCGAAACGCGACATCCGCTTCGCCTGGTCGGGCGATACCGCCGGCCAGGGCTGGGGCATCGACGACACCGGCATGAAGACCTATGCCACGATCGGCAAGCATACGCCCGACTTCTTCCTGCATTCCGGCGACACCATCTATGCCGACGGCCCGATGAAGGACGAGGTCGAGCTGCCCGGCGGCAGCAAGTGGAAGAACAAGGTCCTCATCGACGAAAAGCGCAAGGTTGCCGAGACGCTGGACGAGTACCGCGGCCAGTGGAAGTACAACATGATGGACAGACATGTGCTGGGGCTCAACGCCATCTGCCCGACCTTCTATCAGTGGGACGACCACGAGGTGGTCAACAACTGGTCGGATTCGAAGAACCTGAGCGCCGACGACCGCTACTCGGAAAAAAACATCCATGTGCTGGCGGCACGCGCGGCACGCGCCTTCCACGAGATGACGACGATCCGCTACGAGCCGTCGGAACCGGGCCGCGTCTATCGCAAGATCGCCTACGGGCCGCTGCTCGATGTGTTCTTCCTCGACATGCGCTCCTATCGCGGCGCCAACGGTCCTGGCATGCAGGATACGGTGACGCCGCAATCGCGCATCCTCGGCGAACAGCAGATGAAGTGGCTGAAGCGCGAACTGGCAAACTCCAACGCGACCTGGAAAATCATTGCCGCCGACATGCCGCTTGGTCTCGTCGTCTGGAACGACGCCGCCAACAAGGCCGGCGCCGAGGCCGTCAGCAATGGCGACAATGGCCCGGCCAAGGGCCGCGAACTGGAAATTGCCGACCTCCTTCGCTACATAAGGAATGCCGGCGTCACCAACACCGTCTGGCTGACCGCCGACGTGCACTACACGGCGGCGCATTACTACAATCCCGACAAGGCGCAGTTCCAGGACTTCAATCCGTTCTGGGAATTCGTCTCGGGTCCGCTCCACGCCGGCACCTACGGACCCAATGATTTCGACATGACCTTCGGCCCGGAGCTGAAATTCATCAAGGCGCCAACCGCCGAGCAGGGGCAGAACCTGCCACCCTCGGCCGGCCTGCAGTTCTTCGGCCTCGTCGACATCGATGGCGCCACTGAACGGATGACGGTGCGGCTGATGGATCGCGACGACAATGAACTCTACAAGGTCACGCTCGACCCGGTGCATTCGGCGTGAGGGGACTGGGTTCAATAATGGCCAAAACGCAGGCGGGACAGCGCCCCCCTCTGTCCTGCCGGACATCTCCCCCACATGGGGGGAGATTGGCAGCTTGGGCGCTCCGCTCGCGCCTGCAACATTGGAGGTTGGCGAAAGCGGCGGCGACGTCCGATCTCCCCCCTCGTGGGGGAGATGCCCGGCAGGGGAGAGGAGGGCGTGAAGGATCGCAGCGGAACGGTATCTCGGGATGACTACCGCCGTCGGCGGTCGTCAGTCCGGATAGCAAACGGTCGGAATATTGGGCCAAACAGCGCTGTCGCAGTTGGCGGCCTCCTGCCTTTGCTTGAAGGCGGCGCTGACCGGCCCGGTCACCACCGGGTCGACGCCATCGGGAGCGTCGGCAAACAACTGCTCGGCCGTTCGGGTGTCGGACGGCGGGGCAGGCTCCTTCGACGTCGCGGCCGACTGTGCCACGCCTGCCGCAAGCAGAACGGCGAGGGCAGCCCATGCGAGGATTGGCCGGTATCTGATGCCCGTTTTGCTCATGAAATTTGAACTGTCCCGACCGTGAAAGGTTCCGCTTTGGTTAATAATTCAATTTCACACCAAGACGCTTAAGATTTGGTGACCATGTATTTGGTGGCACGCCTCCTCTTTCGCAATTGCGAAAAACCCTGTATGAGCCGCCCAACCGAAAGAGGCAGCGCCTTTTGGCCTGCTGCCTGCAACGCTCCCGAGACCACAACATGAAAATTCGTAATATCGCGATCATCGCGCACGTCGACCATGGGAAAACCACCCTCGTCGACCAGCTCCTGAAACAGTCCGGTTCGTTCCGCGACAACCAGCGCGTTGCCGAACGCGCCATGGATTCGAACGACCTCGAAAAGGAACGCGGCATCACCATCCTGGCCAAGGCGACCTCGGTCGATTGGAAGGATACCCGCATCAACATCGTCGACACCCCCGGCCACGCCGATTTCGGCGGTGAAGTCGAGCGCATCCTGTCGATGGTTGATTCGGCCATCGTGCTGGTCGACGCCGCCGAAGGGCCGATGCCGCAGACAAAATTCGTCGTCGGCAAGGCGCTCAAGGTCGGATTGAAGCCGATCGTCGTCATCAACAAGATCGACCGGCCGGACGCCCGCCACGTCGAGGTGGTCAACGAAGTGTTCGACCTGTTTGCAGCGCTCGACGCCACCGACGAGCAGCTCGACTTCCCGATCCTTTACGGCTCGGGCCGCGACGGCTGGGTCTCGGAAAACCCCGAAGGCCCCAAGGACCAGGGTCTGGCGCCGCTGTTCGACCTCGTCATCGAGCATGTGCCGGCGCCGACCGTCCATCCCGGCCCGTTCCGGATGATCGGCACCATCCTGGAGGCCAATCCGTTCCTTGGCCGCATCATCACCGGCCGCATTGAATCCGGCACGCTGAAATCCAACCAGGCGGTCAAGGTGCTGCATCATGACGGCACCCAGGTTGAAACCGGCCGTATCTCGAAGATCCTGGCTTTCCGCGGGCTCGAGCGCCAGCCGATCGACGAGGCGCAGGCGGGTGACATCGTCGCCATCGCCGGCCTGTCGAAGGGCACCGTCGCCGACACGTTCTGCGACCCGTCGGTGACCGAGCCGCTGCATGCGCAGCCGATCGATCCGCCGACTGTGACGATGTCGTTCCTCGTCAACGATAGCCCGCTGGCCGGCACCGAGGGCGACAAGGTGACCAGCCGCGTCATCCGCGACCGCCTGCTGCGCGAGGCCGAAGGCAATGTCGCGCTGAAGATCGAGGAATCGCCTGACAAGGATTCGTTTTTCGTCTCCGGCCGCGGCGAATTGCAGCTTGCCGTGCTGATCGAGACGATGCGCCGCGAAGGGTTCGAGATTGCCGTGTCGCGGCCGCGCGTCGTCATGCAGAAGGGCGAGAATGGCGAGTTGCTCGAGCCGGTCGAGGAAGTCGTCATCGACGTCGACGAGGAACATGCCGGCGTCGTCGTGCAAAAAATGTCGGAGCGCAAGGCCGAGATGGTCGAATTGCGCCCGTCAGGCGGCAACCGCCAGCGCATCGTCTTCCACGCGCCGACGCGCGGCCTGATCGGCTATCAGTCGGAACTGTTGACCGATACGCGCGGCACAGCAGTCATGAACCGGCTGTTCCATGCCTACGAGCCTTACAAGGGGGAGCTGCCGGGCCGCACCAACGGCGTGCTGATCTCCAACGAGCAGGGCGAGTCGGTGGCCTATGCGATGTGGAACCTGGAAGACCGCGGCCCGATGGTCATCGATCCGGGCGTCAAGGTCTATCAGGGCATGATCATCGGCATCCATTCACGCGACAACGACCTCGAAGTGAACGTGCTGAAGGGCAAGAAGCTGACCAACATCCGCGCCGCCGGCAAGGATGAGGCGGTGAAGCTGACGCCGCCGATCCGCATGACGCTGGAACGCGCGCTGGCCTGGATCCAGGACGACGAGCTGGTCGAAGTGACGCCGAAGACCATCCGCCTGCGCAAGCTCTATCTCGACCCGAACGAGCGCAAGCGTTTTGAGAAGTCGGCGAAAGTGGTCGGCGCGGCGTAAGGCCATTTCTTCTCAGCGATTGTGAGGAAGGGAGCACGCGCGTGCTTCCTCCCATTTTACTTTACCGGCCGGCAGCCGAGATGATGGCCTCGCGATCGGATTCGCGGGCCAGATCGATGCGCATCACCGTTCCCGCCCGAGCCGGCTTGCGCAAGGCTTTGGCACCATCCGGATCAACGACCAGCAGTCTCTTCGCGTCCCAGGCCTGGAGCCGCGATCGCGAGATGTCGAGTTCACCGGCGAGCAACCGGTCGAGCCGCAGCGCTGTCGGCATTTCGAGCCTGAGCTGGAGCCCTAGAGCGGTGGTGTTTTCCGGCCTCTCCCCGAGCACCTGCTTGTGAACGGCGGCTTCAGGAAACTCCTCGACGCGCCCGACCCTGCTTCGCAGTGCGACAGCATCGAAAGCATGGCGACGCGCCAGGGCCGGGTCGTTGCTTTCGAGTGCCTGCAGCAGCGCAGACTCGATGTCGCGGCGGTTGCACCGCTCCAGAATACCGAAATTCCAGGAATTGTCGCAATCGACGCAGCGATAGATCAGCCACGCATCGATGCGTTTACCGTTGGCGTTGACGCGGAATTTCCCGCTGCTGTGGTAAGCCTTCAGGCTGTTGCAGCGGTTGCAGTTGATGTGCGGTCGAGGTGCGGTTTTGGGTGCGATCGTCCAGCGGATACGCAGTGTCGAAGACATGCCGAAAAGCCCTTCCCGTCGGGAAGTTCGTCAGATCGGCGATGTCGAGATGCCCATGCGGGCACGGCGTGGCGAGAGGCTGCGGTGGTCGGGAATCAGATGTCGCGGGTGGCAAAACGCGACAGCGGTTCAGCAGTGCCAAACCGGTCTCGAACCGCCGCCCTGAGGAACACATGATATGAAACAGACGCTGCGAATGCGGCGCCATGCATTGTGTCGGGGGAGTTGACGAGACCGGCGGTTACGTAGGCAAAGTGAAGCTCGAAATTGTGTCGGGACGAAACTTCTAGCCGCGCGGTGTCAAGCCGGCAAGCCTCTTCCTTGACCGATGCTACCGCCGGTGGAACACTTCCGCTACAATTGAACCGATCAACGTCTCAAGCAAAGATCCCGGTCATGCACGTCACCTCGCTTTTGATCTTCGCCGCCGCCCTTTTCGTCGCCGCGGGCTCGCCGGGCCCCTCGATTGCTGCCCTGGTGGCGCGGGTCATCGCAAAGGGCTTTCGCGACGTGTTTCCATTCCTGCTCGCCATGTGGATCGGCGAGGCCATCTGGCTGTCGCTGGCGGTGTTCGGGTTGGCGGTGGTGGCGCAGACCTTCCATCTTGCCTTCGTCGTGCTGAAATGGGTCGGCGTCGCCTATCTCGCCTACCTCGCCTGGAAGATGTGGACGGCCCCAGTCGAGGCGCGCGAAGGCGAGATGCCGCGCGAGGAGTCGGCCGTCAAACTGTTCTTTGCCGGCATGGCGGTGACGCTCGGCAACCCCAAGATCATGATGTTCTACCTGGCGCTGCTGCCGACCATCATCGATCTCGCCTCAGTGACGGTCGTCGGCTGGATCGAGCTGACGCTGACCATGGCCGTGGTTCTGGTCGCCATCGATCTGGCCTGGGTGCTGGCGGCAGCGCAGGCGCGAAAACTCTTGAAGAGCAGGCGGGCGATGAAGATCGCCAACCGCGTCAGCGCCACCACCATGGCCGGTGCCGCGGCGGCGATTGCGGCTCGATCCTGAGCCGGTGCGTCAGCCCATTTCGATGATCGGCGCGATCTCGACGCTGAAACCCGGGTCCTTCAGGATAGGACAATCCTTGGCCTTGGCGACGGCATCGTCAATGTCGTTCGCTTCGATGATTGTGTAACCGGCGGTCGGATTGCTGCCGCCATTGTTCTCGACTTTGCCGCCGGGCAGCACGGTCTTCGACATGCCGACCGGATTGCCACCGTCGACCACGGCCGAGCCAAGCTTGCCGTACCAGCCGTTCCAGGCATCCATCGCCGCTTGCCGTTCGGCCTCGTCGGTCGGCATCTTGCCGGAGCCGTGATAGACATAGAGAAATTTCGCCATGTTCTCCTCCGTTGATCTTCCGTTGATCGGCGGGCGTCGAACCGACATGCGGTCACGCCGCAGGGCGATCATCGGACCAAACCGAAAAACAAGCAACGAGAATGCGAATCACTAATGTGAGGTCCGGTTGGCTCGCAACCGCCATGCTCTCACCGCGCCATCGCGTGGTATGTCGGTGAAGGCGCGCAGCTTCGTCTCATCGAAAGCGTAGGCCAAAAGCACGTTGGGAACGAGACCGAGCTTCTCCTCGCATTTGGCGAAATAGGCTTTCGTCGCTTCGCTCAGTTCCGCAGGCACGAGGTCAGGTGCGATGATTTTGTCTTTCATGGCGGATTTTCTCCTCATTTTCGGTGACCCACCGGCGAATCCCGACATTTCGTCGCAAGCGGTCAAACCTTTGTCGCCAAATATCGGTCATCTGCTACCATAGTCGCAAAACATATGACGGGAGGGATTTAGCGACATGGCCGGCCTGAAATCTGCAAGCCAGTTGAAAAAGATAAGCACGGCCAAGGGCAGCGAGAAACCCGGCAGGCTTGCCGATTACCTGCTGGCCCGTGCGCCGGCCGAAGATGTCGCCGCCTATGAGGTCACCGCCCTCGAACGCGCAGCCGATCTCGCCGGACGCGCCGTCGCCAGGCACAAGAAGGGCGATTGCGTCGTCGCCATAGAGGTTGATTCCGGTGTCGTGCGCCAGGGCAGGCCGATGACGGTGATCACCGTCGTCAACGACAACATGCCGTTCCTGTTCGATTCCATCCTCGGCGAGATCACCGAGAGCGCCGGCGAACCGCTGCTGGTTACCCATCCGGTCATCGTCGTCAGGCACGGTAAGAGCGGCGTCGACGAAATCCTCGGCGATGGCGGCTTCGCCAAGGGCGATCACAGTCATGAACGGCTGAGCGTCATCCACGTCCATATCGGCCGTCTTTCGTCCGAGCAGGCCGAGGCATTGGCTGACCGGCTGAAGAAAATATTGGGCCAGGTGCGCGCCGCCGTCACCGACTGGAAGCCGATGCTGGCCCGCCTCGACCAGGCAATCTCCGAGTTCCGCTACGCTCCGGTGCCGCTCGACAAGGCCAACGTCACCGAAGCGATCGCCCTCCTCGAATGGCTGCGCGACGACAATTTCACCTTCCTCGGCATGCGCGAGTTCAAATATACCGGCGGCGAGAAGAGCGGCACCCTGGAGCGCACCGAAAAGCCCGGCCTCGGCATCCTCTCCGATCCCGACGTGTTGGTGCTGCGGCGCGGCACCGAAGCGGTGTCGACGACGCCGGAAATCCGCGCCTTCCTGCACGGGCCGGAACCGCTGATCGTCACCAAGGCCAATGCCAAATCGTCGGTGCACCGCCGCATCTATCTCGATTACATCGGCGTCAAGACCTACACCGCCAAGGGCGTGCTTGCCGGCGAGCTGCGCATTGTCGGCCTGTTCACCTCGACTGCCTACACGCGCTCGGTGATGAAGATCCCCTATCTCAGGTCGAAAGCCGAAACCATCATCGCCAAATCCGGTTTCAACCCTGAAGATCACTCCGGCAAGGCACTGATCAACGTGCTGGAGAGCTATCCGCGCGACGAGCTGTTCCAGGTTCCGGTGCCGATCCTGCGCAAGCACGCCGAAGCCATTCTGGGGCTGATCGAGCGGCCGCGCGTCAGGGCGCTGGTGCGCGCCGATCAGTTCGACCGTTTCGTCTCGATCCTCGTTTTCGTGCCGCGCGACCGCTACGACAGCGTCGTGCGCGAGAAGATCGGCACCTATCTGAAGACGATGTTCCAGGGCCGGCTTTCGGCCTACTACCCGGCCTTCCCGGAAGGCGGGCTGGCTCGTGTCCACTTCATCATCGGCCGTTCCGGCGGCAGGACGCCGAAGGTCGACCAGGCGACGATCGAGGCTGCGATCCGCGCCATCGTGCGGACCTGGGACGACATTCTGCGCGAGACCGCCGAAGAGACCGGCGCCGACGCGGCGCTCACGGCGATCGCCTCGCGCTTCTCGGGAAGCTATCGCGACAGCTTCTCGCCGGCGGAGGCGTTGGCCGATGCTGGTCGCATCGCCAGGATCAGCGCGGCCAATCCGATCGCCATCGACTACTATCGTCATGCCAACCAGGAACCGCATCAGGCGGCGCTGAAGATCTATCACCATGGCAGCCCGGTGGCGCTGTCGCGGCGGGTGCCGGTGCTGGAGAACATCGGTTTCCGCGTGATCAGCGAGCGCACCTTCGAGGTCGGGGACGAGGCTTCCGGTATGATCGATAGTGATCAGCCGGGCATGGTCTTCATCCACGACATGGAGCTCGAAAACAGCTACGGCAAGCCAATCGACCTTGGCGATCGCGGCGCGCTGTTCGAAGACGCGTTCCTTTCCGTCTGGCGCGGCGACATCGACAATGACGGCTATAACGGCCTTGCCCAGACCGCCGGCCTGTGGTCGGGCGAGGTTTCCATCCTGCGCGCCTACGGCCGCTATCTGCAGCAGGCCGGGATCCCGCAAAGCCAGGATTTCATTGCCGCCGCACTCAACCGCTATCCCGAGATCGCGCGTGGCCTGCATGAGCTGTTCGTCGCTCGCCTCGGACCGACGGCGCAGACGGAAGGGGTGGTCGCGGCCAGGCACCTCAAGGCCAAGGTCAGGGATGCGCTGGAAGAGGTTCCCAACATCGATGACGACACCATTATCCGTCGCTACCTCAACCTGATCGAAGCCTCGCTGCGCACCAATCATTTCGTTCCCGATCTGAAGAAGAAGGGCCAGTCGCTGGCGATCAAGCTCGACTCGCAAGCGATCGACGGCCTGCCGGCGCCGCGGCCGTGGCGGGAGATCTTCGTCTACGGCTCCGAGGTCGAGGGCGTGCATCTGCGCTTCGGCCCGGTCGCCCGCGGCGGCCTGCGCTGGTCGGATCGCGCCCAGGACTACCGCACCGAGGTGCTCGGCCTGGTCAAGGCGCAGCAGGTCAAGAATGCCGTGATCGTGCCGGTTGGCGCCAAGGGCGGTTTCTATCCGAAGAAGCTGCCAATGGGTGCCGGTCGCGACGCCATCTTCGAAGCCGGCGCGTCCGCCTACAAGAATTACGTCTCCAGCCTGTTGTCGATCACCGACAATATCGGCCTCGACGGCGTCATTCCGCCGGATGGGGTCGTGCGGCGCGACCAGGACGACCCGTATTTCGTCGTCGCCGCCGACAAGGGCACCGCAACCTTCTCCGACACCGCCAATGCCATCAGCGAGAAGCATGGCTTCTGGCTCGACGACGCCTTCGCCAGCGGCGGCTCGGCCGGCTACGATCACAAGAAGATGGGCATCACCGCCAAGGGCGCCTGGGAAGCGGTCAAACGGCATTTCCGCGAGATGAACCGCGATATCCAGACCACACCCTTCACCGTTGTCGGCGTCGGCGACATGTCGGGCGACGTGTTCGGCAACGGCATGCTTTTGTCCGAGCAGACCCGGCTGATCGCCGCTTTCGACCATCGCGACATCTTCATCGATCCAGCTCCCGACATGGCAGCTTCGATGGCCGAGCGCCGGCGCATGTTCGCCCTCGCCCGTTCGAGCTGGCAGGACTACGACAAGACAAAACTGTCCGAAGGCGGCATCATCGTCTCGCGCAGCCAGAAATCGATCACGCTGCCGCCGGCCGCGGCCGCGGCGATCGGCCTCGGCAAGACGACCGCCTCGCCGGTCGAGATCATGAGCGCCATCCTCAAGGCGCCGGTCGACCTTTTGTGGTTCGGCGGCATCGGCACCTATCTCAGGGCATCGACGGAAACCAACCAGGACGCCGGCGATCGCGCCAACGATGCCATTCGGGTGACTGCGCTCGAAGTGCGCGCCAAGGTCATCGGCGAGGGCGCCAATCTTGGCGCGACGCAGCGGGCCCGCATCGAGTTCGGGCTGAATGGCGGGCGCTGCAATTCCGACGCCATCGACAATTCGGGCGGCGTCAACTGCTCCGACGTCGAGGTCAACATCAAGATCGCGCTGGCTTCCGCCATGCGCAAGGGGGCGCTGACTCGCCCAGCGCGCAACAAGCTTCTCGCCGAGATGACCGACGAGGTAAGCGCGCTGGTGCTGTCCAACAATTACGAGCAGACGCTGGCGCTGTCCCTTGCCCGCAAGCGCGGCCTTGCCGATATCGCCCATCAGAGCCGTTTCATGGCAGCGCTCGAGGCGCGCGGCCTGCTCGACCGCAATGTCGAGGCTCTGCCGTCGCCGGCAGCCCTTGCCGAGCGCGAGGCGCGCGGCGAGCCGCTGACCAGGGCCGAGCTCGGCGTGCTGTTGGCCTATGCCAAGATCGTGCTGTTTTCCGACATCGTCGCCAGCGACGTGCCGGACGATCCGCATTTCGACCGTGACCTGATGGGCTATTTTCCGGACCGTATGACGAAGAAATTCGCGGCCGAAATCCATGGCCATCGCCTGCGCCGCGAAATCATCGCCCGTGTCGTCGCCAATGATCTGGTCAATCGCGGCGGCCCCCCCTTCGTCAACAGGCTGCAGGAAGCAACCGGCCGCAGCACGGCCGACGTGGTCCGGACCTTCGCTGTGGTGCGCGACGGCTTTGGCTTGCCGGCGCTCTATCGCCAGATCGACGCGCTCGACAACCAGATCGACGGGCAGGTGCAGCTCGACCTTTATCAAGCCGTCAGTCGGCTTACCTATGTCGCCAGCGGCTGGTATCTCAAGAACGATACCAGCACCGCTCCGCTGGGCCAACGGATCGCCGAATTGCAGAACGCCCGCAAGGCACTGGAGCCGAAGCTCCCTTCGCTGCTTCCGGCCTTCTCGCGCGAGCGGATAGAGGAGCGACGGCATGGTCTGGCCAAGGGCGGCGCGCCCGAACAGCTGGCAGAACATCTGGCGCTGACCGATGTGGTCGGCGTCGTGCCAGACATCGCGCTGACGGCCCGAACGGCCAACGCCGACATCATCGCCGCCGCCAAGGCGTTTTTCGCGGTCAGCGATGCCTTCCGCATTCCGCGCGTCGAGGATGCGGCGCGCTCGATCGCGCCGTCCGACTACTACGATCAATTGGCGCTTTTCCGCGCCACCGACATGATCGGCGCAGCCAGGCGCGGCATCGCCGTGGCGGCGCTCACCGGCCATGCCGGGGCGGCGGACCCGGTGGCGGCATGGCTGGAGGCCGGCGGCGAGAGGGTCGGGCGCATCCGCGAGCGGCTGCAAGCGCTGACCGAGGGCGGCGACATCACCGTGTCGCGGCTGTCGGTGGCATCGGGGCTGATCAGCGACCTGACGGCGCTGTGAGAAGTCTTCCACATCGCGCGCGATTGCCGGCAGGAACTGCGCTATAGAGCGAAACGGTGCCCCTCGAGGGGCGCCGTTCGTGGGAGGGCATATGGCCGAAATAGCAGTGCAGCGAGCGCCGGAACGCGGCATCTGGGGATGGATGCTGTTCGACTGGGCAGCACAGCCGTTCTTCACCGTCATCACCACCTTCATCTTCGGTCCCTATTTCGCTTCGCGCATGGTTCTGGATCCGGCTGCCATGCAAGCTGCCGAGGCAGCCGGTCCAGCCGCAGTTGAAGCTTACGTCGAATCCCAGCATCTACTTGGCCTGACGGTCTGGGGTTGGAGCATCGCCGCGGCGGGACTGGTTATTGCCGTTTTGTCGCCCATACTCGGCTCGATCGCAGACCAGACCGGCCCGCGAAAGCCGTGGATCGCGTGCTTTGCTGCGATCAAGATCACGAGTCTTTGTTTGCTCTGGTTTGCCGCGCCGGGCTCAAATCTGTTTCTTATCGCGGCTTTGTTTTCGCTGGCGTCGGTGGCGGCGGAATTCTCGACGGTGTTCAACGATTCGATGATGCCGCGCCTGGTTCCGAAGAGCGAAATCGGCCGCATCTCGAATATGGCCTGGGGTCTTGGCTATCTCGGCGGCATGATCGCGCTGATCTTCGTCGTCGCCTTCATGGCGGGTTTGCCGGAGACCGGCAAGACGATCGTCGGTCTCGACCCGCTCCTCGGTCTCGACCCGATCTTCGGCGAAGACGCTCGGGCGACCGGACCACTGTCGGCTGGCTGGTACTTGCTGTTCATCCTGCCGATGTTCTTCTTTACCCCGGATGCCGCCAAAGGCATTCCGATCGGGCCGGCGGTGCGCGAGGGGATGTCGGAGCTGAAGTCGACACTGGCCGAAGTGCGCCAGCGCAGCGGCATCTTCCGCTTCCTGGTCGCCCGCATGATCTATCAAGACGGCGTCAATGCGCTGCTTGCGCTGGGAGGACTTTTCGCGGCAGGGATGTTCGCCTGGTCGATCACCGAGATCGGCCTGTTCGGCATCATCCTCAACGTCGTTGCCATCGTCGGCTGCTGGATCGCCGCCCGTCTCGATACGGCCCTCGGCTCCAAGGCCGTGGTGATGATTTCGCTGGTTATGCTGTCTGTCGCGACAATCGGCATCGTCTCGACCGGACCGGGTTTCACGCTGCTCGGGATGCTACAGCTCTCCACCGCCGATTCGGGCGGCCTGTTCGGCACGGCGGCGGAAAAGGCCTACATTCTTTACGGCTTGCTGATCGGCCTTGCCTTCGGGCCAGTACAAGCCTCGTCACGCTCCTACATGGCGCGTAGCGTCACCGCGGCCGAATCGGGCCGCTATTTCGGCATCTATGCGCTGGCCGGACGGGCGACCAGCTTCCTCGCGCCGTTTCTGGTGTCGACCATAGGCTGGGTAAGCGGTTCGCAACGGCTCGGCATGGCTGTAATCGTGCTGTTCCTCGGCGTCGGCCTGGCGATCCTGGTCCGCACGCCGTATCCGGCGGACAACCGGCCGGCGGAGTGAGCTTACCCTCCCCGTTGTGGGGAGGGTCGATCCGCGAAGCGGAGCGAGGTGGGGGGCGGCGCTGCCCCCACCCCGTCTCACGAACTTTGCTTCGCAAAGATCGTTCGCCGACCCTCCCCACGAGGGGGAGGGTGAGGCGCCTAATGCCTGAAATGCCTGACGCCGGTAAACACCATGGCGATGCCGTGGGCGTCGGCGGCGGCGATGACATCGTCGTCGCGCATCGAGCCGCCCGGCTGGATGACGGCGGTGGCGCCGGCTTCGATCGCCGACAGCAGCCCGTCGGCGAACGGGAAAAAGGCATCCGAGGCGACGACAGAATTCTTGGTCAGCGGCTCGGCCAGGCCGGCTGCCTCGGCCGCGTCGAGCGCCTTGCGCGCGGCGATGCGCGAGGAATCGACGCGGCTCATCTGGCCGGCGCCGATGCCGACGGTGGCACCGTCCCTGACATAGACGATGGCGTTCGACTTGACGTGCTTTGCGACGCGGAAAGCGAATTTGAGATCGGCCATTTCGGCCGTTGTCGGCGCCCGCCGGGTCACCACTTTCAGGTCGAGGTCGTCGACCACCGCATTGTCGCGGCCCTGGACGAGCAACCCGCCGGAAACGGATTTCACAGTGGAGCCGGCCGCGCGCGGATCGGGCAAGCCGCCGGTGACCAGCAAGCGCAGATTCTTCTTGGCGGCCACGATGCGGATTGCTTCTTCGGCAGCGGCGGGCGCGATAATGACCTCGGTGAAGGTTTTGACGATCTCTTCGGCGGCCTCGGCATCGAGGGTGCGGTTCATCGCGACAATGCCGCCAAAGGCCGAGACCGGATCGCAGGCAAGCGCCTTGGCGTAGGCCGCCTTCAGCGAAGCGCCCTCGGCGACGCCGCACGGGTTGGCGTGCTTGATGATGGCGACGGTGGCGGAGCGGGCCGGATCGAACTCGCCGACCAGTTCGAAGGCGGCGTCGGTGTCGTTGATGTTGTTGTAGGAAAGCTGCTTGCCCTGAAGCTGGCGCGCCGTCGCGACGCCCGGTCGCTTGTCGCCATCGACGTAGAAGCCGGCGCTCTGGTGCGGGTTCTCGCCGTAGCGCATCACCTGGTCGAGCCTGCCGCCGAAGGCGCGCCAGGTGGGATGCTCGATCTCCAGCGCTTCGGCGAACCAGCCGGAAATCGCCGCATCATAGGTGGCGGTTCGGGCGAAGGCCTTGGCCGCCAGCTTCTTGCGGAAATCCTGCGAGAGCGAGCCGAAATTCATCTCAAGCGCGTTGAGCACCGAGGCATAGTCCTCGGGGTCTGTGACGATGGCGACATAGGCGTGGTTTTTGGCGGCGGCGCGGATCATCGCCGGGCCGCCTATGTCGATGTTCTCGACGATCGAGGCGTAAGCGGCGCCGGAGCGGCGGACATCCTCGAAAGGGTAGAGATTGGAGACGACGAGATCGATTGGCTCGATGCCATGATCGCGCATCGCCGCGGCGTGTTCGGGATCGTCGCGCACGCCAAGCAACGCACCGTGCACGGACGGATGCAGGGTCTTGACGCGGCCGTCCATGATCTCGGGAAAGCCGGTGAGTTCGGAGACGTCGCGCACGGCCAAGCCTGCCTCGGCGATCGCCTTTGCCGTGCCGCCGGTGGAGACCAGCTCGACGCCGGCCGCGGCCAGCGCCCTGGCGAAATCGATGAGCCCGGTCTTGTCGAAAACGGAAAGCAGCGCGCGACGAACGGGAACGAGGTCGGGCGCGGGAATGTTCTTGGCGGCGACGGCCATGGGCTGGCGGCCTTTCACGGCTGGTTGGGACAGTGTCCGCGCGCCGTAGCACATGAGGCCTGGAAATCAAACTGCGGGACTGACCGCAGTCTCAGCTTTTTGCCGGATGACCGGCGATGGCCGTCCGTGTCAGTTGCCAATGGACTTCGGAAATCTCTGACGCCTTGAAGGCCAGCACGATCTGCCGGCTGCGGCGCGGGCCGCCAAGACCGGCGAAATAAATGGATTCTTCGACCTCGGGCGCCACCTCGGTGCAGGTGAACACCCATGTGTCGGCTTCATCGGCGGTCAGCACCAGACGGTCGTGCTCGTCCTTGAGCAGGCCTATGTCGGGATGGATGTGGAAGCGCACGGTGACGAAATCGCGGCCGTTGTTGCGGATCGCAGCATTGCCCGGCCGCAGAAGGCGATCCCTGCCGGCGAGCACATTGCCGTTCGTCGACAATTTCAGTTCGCGCTCATGCAGCAAGCCGAAGCGCGCGACATAGCCGTCATGGCGAGCCAGAAAACCCTGTGTGCCTTGCTGGTCGGTGCGCTTGCAAGGCACATGCTGCGGGCCGCCGATCAGCGGCGTGCCGAGCAGATCGTTGACGCGCAGCGAGTGGCTGAAACGCGCTGACGAGGTGTCGTTGATGGTGGCTGTTGAATGGGCGGCTGTGGCGCGGGCAAGCGGCCGGAATTCGGCAGCGCCATAGGTGTCGACGCCGGCGTTGACAATATAGTGGCGGCGGCCGGAAGACAGCTCGAAGGAAAGGCATCCGGCGTGCGCCGCGTTGGAAACATCGATGCGCGGTGGCGGGCCGGTATCGGCGATCACGGTGACGCCGCCCATGGAGAGGCGCTCGTAGCCCGAATGCGGTGCGTGCAGCAACGGCGCGCCGGCGGTGTCGTCGTGGCGCAGAATGGTGGCGATGCGGTCGTGGATGGTCGCGCCCATGCCGTTGAAGCGGGCGAGGCTGCCGTCCTGGTGGCGAAAGAATCGCAGCGCCGGCAGCATGCGATCGATGGCGCCCATCAGCGCCGCCGGCGGCGTTTCGGCCTGATTGGCATAGGTCTGGCGCAGCGGCAGAAGGTCGGCGAGGATTTCAAGCACGGCCATCGGATTGCGGGAAATATGGCCGCCATCCGGCAGAATCTGACGGTCGAGCTCCTCGGCGAGGTTGCGGGTCGCGCCGCGCAGCGCCGACGCCGGCGCCGGTAGCGACAGAGCGGCAAAGGCAAGCGCGATGCGGGCGCGCAGCCTGTCCTTGCCGTCCGGCATCTCGCGTGCCATCGCCCTGAGATAGCGGATCTGCATGGCCAGCGATTTCAGGAAGGCCCGGTAGAAGGGAAATTCAGCACCCTGCAGCACCACCGAGGAATGCTGCAGCCAGGCAATGACGCGCTTGGCCGTCGTGCCGGGCTCCCAGGCGACACCGGAAATATTGCTGCCATGGATGGTGATCCAGTCGGAGACCAGCGCGCGGGCATTGGCGGCGGCAAGCTCGGTGCCGGCGGCGCGCATATGGCGCAGCCAGCGAAAGCCGTGCAGGGCCTTTCGCCAGCCGGGATTGGCCACCGCAATCTGGAAGGGCGACTTGCCGCCGGTCTCTACCAGATGTCCCGAGAGCGGATAGCGGCCATAATAAATCTCAAGCGCAATCTGCCGGTCGGCCAGGCGCAGGTCCGGCGGAGCGATCAACACGCGTTCCGGTGTGCGGCCGGAGTAGCGCCAGCGATGGATCGGCCCGCCACGCAGGCGCCGGCGCGTCTTGCGCCAGAACTCCTTCGCGACAAGCGTCCATAGACGTGTCGTGCTGCCGGCAGCGATCGCCAAAAGCCCTCCTCATAGCGCCCAATCCGAAGACAAGCTTATATGATTCAAGAACTTATGCGAAGGCGAATTCCACGGAGGCCTTGAAATTCAGCCTGTTTTCCGCAGGATTCTTCCTAAAACAGTCTTCAAATTTTCAGCGTTGGCCGGCCCTGCGCATGCGGGCGGCGAAGAAGCCATCCAGGCCGGACCGTTCCGGTGAGCCGAGCTCCAGATCTGCGGGCGTGGTGCGCAGCGTGCCCTGCGGCGTCAGGAACGGATCGATGCCGGCGATCTCGCCCGGGCGGAGCGGATCGTCGACAATGTCAGCCGTCCCGGCGAGGAAGGCGCGGTGAAGCGCCTCGCCTTCGAGCGGGTCGAGCGAGCAGTTGGAAAAGACGATGCGCCCGCCAGGCCTGACCAGGCTGACGGCGCGGGCGAGCAGCCTGCGTTGCAGATCGGCGAGTTTTTCGATGTCGGCCGCCGTCTTCGTCCAGGGCACGTCGGGATGCCGCCGCACCGTGCCGGTCGAGGAGCAGGGCGCGTCGAGGAGGACGGCGTCGAACAGTTGTTCCGGCTCGTATTTGAGCAGATCGGCCTGGACAACCTCTGCGGACAAACCGAGCCGTTCGAGATTTTGCGAGAGCCGCGCCAACCGGTTCTTCGAGGAATCGATCGCGGTGACCGTGGCGCCGCCGAGAATGAGCTGAGCGGTCTTGCCGCCGGGGGCGGCGCAGAGATCGGCGACGCGCAAACCCCTCACGTCGCCGAAAAGCCGGGCCGGAAGGCTGGCGGCGGCATCCTGGACCCACCAGGCGCCGTCTTCAAAGCCGGGCAGTTCAGTGACCGAGGCGCTGAGTTTCTCCACGCGCACAGTGCCGGTCGGCAGCACGATGCCGCCGAGCCGCTCGGCCCACAGCGCAGGATCGGTCTTGACCGTGAAGTCGACCGGCGCCTCGTATCTGTGGGCGGCGAGGATTTGCCTGGCTTTCTCAGTACCATAGGCGGCTTTCAGCCGGTCGGAAAACCATTTCGGCGCTTCGTCGGTGGCGGCAAGCGCTGCAGCCAGCTCGGCCTGCTTGGATCGCGCCAGCGTGCGCAGCACGCCATTGACGAGACCGGAGAAGCGCACCGTGCGCGGATCGGACTTGGCGTGGGTCACGGCAAGATCGACTGCGGCGCTGTCGGGAATATCGAGGAACAGGATCTGCGCCGCTGCTACATGCAGAATATGCGAAAGCGCGGTGGCGTTGGGTGGCAGCGGCTTTTCCAGGCGGCGGGCCAGCAACCCTGATATGGTCATGCGGAAGCGCAGCGCAGTGACCAGTATGGCGCGCACCAGCGCCCGGTCACGCAGGTCGAGCGCCTTGTATTGCGGATGGCCGTTCTCGTGGTCGGTCAGCCCGTCCAGCGGCGTCCTCGCATCGATGACGGCGGCCAGCAATCGTGCCGCGGCCTTGCGCGCGGCCAGGCCCGCAACAGGTTCGCCGGGGCTCGCTGCATTGTTTTCATGATCGCCTGAAATTCGGTGCCGGCGTTTCGCTTCGCTCACGACCACGGACCCTTGGGTCCGGTCGGATTGCGGCCCCAGGGATTGGACTTCGGCCTGGCCGGTTCAGCCGGCTGCTCAGCTTTCTCCCACGGGCCCGATGGCCGCTGTTCGTCTGCCTGCCGCGGCATCGGCGTTTGCGGCCGCGCGGAGGCGGATGCGCCACCGGCCATGTCCTGCGCCATCGCCTGCAGGGCGGCAATGCGGTTGTCGGTGCTCGGGTGGGTCGAAAACAGGCTGTCCATGCGCTCGCCGGAAAGAGGATTGATGATGAAGAGGTGGGCAGTTGCCGGATTGCGCTCGGCATCCGGGTTGCGGATGCGTTCGGCGCCGCGAGCGATCTTGTC
Organism: Mesorhizobium sp. WSM4844; assembly: GCF_055811775.1. NCBI lineage: Bacteria > Pseudomonadati > Pseudomonadota > Alphaproteobacteria > Hyphomicrobiales > Phyllobacteriaceae > Mesorhizobium > Mesorhizobium sp. WSM4844. The sequence continues at coordinate 158,903 of NZ_JBVVQB010000002.1, read as the reverse complement.
AAGGGCCGAGGCAAGCCAGAGCGGCTGTCCACAGATTTCGGCGCCGCGCCGGTCGGCCTCGTATTCGCGGGTGCGGCTGACCGCCATCTGCACGATCATCGCGGCAAAGGGCGCCACGATCATCGCCACCAGCACACCGATAATGCCAAGGGAATTGTTGTTGTCGCGGTTGCCGCCGAAAAAGAAGGCGAAATTGCCGAGCATCGAGATCGCGCCGGCAAGCGTGGCGACGATCGTCATGGTCAGCGTGTCGCGGTGCTGCACATGGGCGAGCTCGTGCGCCATCACCGCCGCGACCTCTTCGTGCGACAGTTGCTGCAACAGTCCGGTGGTGGCGGCGACCGCGGCATTCTGCGGGTTGCGGCCGGTGGCGAAAGCGTTGGGCTGCGGGTTGTCGATCAGATAGGTTTTCGGCATCGGCAGGCCGGCCTGTCTGGCGAGGCTCTGCACGATGGCGTAATATTCCGGGGCGTTCCTTTCGTCGACCTCGACGGCGCGGTTCATCGACAGCACCATCTTGTCGGCGTTCCAATAGCTGAACAGGTTCATCGCGGCGGCAATAAGCAAGGCGATCACCATGCCGCCCGATCCGCCGATCAGATAGCCGACGCCCATGAACAGCGCGGTCATCGCTGCCAAAAGCATGGCGGTGCGAAGTGTGTTCATTGTCTGCTCCGTTTCTGCCGGCCTTTCGGAAAAAGGGTCGATCCTTGTCGGCTCATCGCTATATGATGGGAAACGTGTGGCCCTGTTTCAATTGGGGCCGGTTTCAATCGCCGGGAATATCGCATGATCGACGAAGCCAATATATCAGGCGAAACCAGCAATGCAGACGCCGGCCCCGGTCACGACGTGCCGCAAAGGACGCTGACACCGGCAGCCCGCCGCGCTTTGGCGGAAGCGGAAGCACGGCGCGAACACTATCGCCAGCAGGAAGCCGCGATGCCCCGGGAACTCGGCGGCCGTGGCGGCAGGGAACCCGGCCGCTATGGCGATTGGGAAGTGAAGGGCCTGACCAGCGATTTCTAAGGGCCAGCGATTTCTAAGGGTATGTCGATATTCAGGTGATGCCGGCCTGCGAACAGCGGATTCCTGCGCTTCTCACGGACCTGAAAGTCCGCTCCGTTCCGGTTCTCGGAACCCACCTAGTCTGGTCGCTTCGCGCCCGTCTTCGACTCCGGCTCGGCCTGACCTGAATCTCAACATACCCTAAGCCGCAGCGCGCTCCGCGCCGAGGACAATCCAGCCGCGGTCGTCGACGGTGACGCCGATCCCCTCATAACCGGCGATCGCAGCATGCGGCGTTTGCAACGGATGCTGGTGCGTGGCGCTGATCACCACGACGGTGGCTCCCGCGGCCTCGGCCGCCGCTATCCCGGCGGGCGCATCTTCGAAAACGAGGCAGTCGCGCGCGTCGACGCCCAGCCGCTCGGCCGCCAGCCGGAAGCAATCCGGCGCCGGCTTGCCGCGGGAAACGTCCTCGGCCGCGACAAGGGTGGCGGGAAGCGGGATGCCGGCGGCTGCGATGCGCAGCAGAGCCAGCTCGCGCGGCGCCGAAGTGACGATTGCCCAGCGCTCGGGTGGCAGCGACGCCAGAAACGCCGCGGCGCCGGCGATTGGAAGGATGCCGTCGATATCGGCCACCTCGGCCTGCAGAAGCGCATCGGCTTCACGCATCGGGTCAACGCCTGGAAGCGCCAGCCGAGCGATGGTCTCGATCGCCCGCACGCCGTGGATCGTTGGCAGGAATGCGGCAACGTCGAGATCTTGCCGGCGTGCCCAATCTGCCCAGACCCTTTCTGCCGCGGCAATCGAATTGACCACCGTGCCGTCCATATCGAACAGCAAGGCTGCGAATTTTCTGCCTGCGAACATCTGCTATCCCAAGTTGTTTCGGAAGGAACCAAAGCCTGTCGATCGACCGTAACGTCGCACCGGCGGCATGGGAAGGCACGAGATCGCCTTTTTCGACAGACCAGGGAACCACGGCCGGCCATCTCGCGTTAATCCAATCGTCTTCCACGACACTCACAAGAGGGGAACCGCAATGCTGATTCGGCTCGGCTACGAAATCGCCATTGACTGTGCTGAATCCACCCCGGTGATTTCGCTGCTCGAGATCCACAAGCAGCGCCAGGCCGACATCAAGCGGCAAACGCGCGTGCTGACCTCGCCTTCCGTCCCAACCAGGCTCTATCACGATCTTTATGGCAACACCTGCCGCCGCTTCACCGCGCCTGGCGGAGGCTTTCGCATTCTTTACGACGCAGTCGTCGAGGACAGCGGCGAGACCGACGAGGTCAACACGCTGGCCAGGGAAGTGCCGGTGGCGGAGTTGCCCGACGAGGTGCTCTGTTATCTGCTCGGCAGTCGCTATTGCGAAACCGATCATCTCAGCGATCTGGCCTGGCAGGTTTTCGGGCCTGTTCCATCCGGCTGGGCCCGGGTGCAGGCGATCGTCGACTATGTCCACAACCGTCTGTCGTTCGGCTACGGCTATGCGCGCCCGACCCGCACGGCGGCGCAGGCGCATGAGGAGCGCGTCGGCGTCTGCCGCGACTTCGCTCATCTGGCGATCACGCTCTGCCGCTGCATGAACATCCCAGCCCGCTACGTGAACGGTTATCTCGGCGACATCGGCGTGCCGGTCGACCCGGCACCGATGGATTTTTCGGCGTGGCTGGAAGTGTTCCTCGACGGCAAGTGGTACACGTTCGACCCCCGCCACAACATGCCGAGGATCGGCCGCGTCGTCATCGCGCGCGGTCGCGACGCGACCGACGTGCCGCTGCTGCACAGTTTCGGCCCGCACCGGCTCAGCCTGTTCAAGGTCTGGACCTACGAGCAGGAAAGCAATCTGTTCAACCCGCCCCATCGCGGCGTCGACAGGACGGCCAGCGCGCAGATGCTGGCATAGAAGCGCGCAAGCGCGAACGGCGCGTCCGGCTGTTACGATCACCCGGCTGTCCTACGGATATGATGCGCCTGATCCGCTTCGGCACAGACCCTCTGTGCCGGATCGGGATCGAGCTGTTGTGCTCCACGGCAGCGGTCGGGATCATGGTAAGCGCTTGGTAAACGAAACTGCCGCAGCGGCTTGTCGTTTACCGTCTATTTACCTTGCCGCATTTCGAAACTAAGCAAAAACAATGGTTTGACGATGAGCCGCCGGCTTTTGCTGCGATGACGACGCCGTCCGGCCGGAATCCTGCAATGCGGCCCTCACACGGCTCGAGTCGTGGCGAATGGAGGCGAGCATGCGGCGTTTTGGGGGTCTTGTTCACGCGATCGGCGGCTTTGCCGGAGATCGAAGCGGAAATTTAGCGGTTCTGTTCGGCATGGTCGCGTCGGTGCTGGCGCTTGGCGTCGGCTTTGCCGTCAATGTTTCGCAGCTCTACAACACCAAATCGAGCTTGCAAGGCGTGGTCGATGCGGCGGTGACCTCGACGGCACGCGACCTGACCACCGGCGTCATCAACGAGGCCGACGCCAACAAGTCGGTGCAGGCGTTTCTCGATGCCAACAGCCGAGCGGGCATGCTGCAGACTGATCGGATCGTCCTGGACACATTGACCATCGACAAAATCGCCAAGACGGTTCAGGCGGAGATCCATGTCGATCTTGGCCTCTATTTTCCAATCTTCGGCATGGGCGACATGAAGCGCATTGCCGCATCGACGACGGCAGTCTATTCGGACAAGACGATCGAAGTGGCGATGATGCTCGACGTCACAGGTTCAATGGCCGGCCAGAAAATAATCGACCTGAGGACGGCCGCAGCGAACGCGGTCGACAGCTTCCTGGGCGGTCAGGACCCCGCCAACCCCCGAGTGCGAGTCTCCATCGTGCCCTACGCCAACTCGGTGAATGCCGGCGCGCTTGCCGGCAGCAGCGTCTACGTCGAAGCCTCGACCAGCCAGCGCAAGCAGGCGCCCGGCAATGGCGCTATACAGTATGTCTCCGGCTTAACGCGTCCGGACAATTGCGCCACCGAGCGCAAGGGCACCTATCAATATTCGGATGTAGGTCCCGACATCAGCATGATCAATCGCGATTACCTGTTGTCGTTCTTCGCCTGGCCGACCGGCACGGCTGCCTGCCCGGTCGCCGCGTTGAAGCCGCTGACGGCGGACGCCGTGGCGCTCAAGAACGTCATCAAGAACTTTGTCGCATCGGGCGGCACCGCGGGCCATATCGGCGTGCAGTGGACCTGGTACATGCTTTCGGAAAACTGGGGCAGTGTGATGAACGCGTCGCAGCGGCCGGCCAAGGCGGATCCGAAAAAGGTCGCCAAAATCGCGATCCTGATGACCGACGGCGAGTTCAACCTGTCCTATTTCGATGCCAGCACTGTCGGTGAGGTCTACAATGATGCCGGCAAGGAACCGACCCGCACGGCAGCCAAGACGCTCTGTACCGCCATGCGCGACAAGGGCATCGAAATCTTCACCATCGGTTTCGATCTCAACGAGGAGAATGCCCAGGCGACACTGCAGAATTGCGCGAGCCCGGATACCGGCAAGATCAAGCACTTCTATCAGGCCGCGAACGGGACGGAACTCAACCAGGCTTTCCAGGACATAGCGCGCAACATCGAAAGCCTGGCATTGACCAAATAGAGGGCATTGACCCGGCAGGATCCGGACAAGGAAAAGGCCGCCGCTTCTTTCGAAGCCGGCGGCCTTCCGTGTTTCCGTCCATGGCGCGGCTCATGGCAGCGACGTGACTTAAAGTGCTGGAGCGTCCTTTGCGCATCCAAAGGACGCGCGGCGCTCCAAGCGTCGCCAGCCGCGCATCTCGCGCCTTAACGGGAAGACTGCTTCCCGAAAGTGCAATCCGCTGAGGCCACGTTCTGGAAAACGAAATCACTCGACATCGGATCACCTCCTTTCGATTTGTTGAACACGCCCTCATGATGGGGTGTCGATCTGCAAATGGCAAGGCGCCATCGTGAAAATGCGGTGGGGGCTTGCCGCTAACTGCTTGCGACTATCCGATCGGACAGGCAATGTCGCTGCCGGACCGCCAAGGGCTGAGCAGGAGGAACGAAATGGAGGCAGCCGAGAGAGCCGCACGGATCGTTCGAACGGTTATCGAGACGTTGAAGCCGGGTTTCGCGGTCAAGCTGTGGAACGGCGAGCGGATCGGCCCCGCCACCGGCCCCGTGGTCACCATCAACGACCAGGACATCGTCTGGCAGGTGATGCGGCGGCCCAACCTCTCGACGCTGATCGAAATGTGGATTTCCAAGACCATCGACGTGGAAGACGGGTCGCTGTTCGATTTCTACGCTCTGCCTGCGCAGGGCAAGCTCAGGGCGAAGCTCAAGTCGTTGCCCAAGCTCGCGGTCCTGCGCGACCTGCCAGCCGTGCTGTTTTCGCGAAAACAGATGACGGCGCGGACCGACCTTTCCGGGCGCAACCCCTTCGTCAGCGGATCGAACAGGCAGGCAATCCAGCACCACTACGACATTTCGAACGCCTTCTACCGGCTCTTCCTCGACGAACGCATGGTCTATAGCTGCGGCTATTTCACCGATTTCGCCAATGGCATCGACCAGGCGCAGAAGGACAAGCTCGATCATATCTGCCGCAAGCTGCGGCTGAAGCCCGGCGAAAGGCTGCTCGACATCGGCTGCGGCTGGGGAGCCATGCTCATCCATGCCGCGAAAAATTACGGCGTCGTCGGCCATGGCGTCTCGCTGTCGGAAGCCCAGACCCAGCTCGCCCGCGAGCGCATCCGTGCTGAGGGACTGGAGGATCGCATCACCATCGAGATAAAGTCCTATGCCGAGCTGTCCGGCTCCTTCGACAAGATCTCGTCGATCGGCATGTTCGAGCATCTGGGGCTGGCCAACCACGCCGCCTATTTCTCGACCATTCGTCGCCTGCTCAAGCCGGGCGGCATCTATCTGCATCACGCCATCACCCGGCGCGACAAGGGTAGCATCAAGAAGACCTTGCGCAAGGGCCCGGAATTCAAAGCGCTGATCAAATACATCTTTCCCGGCGGCGAACTCGACACGATCGGCATGACGCTCGGCAATCTCGAAGCGCACGGCTTTCTTGTCTACGATGTCGAGAATTTGCGCGAGCACTACGCCCGCACCTGCCGTCTGTGGGCCGAGCGCCTCCACGCACGCTTCGATGAAGCGATCGCCGAGGTCGGCGAAGCCAAGGCGCGCCTCTGGCTGCTTTATCTCACCGGCTGTTCGATCACTTTCGAACGCGCCTCGGCGCAGATTTTCCAGACCGTCGTCACCAAGCGCGCGCGGGGCCCGAGCGGACTGCCGCCGACGCGGGCGGACCTTTATCGGTAGAGCGGGGAGCGAGCCGATCTCATCCGATCGGGTTTCCGCCGAACGTCGACCGGATGTTTCTTATGCCCGCTTGTTCTGCCGGTTGGCGATGAGGTCGTCGACGACCGCCGGGTCGGCCAGCGTCGAGGTATCGCCGAGCGCGGCAAAATCGTCCTCGGCGATCTTGCGCAGGATGCGACGCATAATCTTGCCCGAGCGGGTTTTCGGCAGGCCCGGAGCGAACTGAATCTTGTCGGGCGTGGCGATGGCGCCGATGTCCTTGCGGACGTGGGCGACAAGTTCCTTGCGCAACTCCTCGTTCGGCTTCTCGCCAGCCATCAATGTGACGTAGCAGTAGATGCCCTGGCCCTTGATGTCGTGGGGGTAGCCGACGACGGCGGCTTCGGAGACTTTCTCGTGCGAAACCAGCGCGGATTCGACCTCGGCCGTGCCCATGCGGTGGCCGGAGACGTTGATGACGTCGTCGACGCGGCCGGTGATCCAGTAGTAGCCGTCGGCGTCGCGGCGGCAGCCGTCGCCGGTAAAATACTTGCCCTTGTAAGTCGAAAAATAGGTCTGCACGAAGCGCTCGTGATCGCCATAGACGGTACGCATCTGGCCCGGCCACGAATCGGCGATGCAGAGATTGCCGCTGGCAACGCCTTCCAGCACCTTGCCGTCGCCGTCGACCAGTTGCGGCTTGACGCCGAAGAACGGCTGCGTCGCGGAACCTGCCTTGAGCGGGGTGGCGCCGGGCAGCGGCGTGATCAGGATGCCGCCGGTCTCGGTCTGCCACCAGGTGTCGACAATCGGCACCTTGCCGTTGCCGACGACATCGAAATACCACTCCCAGGCTTCCGGGTTGATCGGCTCGCCGACCGTGCCGAGCACGCGCAGCGATTTGCGCGAGGTTTTGGTGACATGGGCGTCGCCGGCACCCATCAGCGCGCGCAAAGCCGTCGGCGCGGTGTAGAAGATGTTGACCTTGTGCTTGTCGATGACCTCCCAGAAGCGGGATTGCGACGGATAGTTCGGCACGCCTTCGAACATCAGCGTGGTGGCGCCGTTGGCGAGCGGCCCGTAGACGATATAGCTGTGGCCGGTGACCCAGCCGACATCGGCGGTGCACCAGTAGATGTCGCCGTCGTGGTAGTCGAAGACATATTGGTGGGTCATCGAGACATAGACGAGATAGCCGGCGGTGGTGTGCAGCACGCCCTTCGGCTTGCCCGTCGAGCCCGATGTGTAAAGGATGAACAGCGGGTCCTCTGCCTTCATCTTCTCCGGCTTGCATTCCGCCTTAACCGTCGCGATCTCGTCATGGTACCAGACGTCGCGTCCGGCCACCCAGCCGGTCTTGCCGCCGGTGCGGCGCACGACGACGACCTTTTCGACTTTCGTTCCGGCCTTGGCGGCGATCTCGATCGCCTTGTCGGTGTTGTCCTTCAACGGGATCGGCTTGCCGCCGCGCAGGCCCTCGTCGGCGGTGATGACGAAGCTTGATTTGCAGTCGTCGATGCGGCCGGCCAGCGCGTCCGGTGAGAAGCCGCCGAAGACCACCGAATGGATGGCGCCGATGCGTGTGCAGGCAAGCATCGCATAGGCGGCTTCCGGGATCATCGGCATGTAGATGGTGACGCGGTCGCCTTTCCTGACGCCGTGCTTCTTCATCACATTGGCGAGCCGGCAGACATGCGCGTAGAGCTCGTTATAGGTGATCTTCCTGTCATCGTAGGGATTGTCGCCTTCCCAGATGATGGCGGTCTGGTCGCCGCGCTTCTTCAGATGCCGGTCGATGCAGTTCCAGGAAACATTGGTCTGGCCGTCCTCGAACCATTTGATCGAGACCTTGCCGTCGAAGGAGGTGTTCTTGACCTTGCTGTAGGGCTTGAACCAGTCGATGCGCTTGCCGTGCTTGCCCCAGAACTTGTCCGGGTTCTTCACGCTGTCGGCGTACCATTTCAAATAGGTGTCATTGTCGATCAGTGCGTTCTTCTTCCACGCCGGCTGGACGCGATGGACATGAACATCGGACATATCTTTGCCTTCCTCCCGAAAGGCCGCCCGGCTTGCTCGCCGAGCGGCATCGCGGCGAAGCGGCCGCGAATTCGCGCGCATTATTAACAGTTCCGCGGTGACGGCAACATTAGACGTTGGATTCGCGCGGCGGGATGCCGCAGAGGTCGTTTTCGCCACTATCAGCACTCGACCACGATCGCTGCTAACTGCATGTTTTTGTGTCGTAAATCCGGCCTTTAACTACGAAATATCAATAGACGATTAAGCAAATAGCGCGCACAATTTCAAATTGGGAGGAAAGGAGAATCAACCAGGGGACCGCGATGCGCGACCATTCCGAAATGGACCTGATGCTCAAGGGCTACGGCTTGACCACGGCCAAGATCCTTTATCATTTTCCCGATCACCCGCATCTGCTGCAGAGCTTCATCTGGCAGGACTACGACATCGCTCCGAAATTTCCGGTGCTGATCCGGTTCATCGAATTCTGGCAGACCAAGCTCGATGGTCCGCTGCATTCGGTGAGCTATACGCACCAGAAGCTGATCGCGCCCAATGAGTGGCGGAAGCTCGATGGCGAGTTCGTGCTGCATTAGGGCAACGGCGCAGGATGTTCTGGCGGGTTGCTTGCATGATGGATTCCGCATGCCTTGGTGATTGGCGGAAACATCTCGGAGCTTCGGTTGGGGAGGCTTCGGCTAGTCCCGAATGTTTATGATGGTTACCCGAACGAACGATCGCGACTCTCAGACCGCAGGCGGGCTCAGCCGGGCAAAACCCTCCTGCCGGCGATACGGAAAATACGGATAGGCTGCGGTCACCGCGCTTGCTGCGTCGAGCTTCTTGATCTGGTCTGATGTCAATGACCAACCGACGGCACCAAGATTCTGGCGCAGCTGTTCCTCGGTGCGCGCGCCGATAATGACGGAGGCGACTGTCGGCCGCTGCAGCAACCAGTTGATGGCGATCTGCGGCACGGTCTTGCCGGTTTCCCTGGCCACGGCTTCGAGCGCATCGACAACCCTGTAGAGCAACTCGTCTTCGACCGGCGGCCCGAAACTTGCGGTGTCGTGCAGCCGGCTTTTTTCCGGCAGTGGCTCGCCGCGGCGGATCTTGCCGGTCAGGCGGCCCCAGCCGAGCGGGCTCCACACCAGCGCGCCAACGCCCTGGTCGAGGCCGAGCGGCATCAACTCCCATTCATAGTCGCGGCCGACCAGCGAATAGTAGACCTGATGGGCGACGTAGCGCGGGTAGCCGTGCTTGTCCGCCAGGCCGAGCGATTTCATCAGTTGCCAGCCGGAAAAGTTGGAGACGCCGACATAGCGCAGCTTGCCGGCGCGCACGAGACTGTCCAGCGTCGACAGCACCTCCTCGATCGGTGTTGCGGCGTCGAAAGCATGCAGCTGCAGCAGGTCGATGTAATCGGTGCCGAGACGCTTGAGCGCGTCCTCGACCGCGTTGATGAGGCGCGAACGGGAGGACCCGGCATCATTGGGTCCGTCGCCCATCGGCAGCGAGGTCTTGGTCGAAATCAGCACGGCATCGCGGCGGCCCTTGACGGCTGCGCCGAGCACTTCCTCGGAGGCGCCGTTCGAATAGACGTCGGCGGTGTCGAACAGGTTGACGCCGGCCTCCAGGCAGATGTCGACCAGCCGCCGCGCTTCCGTCGCATCGCTGTTGCCCCAGGCGCCGAACAGCGGCCCCGAGCCGCCAAAGGTTCCAGCGCCGAACGAGAGCGCCGGAACCTTCAGGCCCGAGGCGCCAAGACGTCGATAATCCATCTTTTTCTCCTGTGATGTCTAAGGTGGTTTCGTCGGGTTGCTACGAGCGGGCAGATGCCGGCTCGCCAAGCGTCGGGCGATCGAGGCGCAGCGCCAGCCACGCCACGGCGAGCGCCGAGAGCGGCAGCAGGGCGGCGACCCAGGTGATGGCGCCAAGGCCGGGGCCATGCGCGATGACCATGCCGCCGAGCCAGGCGCCGGCGGCGTTGCCGAGGTTGAAGGCGGCGATGTTGAAGGACGAGGCGAGGCTCTGGCCGGCGCCTTCAGCCTTTTCCAGCACCCACATCTGCAGCGGCGCTACGGTGGCGAAGGCGGCGGCGCCGAGCAGGCCGACATGGATGACAGCCATCGCCCGGCTGTGCAGGGCGAAGGTCATCGTTCCGAGCACCAGCGCCAGCACAACGAGACTGCCGAGGACGGAAGGAACCAGCCAGCGGTCGGCGAACTTGCCGCCGGCGAGATTGCCGGCGATGAGGCCGCCGCCGAAAACAAGCAGGATCGGCGACACCGCCGCTTCCGCAAAACCGGTGATCTCGGTCAGCAGGGGGGCGATATAGGTGAAGACGGCGAAGACGCCGGCATAGCCCAGCACGGTGACGGCGAAGCCAAGCAGAACCGGAGCGCGGCCGAGCACGGCGAGATCGCCGCGCAGGTCGCTCCTCTCCAGCGCTGCCGGGCTGCGCGGCACCAGCAGGAGAATGATGGCGAAGGCGACGATGCCGACCAGGGTTACAGCCCAGAAGGTCGCCCGCCAGCCGAAGGCCTGGCCGAGCCAGGTGCCGAAGGGCACGCCGAGGATGTTGGCGATGGTCAGGCCGGTGAACATCAGGGCGATCGCCGAGGCCTTCCTGTTGGGAGCGACCAGCCCGGTCGCAACCACCGCACCAACGCCGAAGAAGGTGCCGTGGGCGAAGGCGGTGAGCACGCGGGCAGCCATCAGCGTCCAGTAGTCGGGGGCCAGCGCGCAGGCGAGGTTGCCCAGCGTGAAGACCGCCATCAGCGCCAGAAGCACGGTCTTGCGCGGCCAGCGGCCGGTGGCGATCGTCAGCAGCGGCGCGCCGATGACGACGCCCAGCGCATAGCCGGAGATCAACTGGCCGGCGACCGAGATCGAGACGCCGAGATCGGTGCTGACGTCGAGCAGCAGGCCCATAATGACGAATTCGGTGACACCGATGCCGAACGCACCGGCGGCGAGAGCATAAAGTGCAAGAGGCATTGCGGTTCCCACTCCGATGACAGCAGTTTTGACGACAGGACGCCGTGTCCTCCTGCGCCCCGACCCGGAAGATCGTGTTGCCATGTGCTGTGAACCAGACTTGCGTCGGGCACATTGTCTGTGAAATAGATTCACGAATGGCGAGGCCCGACATCAACCGCTCCGGCGAGATCGAAGTGTTTGTCCGTGTCGTCGAAGCGGGCAGTTTTTCGGCTGCGGCGCGGATGCTGCGGATGACGCCGTCGGCGGTGAGCAAGCTGATTGCGCGGCTTGAGGCCCGGCTTGGCGCGCGGCTGATCAGCCGTTCGACTCGCAAGCTCCAACTGACACCGGAGGGAGCGGCCTTCTTCGACAGCGGCATGCGCATCCTGGCCGACATGGCGGCAGCCGAGCGCGAGGCGGCGGCTGGTGCTGCGCCGCGCGGCCGGCTGCGGGTCAACAGCTACGTGCCGTTCGGGCAGCACCGTCTGATCCCGCTGTTGCCGCGCTTTCTCGAACGCTATCCGGAAATCGCCATCGATCTGGTTTTGACCGACAATGTCATCGACCTGATGGAGGAGCGCGCCGATGTCGCCATCCGCGCCGGGCCGCTCGGCGAATCACGTTTGGTGGCGCGCAAGCTCGGACAGAGCCGGCTGGTCGTCGTCGCCGCGCCATCGTACATCAGGACGCATGGCGCGCTCCAAACGCCGGCCGATCTCGATCACCACAACCGGATGGGCTTCTGCTTCATGCGCCATGTCGACGGTTGGCCCTTCGTCGGTTCGGCCGGCGAGACCCTCATCGTCCCGATCACCGGAAACGCGCTGGTCAGCGACGGCGAGGCGATGCGACTGATGGCGCTTTCGGGCACTGGGATCGCCCGGCTGGCGTGCTGGCATGTGGAGCCCGACATCGCCGCCGGCCGGCTGGTCCCGCTTCTGGAGGACTTCAACCCCGGCGACGAGGAGCTTACCCACGCTGTTTACGTCGGCCAGGGCAAACATTTGCCGGCCCGAGTGCGGGCCTTTCTCGACTTTCTGGTCGAGACGGTCCGGCTGAGCTGAGCCCAAGAAAGATCGGGAGCCCGCCGGCTCCCGAAATCGAAGATGAGATTTACTTCTTCTCCGCAAAGGGCGCCGGACGCCGGCCAGCCGCCTGGCGCTCGAGCATCCAGCCCGGATATTCGGATGGCAGCGCGCTGACTTCGTCGAGACGAGCAAGATCGTCGCTGTCGAGCTTCAACGCGGTGGCGGCAAGGTTCTGTTCGAGTTGCTCCATGCGGCTGGCGCCGATGATCACGCTCATCACGAACGGCTTGGCCAAGACATAGCCAAGTGCCACCGTGGCGACGCTGACGCCGTGCTTGCCGGCGATCTCGCGCATGACGGCGACCGCCGCCCAGGCGCGGTCTTCATTGACCGGCGGGAAATTGAAGCTGGCGCGGCGGCCCTCGCCATTGCCAGGCGCGCCGGGTCCGTATTTGCCGGAAAGCAGCCCGCCCGCCATCGGCGACCAGACCATCAGTCCAAGCTTCTCCTCGTTGAGCAGCGGCACGATCTCGCGCTCCAGATCGCGGCCGGCGATCGAATAGTAGGACTGGACCGTCTCAAAACGGGCAAAGCCCTTGCGTTCGGCGATGCCCAATGCCTTGGCGATGCGCCAGGCCGCCCAGTTCGAGACGCCGACATAGCGGACCTTGCCGCTGGTAACCAGATCGTCGAGCGCCCGCAGCGTCTCGTCGATCGGTGTCACCGCGTCGGTGCCGTGAAGCTGATAGAGATCGATATGGTCCAGTTGCAGCCGCTCGAGACTGCCGTCGACCGAATCCATGATGTGGCCGCGCGAGGAGCCGCGCTGGTTGGGGCCGTCGCCCATGGCGCCATGGACTTTGGTGGCGATGATCACGTCCTGCCGCTCGATGCCGAGATTGCGCAGCGACTGGCCGAGAAATCGTTCCGATGCGCCGAAGGAATAGACATCGGCCGTGTCGAAGAAATTGATGCCGGCGGCGAGCGAGCGCTGGACGATCCTGTCGACGCCATCCTGGTCGAGGCTGGCGATCAGGCCCCATTGGTTGTTTTGGTCGGCGGCGCCGAAGGTCATGGTGCCGAGACACAGTTCGGAGACAAACATCCCCGTGTTTCCAAGTTTATTGTAACGCATGGTGCGGCTCCGGAAAGTTTTGGAATGACCCGGTCGATATAGGAACGATACGTTTCGTTTCTACTTGTTGGCGTAACGGCCGGGTGGTTCTGGACCAAGCTCCGCGACCGACGATCCGGTGCAACGGGAAACAGGTCAGATTGTCCAAGGATCGAGGACCGTCACCCCGCGCCCGACTATATCAAGGCTGATCGCTAAACTGGCGCTAAAATGCCCGCTAGCGGCTGCCGAAGATCGCCGAGCCGACCCTGATGCTGGTTGCACCGAAGGCGATCGCGGTTTCGTAGTCGCCGGACATGCCCATCGAAAGCGCCTCCGCCCCTGCCTCCGTGCTGAGCTTTTCCAGCAGCGCGAAATGCGGGCCGGGGTTCTCATCGGCCGGCGGAATGCACATCAGGCCTTCGATGGCGAGGCCATGGACCTCGCGGCAGCGCGTAACGAAGGGTACGGCTTCGCGCGGCTCGATCCCTGCCTTTTGCGGTTCCGAGCCGGTGTTGACCTGAACGTAGAGTTTTGGTGACCGGCCTTGCCTGGCGATTTCCTTGGCGAGTTCGGCGGCGATCTTCTCGCGATCGACCGTCTCGATGACGTCGAACAGGGCGACTGCTTCCTTCGCCTTGTTCGATTGCAGCGGACCGATCAGGTGCAGTTCGATGTCGGGGAAGGCTTGCTTCAGCGCTGGCCATTTGGCTTGTGCTTCCTGGACGCGGTTCTCGCCGAAGACGCGCTGCCCGGCGTCGATGACCGGGCGGATATCGTCGGCGCTGAAGGTCTTCGAGACCGCGACCAGCGTCACCGCGCCGGCTTGCCGTCCTGCCTCGCGCTCGGCGGCGGCGATCCTCGCCTTGACCGTGAAAAACTGTTCGACGGCGCTCGCCATGCCTATATCCTGACTCTGGTTTTTGTCCTGGCCGGGGCGTCGCAGTTGACGGGTCCGGCAATCCATGGTGAACACCGCGACGACATTTCCTGAGCCGCCGGGCATGTCCGGCTGTTCGCGCATGCTTTTTAAGTGAAAAACACCCAATGGCAACCGAACGATACAATCCGCGCTCATCAGAGCCCAAATGGCAGAAGGCCTGGGACGCCAAGAAGCTGTTCGAGGCTGACAACGACGACCCGCGTGCGAAATACTACGTGCTCGAGATGTTTCCGTATCCGTCGGGGCGCATCCATATCGGCCATACCCGCAACTACACGATGGGCGACGTGGTGGCGCGCTACAAGCGGGCCAAGGGTTTCAACGTGCTGCACCCGATGGGCTGGGACGCCTTCGGCATGCCGGCCGAGAACGCGGCGATGCAGAACAAGGTCCATCCCAAGGACTGGACCTATCAGAACATCGCCGCCATGCGCGAGCAGCTCAAGGTCATGGGCCTGTCGCTCGACTGGGCGCGCGAATTCGCCACCTGCGATGTCGACTACTACCACCGCCAGCAGATGCTGTTCCTCGATTTCGTCGAGAAGGGGCTGGTGACGCGCAAATCCTCCAAGGTCAACTGGGATCCGGAGGACATGACGGTGCTTGCCAACGAACAGGTCATCGACGGACGCGGCTGGCGCTCCGGTGCGCTGGTCGAACAGCGCGAGCTGACGCAGTGGTTCTTCAAGATCACCGACTATGCGCAGGACCTGCTGGACTCGCTGGAAGGCCTCGACGAATGGCCGGAAAAAGTCAAGCTGATGCAGGCGAACTGGATCGGCCGTTCGGAAGGCCTGCTGATCCGCTGGCCGCTGGCCACTCCAGTTGACGGCGAAGATGAGCTGGAGGTCTACACGACGCGGCCCGACACCATCTTCGGCGCCTCCTTCATGGCGGTCGCAGTTGACCATCCGCTGGCCAAGACGGCGGCCGAAAACAATCCGGCGCTGGCCAAGTTCATCGACGAGGTTCGTCACATGGGCACTTCGGTGGCGGCGCTGGAAACGGCCGAAAAAAAGGGCATGGATACCGGTATACGAGTCGTCCATCCGTTCGACGCGAACTGGACGCTGCCTGTCTATGTCGCCAATTTCGTGCTGATGGAGTACGGCACCGGCGCCATATTCGGTTGCCCGTCCGGTGACCAGCGCGACCTCGACTTCGCTAACCGATATGGCCTGCCGGTCATTCCGGTGGTGATGCCGGAAGGCGAGATCCAGGGAAACTTCCAGATCATCGACGAGGCCTATGTCGGCGACGGCGTGATGATCAATTCGCGCTTCCTCGACGGCATGAAGCCTGATCAGGCGTTCGACGAAGTGGCCAAGCTGCTGGAACAAAAGACCATCGGCAACCGGCGGATGGCCGAGCGCAAGGTCAACTTCCGCCTGCGCGACTGGGGCATTTCGCGCCAGCGCTACTGGGGCTGCCCGATCCCGATGATCCATTGCGAGGATTGCGGCGTCGTGCCGGTGCCGAAGGCGGACCTGCCGGTCAAGCTTCCCGACGACATCGAATTCGACCGGCCGGGCAATCCGCTCGACCGCCATCCGACCTGGCGGCACGTCAAATGCCCGCAATGCAGCAAGGATGCGCGCCGCGAAACCGACACGATGGACACGTTCGTCGATTCGTCGTGGTATTTTGCGCGCTTCACCGCGCCCCGGGCGAACGACCCAACCGATCCCAAGGCAGCTACCGAATGGCTGCCGGTCGACCAGTATATTGGCGGCATCGAGCACGCCATTTTACACCTGCTCTATTCGCGTTTCTTCACCCGCGCCATGCGTGAGACCGGCCATGTCGACCTCGCCGAGCCGTTCAGGGGCCTGTTCACGCAAGGCATGGTGGTGCACGAGACCTATCGGGTCGGCAGTGGCGCGAACAGCCGCTGGCTTGCGCCCAGCGAGGTGCGGCTGGAGGACGTCGATGGCAAGCGCCGCGCCATAGAAATCGCGACCGGCGAAGAGGCGGTGATCGGCCCGCTCGAAAAAATGTCGAAGTCGAAGAAGAACACGGTGAGCCCCGAAGAGATCACCGACGGCTACGGCGCCGACACCGCGCGCTGGTTCATGCTGTCGGACTCGCCGCCCGAACGTGACGTCGAATGGACCGACGAGGGCGCCGCCGGCGCGCACCGCTTCATCCAGCGTATCTGGCGCCTGGTGTCGACAGCCGCCGAATCGCTCGCCGGAATCCAGCCGGCAGCGGCGAAGCAGGGCGAGGCAGGGACTGTTTCCAAGGCCGCGCACAAGATCCTGAAATCGGTGGGCGAGGACATTGAAAAGCTCGCCTTCAACCGCGCCATCGCCCGCATCTACGAACTCGCCAATGCGCTCAACACGCCGCTCAACGAGGCGGCCGAAGGCAAGGCCGATCCGGCGCTCAAGGCTTCTTGCCGGCAAGCCGTCGACATCCTCGTGCATTTGATTGCGCCGGTCATGCCACATCTGGCCGAGGAATGCTGGCAGGCGCTCGGCGGCACCGATCTGGTCGCCGAACGGCCCTGGCCTGTCTTTGATCCGTCGCTTGTCGTCGACAGCGAGATCGTGCTGCCGGTCCAGGTCAACGGCAAGAAGCGCGGCGATTTGACAATTGCCCGCGACGCGGACCAAGGTGCCGTCGAAAAAGCGGTTCTGGCTCTCGACTTCGTGCAGAAAGCGCTCGAAGGTAAGGCACCGCGCAAGGTGATCATCGTCCCGCAGAGGATCGTCAATGTCGTTGCCTGATCCGAGGAAGACAGAAGTGACGCATTTGCTGCGCCGTGCCGCGCTGTATGGGCTGGTCGCTTCGGTTGCGCTGGTTTCGGCCTGCACGGTGCGCCCGCTCTATTCGAGCGCGCCGCTGTCGGCCGGTTCGCAAGTTGGCGCTGCCGCCGAACTCGGGTCCATCTCGGTCAAGCCGGTCAACACTCGCTACGCCCAGCAGGTCCGCAACAATCTGATTTTCGCGCTCGGCCAGGGTGCGGGCGAGCCGGCGTCGCCCGCCTATTCGCTCGATCTCGGCGTTACCGAACTTGTTGAATCTGCTGCAAAGGTGCAGGTCACGACCGATGACGACGAACCAACCGCGGGCACGGTGACACTGACCGCGAATTATGTGCTGACCGAGGCCAGGACCGGCACGACGATCGCGACCGGCAAGCGCTCGATAGCGTCGTCCTTCGACCGGCCCCGTCAGGAGTTCGCCTCCTACCGGGCGCAAATCGACGCCGAGAACCGCGCGGCGCGCGAACTGGCGGACCTGCTGCGCCTGTCGATCGCCCAGGCTCTGGTCAAGCACGGCAAGACGGTGGCGGGTTAGCGCCGTTCGGCCTGGATCGAGACGTTCCGGCTACCGCCGAGGCCTGATTGCTGGCGCAAAAAAAGGCCGATTGCTCGGCCTTTTTTACGGGAACACGGCGTTTTGATTTCAGCCGATCTTCTTGATTTCAGCCGATTGTCTGGCCGGTCTTGGCCCAGTCGGCGAGGAACTGCTCCAGGCCCTTGTCGGTCAGCGGGTGCTTGACCAGCGCCTTCAGCGTGGCCGGCGGCGCGGTGATGACGTCGGCGCCGATCAGTGCGGCCTGCTTGACGTGGTTCACCGTGCGCACCGAGGCGGTCAGGATCTCGGTCTGGAAATCATAATTGTCGTAGATGGTGCGGATATCGGCGATCAGCTCCATGCCGTCCCAGCCGCTGTCGTCGATGCGGCCGACGAAGGGCGAGATGAAGGAGGCGCCGGCCTTGGCGGCGAGCAGCGCCTGGGTAGCCGAGAAGCACAGCGTGACATTGACCATGCGGCCGTCCGAGCGGATGTCCTTGCAGGCCCTCAGGCCGTCGAGCGTCAGCGGCACCTTGATGCAGACGTTGTCGGCGATCCTGGCCAGGATCTTGGCCTCCGCCATCATGTCCTTGTATTCGGTGGCGACGACTTCGGCCGAGACCGGGCCCTTGACGATCTCGCAGATCTCTCTGGTGACTTCGGCGATCTTGCCGCCGGATTTGAGGATCAGCGAAGGATTGGTGGTGACGCCGTCGAGCAGCCCCAAATCGTTCAGTTCACGGATTTCCTTGACATCGGCGGTGTCGACAAAAAATTTCATGACGGTCTCCTGAAGATTTTTATCGCATCGGCCCGAAAATCGAATCGATTTTCGGAAGCACGATGCGAGGTTTAAAGTTCTAGAGCGTACTTTGTGCGTCCGGATGGACGCACGTCGCTCTAGTGCATGTCATGCACCTCTGGGGGTCGGACTTTGATCTAGACGAAAGTCGGGGCAAGGTCACGCCTCATGATCGAAGATTCGCCCTTTGTCGCGGCCGCACCGGTGCTGGTGCCGATGCCCGCCGAGCGGCCCTACACCTATGCCGTGCCCGCCGGCATGCGCGTGGTGCCGGGCTCGATCGTACGCGTGCCGCTCGGTCCGCGCCAGGTTGCCGGCATCGTCTGGGACGGCGCCGTCGAAAAGGTCGATGCCAAAAAACTGCGCTCGATCGAGCAGGTCTTCGACTGCCCGCCGATCGACCGCGCCATGCGCCGCTTCGTCGACTGGATTGCGCAATACACGCTGTCGCCGCCCGGCATGGTGGCGCGCATGCTGCTGCGGGCGCCGGAGGCCTTCGACCCGGAACCGTGGATCGAAGGCCTGCAACGCACCTTGGCCAGACCCGACCGTGTGACGGATGCGAGGATGCGCGTGCTGGAGACAGCCGAAGGCGGGCTCGCCTGGACGCGGTCCGGGCTGGCGCATGCGGCCGGCGTGTCGTCGACGGTCATCGACGGGCTGAAGGCGCAAGGCGTCTTCGAGACCGTCATGATCCCGCCGCGACCGGTGGTCGCAGCACCCGACCCAGGCTACGCCCAGCCATCGCTGATGCCGGACCAGCGCGATGCAGCCGAGATGCTGCGCAGCAATGTCGCGGCCGGCG
This sequence comes from Mesorhizobium sp. WSM4844, assembly GCF_055811775.1. Taxonomy (NCBI): domain Bacteria; kingdom Pseudomonadati; phylum Pseudomonadota; class Alphaproteobacteria; order Hyphomicrobiales; family Phyllobacteriaceae; genus Mesorhizobium; species Mesorhizobium sp. WSM4844. The sequence continues at coordinate 139,609 of NZ_JBVVQB010000002.1, read as the reverse complement.
CATTCGGCGTCACGCTGCTCGACGGAGTGACCGGATCGGGCAAGACCGAGGTCTATTTCGAGGCGGTGTCGGCGGCGCTCGACCGCGGCAAGCAGGTGCTGATCCTGCTGCCGGAGATCGCGCTGACCCACGCCTTCCTCGAGCGCTTCCAGGAACGGTTCGGCGCCAAGCCGGCCGAATGGCACTCGGACCTGCCGCCAAGGATGCGCGAGCGTGTCTGGCGGCAGGTGACGGAAGGTGGCGTGCGCGTCGTTGCCGGCGCGCGTTCGGCGCTGTTTTTGCCGTTCAGGGAGCTTGGGCTGATCGTCGTCGACGAGGAGCACGACCCCGCCTACAAGCAGGAAGACCGCGTCTTCTACAATGCCCGCGACATGGCGGTGGTGCGCGGCCACATCGGCGGCTTTCCGGTCGTGCTCGCCTCGGCGACACCGTCGGTCGAAAGCCGGGTCAATGCGAGCCAAGGCCGCTATAGCAGGGCGGTGCTTTCGGCGCGCTTTGCCGAGGCGGCGCTTCCCGACCTGAAGACGATCGACATGCGCCGCGCCCCGCCGGCACGCGGCGGCTTCCTGTCGCCGGTGCTGCTTGGCCATATGCGCCAGACACTGGAGAAGAAGGAACAGTCACTGCTGTTCCTCAACCGGCGCGGCTATGCGCCGCTGACGCTGTGCCGGGTCTGCGGCCATCGCTTCGGTTGCCCGGTCTGCTCGGCCTGGCTGGTCGAGCACCGCTTTCGCGGCCAGCTCGTCTGCCACCATTGCGGGCACAATGAGCGGCGGCCCGAGGCCTGCCCGGAATGCGGCACGCTCGACCATCTGGTCGCCTGCGGGCCGGGCGTCGAGCGCATCGCCGAAGAAGTCGTCGCGCATTTCCCCGACGCCCGCACCATCGTCCTGTCGTCCGACCTGATGGGCGGCGTGCGGCGGCTGAGGCTGGAGCTTGAAGCCATCGCAAATGGCGAGGCCGACATCGTCATCGGCACGCAGCTCGTCGCCAAGGGACACAATTTCCCCAACATGACACTGGTTGGCGTGGTCGACGCCGACCTCGGCCTGGCCAATGGCGATCCGCGCGCCGCCGAGCGCACCTTCCAGCTGCTCAGCCAGGTGACCGGCCGCGCCGGCCGCACCGGCAAGAAGAGTCTTGGCCTGCTGCAGACCTTTCAGCCCGACCACCCGGTCATGCGGGCGATCGTCTCCGGCGACGCCGAGGCTTTTTACGAGCGCGAGATCGCCGAGCGCGAGCGGGCGGTGCTGCCGCCTTTCGGCCGGCTCGCCGGCGTCATCGTCAGTGCTGCGACGCGGGCGGAAGCGGAGGGCCATGCGCGGGGTTTGCGGCGCGCCGCACCTCAGGCCGCCGACCTGTTCGTGCTCGGCCCGGCCGAGGCGCCGCTGTCGCTGATCGGCGGCCGCCATCGCTTTCGCCTGCTGATCCAGGGCGAACGGCGCGCCGACATTCAGGTGTTCATTCGCGCCATGCTGGCCGAGGGACCGAAGCTGCGGGGCTCGGTGCGCGTGCAGGTCGACATCGACCCGCAGAGCTTTTTGTGAGGCGTTTGGAGTTAGCCTAGTCAGCCGCAGGCGGGTCTTGCAATATATTCCAGCACCACACCTCGAGCGCCTCACTCCCTGTGTGGTCTCATGTGGTCATAATGCTTAGCGTTCCAAAAAGTAGGAACAGCCCGTCATGAAGCTCTTCGTACGACGCGCATCCATACCGAGGCGGCGGTCGTGTTCGTGTTGGACTGATGCGCGCCCGTAATTCGTGACGCGCATCTGGCGCATGTCTCTTGCTTCGCTAGAATGCCAGAAATTTCGAAACAGCCATTTGCGAGGGGACAGTATGGAATTTGCGTTTCCGTGGCCGATGAGCCAGGGCGAGTGGCTGGCGTGGTCGAGCGCCGTCGTGACTTTGCTGTTCGGGCTGATGTTGTTCCTGGCGCCGGCACTGGCTTTCCGGATACTCAGACTGCAGGTCAAGCCCGAAAAGGCGGCGGCGATCGCCGAAGGGCGCGGCAGGATGTCGGGCTTCTATCTCGGCGTCGGCCTGTGCTGCATTCTGCTTGCGCAACCGCTGCTCTACATGGCGCTTGGCTTTTCCTGGCTGTTCACCGCCTTCGGCCGCCTGCTGTCGATGATGTCGGATGGCGCCAACACGCCCTTCAACTGGGTTTCCATCGTGGTGGAACTGGTGCTGGCGGCGCTGCCGCTTGCCTTCGCCTTCGGCTTTGTGCCTTGAATCAAAGGCTAATTCGGGACCGGCGGTCGAACCGCGCCGCCGGATGCGACAATAGTGCCTGAAAACCATGCCGGGCGACGCATTGCGGTCTTAAAATGCCTGTGCTAGACGGCAATCGACTTTCGGCCGGGGATAGCGGAAGCCGCGTCTTCGTGCTTGGAAAAATGCAGTAAGGTCAAAGATTTAGCCAGAGTTTTCGCTCGCGCCAATAATCTGCGGCCTGTCAGACAAGAGAAAAGACGGTCCGTGGCCCAATCGTCATCGCCAATCTCAGGTGTCGCAGAGCGCTATGCGGGTTCGCTGTTCGAGCTCGCGCTCCAGGCGAATTCGGTCGGCCAGGTCGAGGCCGACCTCAACAGTTTCGCGGCGATGCTCGAAGGCAGCGCGGATCTGACCCGCCTGATCAATAGCCCGGTGTTCTCCAGCGAGGACCAGGCCAAGGCCATTGCGGCGATCGCCGACAGGGCAGGGATCACCGGCCTCACCGGCAATTTCCTGCGCGTCGTCGCCCAGAACCGCCGGTTGTTCGCCATTCCCGGCATGATCAAGGCATTCCGCCAGATCGCCGCCGAGCATCGTGGCGAGACCGCCGCTGAAGTGACCTCGGCGCATGCGCTGACCGACGCCCAGCAAACCGAGCTGAAGGCGGCGCTGAAAAGCGTTGCCGGCAAGGATGTCGCGATCACCGTGACCGTCGATCCGTCGCTGCTCGGCGGGCTGGTGGTCAAGATAGGCTCGCGCCAGATCGATACGTCGCTCAAAACCAAACTCAATTCGCTCAAGCTTGCACTGAAAGAGGTCGGCTGATGGACATCCGCGCCGCGGAAATTTCCGCAATTCTGAAAGACCAGATCAAGAATTTCGGCAAGGAGGCCGAGGTCTCCGAAGTCGGCCAGGTTCTGTCCGTCGGTGACGGCATCGCCCGCGTCTATGGCCTCGACAATGTCCAGGCCGGCGAGATGGTCGAGTTCCCCGGCGGCATCCGCGGCATGGCGCTCAATCTCGAAGCCGACAATGTCGGCGTCGTCATCTTCGGCGCCGACCGCGACATCAAGGAAGGCGATATCGTCAAGCGCACCGGCGCCATCGTCGATACGCCGGTCGGCATGGGCCTGCTTGGCCGCGTCGTCGATGCGCTCGGCAACCCGATCGACGGCAAGGGCCCGATCCAGGCGACCGAGCGCAAGCGCGTCGACGTCAAGGCGCCCGGCATCATTCCGCGCAAATCGGTGAACGAGCCGATGTCGACCGGCCTCAAGGCCATCGATGCGCTGATCCCGGTCGGCCGCGGCCAGCGCGAGCTGGTCATCGGCGATCGCCAGACCGGCAAGACCGCGATCATCCTCGACACCATGCTCAACCAGAAATCGGTGCACGAGCACGGCCCGGAAAAGGAAAAGCTCTACTGCGTCTACGTCGCCGTCGGCCAGAAGCGCTCGACCGTTGCGCAGTTCGTGAAAGTCCTCGAAGAGCGCGGCGCGCTCGATTATTCGATCATCATCGCCGCCACCGCTTCCGATCCGGCGCCGATGCAGTTCCTGGCGCCGTTCACCGCCTGCACGATGGGCGAATATTTCCGCGACAACGGCATGCACGCGCTGATCAGCTACGACGATCTGTCCAAGCAGGCCGTCGCCTATCGCCAGATGTCGCTGCTGCTGCGCCGCCCGCCGGGCCGCGAAGCCTATCCGGGCGACGTCTTCTACCTGCATTCGCGCCTGCTGGAGCGTGCCGCCAAGCTCAATGACGACAATGGCGGCGGTTCGCTGACGGCTCTGCCGATCATCGAGACCCAGGCCAACGACGTGTCGGCCTATATCCCGACCAACGTCATCTCGATCACCGACGGCCAGATCTTCCTGGAAACCAATCTGTTCTTCCAGGGCGTCCGCCCGGCGGTCAATGTCGGCCTGTCGGTGTCGCGCGTCGGCTCCTCGGCGCAGATCAAGGCGATGAAGCAGGTCGCCGGCTCGATCAAGGGCGAGCTCGCGCAGTACCGCGAAATGGCGGCCTTCGCCCAGTTCGGCTCCGACCTCGACGCCGCGACGCAGCGCCTGCTCAACCGCGGTGCACGCCTGACCGAACTCCTGAAGCAGCCGCAGTTCTCGCCGCTCAGGGTCGAAGAACAGGTCGCGGTGATCTTCGCCGGCGTCAACGGCTATCTCGACAAGTTGGCGATCGACCAGGTCAGCAAATTCGAGCATGGCTTGCTCAGCCACATGCGCTCGGCCGGCAAGGAGGTGCTCGACGGCATCCGCAAGGAGAAGGCGCTGTCGGACGATCTGCGCGCCAAGCTGAAGGCGGAGATCGACACCTTCGCCAAGACCTTTGCTTGAACGACGGCCGGACGGACGGGATCAGGTTTGAAGCATGCCTTCACTAAAAGACCTTCGTAACCGTATCGCCTCGGTCAAGGCGACGCAGAAGATCACCAAGGCGATGCAGATGGTCGCCGCGGCGAAGCTGCGCCGCGCGCAGGAGGCGGCGGAAGCAGCGCGCCCCTATTCGGAGCGCATGGGCGCGGTGCTGGCCAACATCACCCAGGCGATCGGCGGCGGCGGCGAGGCCCCGGCGCTGATGACCGGCACCGGCAAGGACGACGTGCATCTGCTCGTCGTCTGCACCGCCGAGCGTGGTCTGTGCGGCGGCTTCAATTCGCAGATCGCACGCCTTGCCCGTGATCACATCCGCAAGCTTTTGGCCGACGGGAAACAGGTCAAGATCATCTGCGTCGGCAAGAAGGGGTTCGACATCCTGCGTCGCGACTATGCGGCGCTGATCCTCGAGCGCGTCGACTTGCGCGAGGTGAAGACGCTGGGCTTCGTCAATGCCGATGGCATTGCCAAGAAGGTCATCCAGCTCTTCAACGAGGGCGGCTTCGACATCTGCACGCTGTTTTATTCGCAGTTCAAATCGGTGATCAGCCAGATCCCGACAACCCAGCAGATCATCCCGGCAGGTGTTCCTACCGCTGCCGCCGAGGCGACGGACGGCGGTAGTGCCGTCTATGAATACGAGCCGGAGCCGGGCGAAATCCTCTCCGATCTCATTCCGCGCAACATTTCCGTCCAGGTTTTTCGCGCTCTGCTCGAAAACGCCGCCGGCGAGATGGGCGCCAAGATGAGCGCCATGGACAATGCGACGCGCAACGCAGGCGACATGATCAACAAATTGTCGATCACCTACAACCGCCAGCGGCAGGCGCAGATCACCAAGGAATTGATCGAAATCATTTCGGGCGCCGAGGCGCTCTAGGCGCGCTCGCATGAAGGTCAGCGACCTTCAGGCGGATCGCGTGAGAAACAAAGAGACGAAAAGGGTAAAGACGATGGCGAAAGCAGCGACCCCCCAGAAGGCGGCCCCGAAGACCGCCGCGACGGCGGCAGCACCGGCAAAGGCTCCGGCAGCCGCAGCGAAGGCGGCTCCGGCCAAGAAGGCGGCAGCGCCCGCCAAGGCTGCCGCGGCGAAGGCGCCGACCGTTGCCATCAACAAGACCGGCCTGGCCGGCAAGGTTCGCCAGGTCATCGGCGCCGTTGTCGACGTGCAGTTCGGCGAACATCTGCCGGCGATCCTGAACGCCCTGGAAACGTCCAATGTCGGCAATCGTCTCGTGCTCGAGGTGGCTCAGCATCTCGGCGAGAACACGGTGCGCTGCATCGCCATGGACTCGACCGAAGGTCTGGTTCGCGGCCAGGACGTCTATGACACCGGCGCGCCGATCACCGTGCCGGTCGGTCCGGGCATGCTCGGCCGCATCATCAACGTCATCGGCGAGCCGGTCGACGAGGCAGGCCCGGTCGACGGCATCGAGATGCGCTCCATCCACCAGCCGGCGCCGACCTATGTCGAGCAGTCGACGGAAGCACAAATCCTGGTCACCGGCATCAAGGTTCTCGACCTGCTGGCACCCTATGCCCGCGGCGGCAAGATCGGCCTGTTCGGCGGCGCCGGCGTCGGCAAGACGGTGCTGATCCAGGAATTGATCAACAACGTCGCCAAGGCGCATGGCGGCTTCTCGGTGTTCGCCGGCGTCGGTGAGCGCACCCGCGAAGGCAACGATCTCTATCATGAGTTCATCGAGTCCGGCGTCAACAAGAAGGGCGGCGGCGAAGGATCCAAGGCGGCGCTCGTCTATGGCCAGATGAACGAGCCGCCGGGCGCGCGCGCCCGCGTCGGCCTGACCGGCCTGACTGTTGCCGAATATTTCCGCGACCAGGGCCAGGACGTGCTGTTCTTCGTCGACAACATCTTCCGCTTCACGCAGGCTGGCTCCGAAGTGTCGGCGCTGCTCGGCCGAATTCCTTCGGCCGTGGGCTATCAGCCGACGCTGGCCACCGACATGGGCGCGCTGCAAGAGCGCATCACGACGACGACCAAGGGCTCGATCACCTCGGTGCAGGCGATCTACGTGCCGGCCGACGATCTGACCGATCCGGCGCCCGCGACCTCGTTCGCCCACCTCGACGCGACGACCGTGCTCAACCGCGCGATCTCGGAAAAGGGCATCTATCCGGCCGTCGATCCGCTCGATTCGACCTCGCGCATGCTCGACCCGATGGTCGTAGGCGAAGAGCACTACCAGGTCGCCCGCCAGGTGCAGTCGATCCTGCAGCGCTACAAGTCGCTGCAGGACATCATCGCCATCCTGGGCATGGACGAGCTGTCGGAAGAGGACAAGCAGACGGTGGCCCGCGCCCGCAAGATCGAGCGCTTCCTGTCGCAGCCCTTCTTCGTCGCCGAAGTGTTCACCGGCGCGCCGGGCAAGCTGGTCGATCTCGCCGACACCATCAAGGGCTTCAAGGGCCTCTGCAACGGCGACTACGACCACCTGCCGGAAGCCGCCTTCTACATGGTCGGCGGCATCGAAGAAGCGGTCGAGAAGGCACAGCGCCTGGCGGCCGAAGCGGCGTGATTGGTGAATGGTCAATAGTGAATTGTGAATGGGGAGCAGCGGACAGGAAATCGAGGCTTAGTGAAGGTCTTTCGGACCATTCACCATTCACCATTCACCATTCGCTGAGTTGATCATGCCTGAAGCTTTCAAATTCGAACTGGTCTCGCCGGAGCGCCTGCTGGTTTCCGAACAGGTCGAATCCGTCGTCATTCCGGGCGCCGAAGGTGAAATGACCGTCATGGCCCATCACGCGCCGGTCATGACCACGATCAAGCCCGGCGTCGTCACGGTAAAGACCGCGGAAGGCAAGGCAGAGCGCTACGTCGTGTTCGGCGGCTTTGCCGACATTGTTCCGGCCGGCTGCACGCTGCTGGCAGAATCGGCTGTAGCCGTCGGCGACATCGACCGCGCCGACCTCGCCCGCCGTATCCAGGAAGCCAGGGAAGACGTCGCCGACGCCAAAGACGACGAGACGCGCAGCAAGGCCGAGCAGTTCCTTAGCCAGCTCACCACACTCGAAGGCGCGATTTTGCCGGCATAGAGGGCAGGCGCCACTTCCCTTCTCCCTTGTGGGAGAAGGTGGATTGGCGCGCAGCGCCAAGACGGTTGAGGGGTGTTGGAAGAAATGAGGCGTCGGCGTTCTCGGGAACACCCCTCATCCGACCGAGCTTCGCTCGGCCACCTTCTCCCACAAGTGGAGAAGGTAAGTGGGCGGTCGGCCCATTAGCGAATCTACCGCGGCGCATGGCGCGTTTCAGGGCGGCCTCATGGCCTCTTAGTGACTATCCCCAGCGCTGTGAAAGCAGCAGCCACGCCGCCCTGGCGCAGGCGTTCGAGATGGGCGGCCGCGAGGTCGATCAGCGTCAGGCGCTCGGCACCGCCCTTGGCGAAGCCGGCCAGGTCGAACACCGCCACCACCGCTTCGCCAGCCGACAGATGCCGAGTGTCAAGTGCGGCCAAAGCCAGGTCGAGCGGGTCGGTGAAGTGGTTTTCCGGCAAGGCTTTGCCGCGCGCCTCGCAAGCCGCGATCCAGGCGGCGACCACCAGCATCAGATAGGCGGGCGGGGCACCGTCACTCATCCGCTCCATTGCCGAGGCAATGATGCGCTGGGGCAGTTTCTGGCTGCCATCATTGGCGATCTGCGCCGTCCGATGGGCGAGCGCGGTGTTCGAATAGCGCTTGGCAAGCTGGGCCGTGTAGTCGGTTGTGTCGAGCCCGGCGTCCTTCGGCAGTGTCGTGATCGCCTCGGCCCACAATCCGTCGACAAATTGCTGGATCGCCGGATCGGCGAAGGCGCGGTCGACCGTCTCAAAGCCGCTGAGCAGGCCAAGATAGGCGATCGCCGAATGCGAGCCGTTGAGCAGGCGCAGCTTCATGTCCTCGAACGGCCCGACGTCACCGACCATGGTGACCCCGAACCTTTCCCAGGCCGGCCTGCCCGCCGGGAAATCGTCTTCGACCACCCATTGGCAGAACGGCTCGGTCATGACAGGCCAGGCGTCATCGACGCCGAGCTGGCCTGATATCCGTGCCCGGTCGGCATCGGTGGTCGCCGGCACGATGCGATCCACCATGCTCGACGGAAACGCCACCTCATCGGCGATGTGGCGGGCGAGATCGGTACCGCGCAAAGCGGCGAATTCGACCAGCAGCCGGCGCAGCGTGGCGCCGTTGGCCGGGAGATTGTCGCAGCACAGCACTGTGAATGGCTGGATACCGGCGGCGCGGCGGCGCGCAAGCGATTCGGCCAGAAAACCATGCGCCGTCCGCGGCATTTGCGGGTTGGCCAAATCGTGGACGATGTCGGGATGGGCTGTGTCCAGTCCGCCACCCGCCGCCCTGAGATAGGCTTTTTCGGTGATCGTCAGTGTGACGATGGCGGTGCGCGGATCGGTCAGCGCGGCCAGCACCGCACCGGGATCTTCCGGCGCCACCAGCATCGACAGGATCGAGCCGACGACGCGCAGGCTTTCGCTGTCGCTGCTCCTGACCGCCAGCGTGTAAAGTCCGTCCTGCGGCGCCAGCGCGTCGCGTGTGTCGGCGCTTCGCAGCGAGACGCCGACAATGCCCCAATCCGTCTCTCCTGCCGCCAGGCAATCGTCGACATAGGCTGCCTGATGGGCGCGGTGGAATGCGCCGACGCCGAGATGGACGATGCCGGGTACGACACGGTTGCGGTCGTATCCGGGGACCGCGACCGAGGCCGGCAATGCCTGCCGCGTGCTGTTGGAAAGGCGTCTGTCTGTCATCGTGCGATGGGTCTGATCGAGCTCGTGCCGGGCGTGGCAGGCATGCGGCGTAACATCCGTTTCGTTCCCGCACAATGGGCTGACGTTGCGTTAAAGTCATCATACAACAATCTATTTTTTGTATGTTGACATTATTTCTTTCCGACCCTACCGATGGCCGGGATGGGAGGAACGACGTGGCCGCATTGACCGATCCGGATCTGCTGTTTCCGTCGGAGGCGCGTCCGCTGTCGCTCGCCCGCGATCTTTACGCAGCTGTCAAGGATCTGCCGATCGTCAGCCCGCACGGTCACACGGATCCGCGCTGGTATGCGCTCAACGAGGCGTTTTCCGATCCGGCGCAATTGCTTGTTGTCCCGGACCATTACATCTTCCGCATGCTGTTCAGCCAGGGCGTCCGGCTCGAGGATCTCGGCGTGCCAACGCTCGACGGCTCACCGGTGGAGACCGACGGCAGAACGATCTGGCGGCGCTTCGCCGAGCACTATTATCTGTTCCGCGGCACGCCGACGCGGCTGTGGTTCGACCATGTGCTTGCCCATCTGTTCGGCATCGAAGAGCCGCTGACGGCCGCAACCGCCGACGGCCATTACGACACGATCTCGTCTTTGCTGCAGTGGGAGAATTTTCGCCCGCGAGCCCTGTTCGAGCGCTTCAATATCGAGGTCATCGCGACGACCGAGGGCGCGCTCGACGATCTCAGATGGCACCAGATGATCCGCGACAGCGGCTGGGAGGGCCGCGTCGTCACCGCCTACCGGCCGGACGCCGTCGTCGATCCCGATTTCGAAGGCTTTTCTGCCAATCTCGATCGACTCGGCGACATCACCGGCTGCGATACCGGCAGCTGGGCCGGCTATCTCGATGCGCATCGCCAGAGAAGGGCCTTCTTCAAAAGTTTTGGCGCGACCGCGTCGGATCACGGCCATCCGACGGCAGAGACCGCCAATCTGTCGGATGCTGCCGCGCAGGAGCTGTTCAACCGCATCCGCCGGGGTTCGGACGACGAGCGTGAGCGAAAACTGTTTCGCGCCCAAATGTTGACCGAGATGGCCAAGATGAGCCGCGACGACGGGCTGGTCCTGCAGATCCATCCCGGCTCCTGGCGCAATCATTCGCCTGCCGTCTTCCACAAGTTCGGCAGGGACAAGGGTTTCGACATCCCGACCAGAACCGACTATGTGACGGCGCTGAAGCCGCTGCTCGACTGCGTCGGCCTGGAGCGCGACCTTGCAATCATCCTCTTCACGCTCGACGAGACCAGCTACGCGCGCGAACTGGCGCCACTCGCCGGCGTCTATCCTGCGCTGAAGCTCGGGCCGGCCTGGTGGTTCCACGACAGCCCGGAGGGCATGCGCCGGTTCCGCGAGATGACCACCGAGACAGCCGGCTTCTACAACACCGTCGGCTTCAACGACGACACCCGCGCCTTTCCATCCATCCCGGCTCGCCACGATGTGGCGCGTCGGGTCGATTGCGCCTTTCTTGCGCGTCTCGTCGCCGAGCACCGGCTCCGCGAGGACGAGGCGCACGAGCTGGCGCTGGAACTTGCCTATACGCTCGCGAAAAAGGCGTACCGGCTCTAACGGCGCTTGCCGCCATCGTTCAAACGGGAGGAACCAATGCTGCATTTTTCTAGACTGGCGGGAGCTACGCTACTGGCCGCCGCACTGATGGCCGGAACGGCAAGCGCCCAGACGGTCCTGCGCTCGTCCGACACGCACCCGGACGGCTATCCGACGGTCGAGGCGGTCAAATATTTTGGCGAGCTTGTGAAGGAGCGCACGGCCGGCCGCTATTCGGTCGATGTCTATCATTCCGCGCAACTCGGCGAGGAAAAGGACACGATCGAGCAGGTGCGCTCCGGCGTGATCGACCTCAACCGCGTCTCGATGGCGCCGTTCAACGGACTCATCCCCGAAACCACCGTGCCCTCGCTGCCCTACATCTTCCGCTCGGAAGACCATATGCACAAGGTCATGGACGGACCAGTCGGCGACCAGATCGCGGCGGCGTTCGAACAGGTCGGGCTGGTGCTGCTCGCCTTTTATGACGGCGGCGCGCGCTCCTTCTACAATTCGAAGAAGCCGATCAACTCTGTCGCCGATATGGCCGGCTTGAAATTCCGCGTCATCCAGTCCGACATCTTCGTCGACATGGTGGCCGCACTCGGCGCCAACGCGACGCCGATGCCGTATGGCGAGGTGTATTCGGCGATCGAAACCGGGGTCATCGACGGCGCGGAGAACAATTTTCCGAGCTACGACACCGCCAAGCATGCGGAAGTCGCCAAGCACTATTCGCTCGACGAGCACACGATGGTGCCGGAAGCCTTTGTCATGGCGAAGTCGAGCTGGGACAAGCTGACGCCGGAAGACCAGGCGATCTTCAAGGCGGCCGCCAAGGAAAGCGTCGCCAAGCAGCGTGAGCTGTGGGCCGCCAAGGTCAAGGAATCGCGTGCCAAGGTCGAGGCGGCCGGTTCGCAGATCACGACGCCGGACAAGCAGGCCTTCATCGACGCGATGGGACCGGTCTACGAAAAGCACGTCAAGGACGACAAGCTGAAGGCGATGGTCGAAGCCATTAGGGCCGTTCAGTGATCAAGCGGCGGGGGGGGGGGGTACCCCCCCCCCCCCCCAGGGGGGGGGCACCCGGGCCCCACCCCCCCAACCAAACCCCCGCCCCGGCGGCCAGCCCGCCGGGGGTTGGGGCCG